>JAQXZD010000031.1 GCA_029227035.1 Lachnospiraceae bacterium
AAAACAACAATTTTTTTGGGGAGTTAGGCTAATTATAACAAATTTTCTCTGCTTTTTCCTTAAACATGCATTGATTTTCTGCAAAAATTTAAAGGGGTGTGGAATTTACCTCTGCACTGGAATTTACTTTTTCAAGTTAGCTCTTCATATCATACAGTGAATTCTAAAGGTATCTGTTTTGTAAAAGGAGCTGTCAATATATGACTCAGAATTATATTACGTTATCCCTGGAAACACACCTGTATTTTTCCCGTATCATGAAAGAACACGCTTTGTTTCTGGGGGCAGGCTTTCCCTGCAAAAATAGTGAATGGATTGAACGCGCGGATTTTTTCCGGCAACAATTTGAAGAATTGCTATCTGATGTTATAGAAATCAGTAACGGCAGAATCAACTGTGAAATCCTTAACTCCAACGAACTGACCACCGAGTTTACCGTAAAAGCGGAAGAACGGACCGAAGCACTGGAAGGCATCCAAATCAACACCGACCTCACACACCGGCAGCAGAATCTCCTCTGTGAGCCGCAATCCCGGAATAACCGGCAGATTCTCTCACTCGTTCACCGGATTAACCGGCGTGCCCTTCAGTTGTTAAACGGCTTAATCGGCTTCAAAGAAAATATTTTGCGCGAAGTGGCTGGTGGCAGACTTTTCACTTTCAACTATCCGCTTCTCATTTCGCATATCATCCGGGAGGCACAACTATACCGCACTACCGTTGAGAATCTCCTGCGCAACCAGATTTCTTCCTATCAGACGCTTTGGGGAACCGAAGAATTCTGGAACCGGATTATGATGGAACATGCCTTCTTTATCCGCGGTCTTCTTGATCCGTCCGAAGAAGAATTGATAAAAACCGCACAGGACTTTGCCATGGATTATAAAAAGCTCCTGGAAACAGCCCAATCGCAGGATGAGCTCGTGTCCCGCGAACTGACCGGGAAATCACTGGCGGAAACGCTTAAATACCGTGATTTCAAAGAAGCCGCCACCAAGGGAATTCTGGATCTTGATATCTCTTCCGTTATCCTGCCTCTGTTAACGGATCATGTGCTGCGTGAAGCAAATCACTATATCCGTATTTTACAGTGTGCTCACACCCAGGAAGGATAAACTGCCGTTCCCGAATGCTGACGCACCGATACAAAACTTAAGCATTCGGGACGCTTTCGCTTTTCTTTATCTACATCCATTCCTTCGTAAGAACTTTTTTTACTTTGCAAATGTCACATACACTCCAGCACCAGAACCTCAAGGCTTTCCAGCTTCAATGCAAACTCTGCCCGCTTCCGGTTCTTATTCGACAGCACAATGTTTTTTACCGGATGGCGAAGCTTCAGTTCCACCGCGTCCTTTCCGAAGTTTGCCACCACAAGCATGCGCTTTTCGCCATCAAAACGATAGTAGCCCATTACGGTGTCGGTATCCGCATACTCCGGCTCAAATTCTCCGTAAGTAAAGACATTTTTGTATTCCGGTGATTTCCGCACGGCTACCAGTCTGCGATAGTAATTCAAAACAGAACCGGCATCCTTTTCCTGCTTTTCCACGTTAATTTCCGGATAGTTGGAATTGACCTTAAGCCACGGTGTCCCTGTGGTAAAGCCTGCATTTTTCTCACCGCACCACTGCATTGGCGTTCTCGCATTATCACGGCTCATCCGGGAGCATACCTCCAGCGCCTCCTCATCGGAAAGTCCCGCTTCCCTTGCGATATGGTACTGATCCTTTGTACTGATATCGTCAAACTCATCAATGCTGTTCCAGACAGCATTCTGCATGCCAATCTCCTGTCCCTGATAGATAAACGGAATTCCCCTAAGCAGCAGGCTCACGGTTCCAAGCATTTTCGCACCGTCAGAATTTTTCGCATAGTCCGGCAGGAATCTGGATACCCCTCTCGGCTCATCATGATTCTCGATAATATTTGCCTCAAATCCGCTTTTCTGTACCTCCATCTGGGAATCCATCACGGTTTTTCTCCATCTTTTAAAGTCAATCGGCGGTGCGTCATACCAGCCATGTTCTCCATCACTCAAAGAATGGGCGCTGAAATCAAAGATGGTAGAAAAATGTCCATCATCCCCGATAAACTCCGGCAACTCTCCCTCTTTCATATTAAAAACTTCCGCAACGGTAAATGCATCATGCTTCCGGAAAGTGTTTCTCTTTAAGTCCTCCAAAAACTCTCCCACGCCGTCCACGCTCTCTACCATTTTCCAGCAGCCTGCCAGCCCATCCGGAGCATCCGGCTCAAAATCCGGAAATGCAAGATTCTTCTTGATATTGATAATGGCATCAATCCGAAAACCTGCCAGTCCCTTATCCAGCCACCAGTTTACCATATTGTACAGTTCCTGCCTCAGCTTCGGATTCTCCCAGTTTAAGTCCGGCTGCTCTTTGGCAAACATGTGAAAATAATATAAATCCGTTCCCGGCACCGGCTCCCAGCAGCTCCCTCCGAAATATGAACGGTAATTGCTCGGAGGATTCCCGTCTTTTCCTTTCCGGAAATAAAAATAATCTGCATATTCCCCATACGGATCCGCCAATGCTTTCTGAAACCATTCATGCTGATCGGAACAATGATTGATTACCAGATCCATGATAAGATCCATATTCCGTTTCTTTGCCTCTGCCAGCAGTTCATCGAACTCCTCCATGGTTCCGAATTCTTCTGCAATCGCATAATAATCCGCAATGTCATATCCCTGATCCACGAAAGGGGATTTGTAAATCGGAGAGAGCCAGATAATGTCTACGCCCAGTTGCTTTAAATAATCCAGTTTTGAGATAATTCCCCGCAAATCTCCGATTCCATCTCCGTTGGTATCACAAAAACTCTTTGGATAAATCTGATATGCGACTTTGTCATGCCACCATTTCTTTTCCATACGCCTTACCTCACTTTATATTGAATATCTTTGTTTTATGTATTATACTGCTATTATAATTGGTTATTTTTTTAAATTCTTGCATAATATTTGTTTGTTATAACACAAAACTGCTCTTATTGAGGATTGGATAATATGAAAAAGCTGCATTCACTTGCCCTGGAACAAAAAGAAAACGCAAAGCACGGAGAATCTTTTTTTCCGGTGCAGAAATACGTCACGCGGCTGGTTCCCGAATATCCTGTGGTAACCACCCACTGGCATGATGAGGCTGAGTTAACCCTGATTACCGACGGAAGTGCCCTGTATCAGATTGATCTTACGGACTACGAAGTAAAAGAGGGGGATATTCTGTTTATTCCCCCTCTGCTTCTGCATTCCATTTCACTGAACGCTAAGAAAAAATTTCTATCTGAAACTTATGTGTTTCATATGAATTTTCTGGGTGGAAATTCCACGGATATCTGTTCCACCCGCTACCTTACTCCGATTATGAATCAGGAAATCTCCATGCCATACCTGATTACCCAAAACCACCCTGCCTACACTTCCCTGCGCAAAATTTTCGGTCAGATTGCTTCTCTGTATGATGAAACCATAAACGGTTATGAGCTGGCTCTCAAAGCCATGTTCTTACAGGCAATCTTTTTGCTGCTGCAATACAGTGAGAAAAAAGAGATTTCCGGCACGGAAACCTCTTCCGACAAATTGAAGCAGGTTCTTGACTACATTGAGCTTCACTATGCCGAATCCATTTCCGTACCGGAACTTGCAAAAATGTGCTATTTCAGCGAATACCATTTCATGCGTTTTTTCAGGAAACACATGAACATGACCTGTGTGGAATACATTAACAACCTGCGTCTGGAAAAAGCCGTGGAACTGTTTGAACAGGGGAACTCTTCTATCTTAGACGTCTCCCTGTCTGTCGGTTTTCACAATCTGTCATATTTCCACCGTGCCTTCAAAAAGAAATACAATATGACACCCCTGACTTTTATGAAACAGTTGAAAACGAACCTGAATCTTATAACTCATTGATGGTCTCTGTAATCGCCATGCTCCGAATCCGCTTTGCCGGTGCATAAACCGCAACAATGGCAGACACAATAGCAAATACAATTACAATAGCAAGTAGGGAAAGCGGCGGTCTCCACGGAATCCCAAAATATCTCGTAAGCAGTCTGGTATACAGAAAACGGCTTAAGACGATTCCGATTCCACCGCCAACCACAAGACCGGATACTGCATAAGTAAAGGCTTCTGCGGCAATCATCCCGGTAAGCTGTTTTTCATCCATACCAACAGCCCGCATTGCACCATACTGTTTCATCCGCGCAGTCACACTCATGGAAATACTGTTGATGATGTTGAACAGCGTAATCATGGCGATAATTGCAAGGAAACTGTACATCACGAACCGAGTAGCCAGATAGGCATTCGCATCCTCCTGATTTCTTTCTCGCTGATCTGCAAAAATGACATCACTTTCGGCAAGACTGCTGATTTGTTTTACGGTTTCCTCCGTGGCATCCCTGCCCAACTGTATCCCTATCATGCTGTCATTCTGCTCCCCCGTCAGCCGGGCAAAAGTTTCCCGGGAACAGATTATGCTATACTCACCGGCATACAAGCCATTGGATACGGCACAGACAACTTCCACTTCCTGCCCGGCGATTACCATGGTGTCTCCAACCTTGATGGGATTATCCTTATCCATGACAGTCATAACCTTATCACTGTCTCCATAGATTTCCGACAACTCCCCCTGCACAATGTTCTCCTCTGCGCTGTCCAGCAGATAGTCACTATAAGAAGTTATATTCACATGGTCGATTTCCTTCCTGGAGGAAGTGACCGGAACGTTCTCCATATATGCACTGCCATACACATGCTCTACTCCCGGAATCAAACGGATGGTATCGCTCAGACTCCGGCTTAACACCTGCCGGTTTTCATATCCGGTCAGAGTAAGATCCGGTTGCCAGGACCGCATGGATGGCATCAGCTCTCGTGCAAAATCCAGTCCTACCGAAAAGCAAAGGAATAAAATAATGCTCAACGAAAAACTTGCCGTCATCAAAAACCAGTTTTTCTTAGACGCTGTGGCATGATGGACGCCTAAACTGTTTTCAACCCGACCCCGCTTCAGCCGGATTGTATGCCGCACGGAAGGTGCCGCATCCGAATTGCCGGAAACTGCTGCCATTGGAGATGCCTTGGCTGCCCGCCTTGCCGGAGCTTGTGCTGCCAATAAAACCGTCACAATTCCAACCAACGCACCACTGATTAACCCAACCGGGCTGAATGCAAATACCTGTATGGTTGCAAATTCCCCGCCAATGCCATAATGCAGCAGACCGCAAATACCCCAACTGATTACCACGCCTGCCAGCAGACCGACCGGCACAGCCGTCTTGCACCAGTTTAATGCTTCCAGCCGCACATAGCGGATAATCTGCCGACGGCTTGCGCCAATGCAGCGCATCATACCAAAGAACTTTGTCCGCTGGGCTACGTTACTGTTCATGCTGCCGGAAATCATCAGCACACCTGCCAGCAACACCATGATAAATAAAATGACAGCCAAACCGTAAATGTTTTTCATGGCTTCATTGCTGCTTTGACCGGAAATCCCCATAGTTGCGGTATTCTCGGAAATACTCTCCTCCGGCAGATCATATTGCTGTTTCATTTCCGCAATTGCACCGGATGCCTTTTGCGCATCCTGAAACTGAACATAGCAGGATGGATGAAGCGGAATGTTGTTCTGCTTCATAAGGGAGGTAAAAGCCTCCCGTGTCATATACGCCGCCACCAGATAGGTTTGCCCCTCATAATACTCCCGGTCATCTGAACCGAAACCGGACACCGTAAAGTCCGTTTTTCCGGCCGGAGTTTCTATTGTTACGGAATCTCCCACCTGCACCTCCATGGCAAGCTTCGCATTGGAACTAAGCATAACTTCGTCATCACTTTGCGGAACATCCCCTTCTTCCACCGCATTGACAAGTTGTGTCAGATAAGTGTTGTCCGCGCCATACAAAGCGGCTTTTTTCTCTCCCACATAGCAGGGTTCTTCTGCTTCTGTATTAAATGCCTCCGACCAGCCAACCGCCTGCACATCGGAACTTTCTTCGATTTCTTCTGCAATGTCCTGTGAGATATTATCTAATTTGATATGCCAATTGCCATGCTTATTCTGTAAGACGTTACCTTCTGTCCGGATAAACATATCCGCCACACTGAAAATCGTTGTTACCAGCAAAACGGAAATAACAATGCACCAGGTTATCATACGGTTTTGCCGCTTCCGCATCTTCGCAGAAATTGGGATAAGGCTAAGATAACTTTTCATTCCCGGCACCTCCCGAAATCTGTCAGCACACCGTCCGATACCTGCAATACCCGGTCTGCCGTCTGTGCGATACTGCGGTTATGGGTAATCATAATAATCGTCTGCTCGTATTTTTTTGATGTCTCTTTCAGAAGGGCAATCACTTCGCTGCTGTTATGCGTATCCAGATTTCCCGTTGGCTCATCCGCAAGAATGAGCGATGGCCTGGTGATAAGCGCACGTCCGATTGCCACCCTCTGCTGCTGCCCTCCGGAAAGCTGGCTCGGCAAATGATTGCGGCGTTCCTTCAGATTCAATACAGTAAGTAACTCCTCCAGATATTTTTCATCCGGTTTCTGATAGTCCAACAGCAGCGGAAAAATAATATTCTGCTCCACCGTCAGTTCCGGCACAAGGTTAAATGCCTGAAAAATGAAACCGATATTTCTGCGCCGGAATACGGTGAGCTTGCGATCATTCATCGAAAAAATATCCTTGCCATCAATCATCACTTTTCCGGATGTGGGAATGTCCAGTGCCCCGATCATATTTAACAGTGTACTTTTTCCGGAACCGGATTCTCCGACAATTGCAACGTACTCGCCCTTTGGGACAGAAAAACTGACATTTTTCAGTGCCTGTACAGCGGTTTCTCCACTGCCGTAGGTCTTACAAATATGATTGACCTCTAATAAGTTCATAGTGCAAACACCTCTTTCTTAATGACTTTTGTAAAGGATAGCACCTGAATATTACTGCAGCCTTACAATAATCCTACAATTTTGTAGGAATCAAAAAATTCATGGTAAAAACTGTCCCCCTGCCCAATTCACTGTCAACCTCAATGGTTCCGTTATGCGCTTCCACAATTGCTTTTGCCAGAGGCAGTCCCAGTCCGATTCCCTGCTTGTCCTTGGAAAAACGACTGCGATAAAAACGCTTGAAAATATGATGCAGATCCTCCGGATGAATTCCACAGCCGTTATCTTTTACGGAAATCTGTACCGCATTGGAGAAGCCGCCCCACTCAATGCGGATGATGTCACCGGTCTTTGTATGGTCAAGCGCATTTTTTACAATATTGTCTACCGCCTCGGTCAGCCAGTCTCTGTCACACAGAAGACAAACGTTATCCGCGCCGGAGAGAACAATTTTTTTCTGCTCCAGCTTTGCCCGATATGCAAAATGCAGTTCAATGTCACGCATCATATCGGCCACATTTTCCATGCTCTTTTCAATGACTATGGAACCGGCATCCAGCTTCGTAATTTTAAGCAGATTCTGTACCAGCGTTTCAATGCGGTCAAGCTCCTGCTCCGATAATGTCACAAATTCTTTCACCGCAGGCATTTCCTCCGTCTCGTCCTGCAATAGACCGTTATAAATATTCAGTGCTGCCAGCGGTGTTTTCAATTGATGGGAAATATCCGATATGGTATTTTTCAGAAATTCTTTTTCCTGCAATTCCTTTGACGCATGCGCGTTTAAGACTGCCGCCAGGGAATTTACGGAATGAAATAATCGATACAGTTCGCCCTCATCATCACATTCGATACGGGCATTTACGTCCCCGTCCAGATAAGCATTGATCTGTGCCACAGCCTCTTCCAGAATTCTGTTCTGCCTGTAAAAATATCCAAAACAGATTGCAAAAAGCACAACTGCCATCAGGGAAAAAAGCAACAAAAGCCACAGGAAAAATTTACCGTACATCAGCCATGCCAAAATCTCTGACAGAAAAAGAAAAGCCAGCAAAGAAGCAGCCATGGCAAGGAAAAAATGTTTGATATTTCTATCTGCAAATATTTTCATACGGCACCTCAATCCATGACATTCCACTTATAACCCATGCGCCGAACCGTCAGTATCATTTGCGGCTCGCTTGGATTGTCCTCAATCTTCATCCGCAGTCTGCGCATATATACGGTGAGCGTACTGCTGTCAATATAATTGCCCTCACAATCCCACAGCTTATCCAGTATCTGTTCCTTGGTAAGAATGACATTTGGATTTTTCATAAGCAGGCAAAGAAGTTTGTACTCTGCGGCAGTCAGTTCCAACAATTCTCCGTTTTTGTATACCTGCCCCTGCAACAAAAGCACCTTAATCCCATTCGACTGCAATTCCGTGTCCGCCGAATGAAAATCCTTTGCCCTTCGCAGCAGGGCATTGATTCTTGACACAAGTACCCCAAGCTTGAAAGGTTTGGTGATGTAATCATCCCCGCCCATGTCCAACCCCATAATGATATTCATTTCCTCGTCCGAGGCCGTCAGAAAGATAATCGGTACTTTGGAAACCTGCCGTACCTTTTTACAAAATTCAAAGCCCGTACCATCCGGCAGGGATACATCCAATACCAGCAAATCATACCTGCCATCCGCCCACAGCTCATCCGCCTCTCTGAGGGTTCTGGCAACGTCCAATTCAAAGCCCTGCTTTTTGAAAGCAAAAGAAAGCCCGTTAATCAGGCTCAGATCGTCTTCGAGAAGTAGTATATTACTCATATTTTTTAACTAACCGATTTCTGTTGTTATTTTCTTGATAAGCGGATCTGCCTGTTCCAGCATATTCGAGATATCCTCATAAACAAAGCCCTTCTCTGTCATGAGACTCTTCAATCCGTCAATCTTATCCATAACCTGTGCATACTGATTCTCATAGGATGCCATATCGCCCTGAATATCTGTCACCTGACCGGAACAGTGCTCAACCACATCCGTAATCTCCTTCTGCACACCCTCAACGGTTGCCACCGACTCATGGATTCTGCCAAATATGCTCTCCGTATGCTCCATCTGCTCCTTTGAAGTACCCAGTGCACCCTTTGCTTCCTCCAGAGATGTGGTAAGGTTCTCTGCACTTGTCTGGAGTCCTTCCATACTTTTATTTACCTCGCCTGCCATCTCCTTTATGTCGATGGACAGCTTGGTAACCTCATCTGCAACTACCGCAAAACCTTTTCCATGTTCTCCTGCCCGCGCTGCCTCAATGGAGGCGTTCAATGCCAGAAGGTTTGTCTGGTTTGCCACCCCTACGATACTCTGCATCGTTTTCTTGATTTCATCAAAGCGCTGCTGAAATTCGTCATATATTTTTGAGATTTCCTCAAACTTTTCTTCCACTTTTACGGAGCTTTCTTTCAGCTCCTGCATATCCTGCATTGCACTGCCTGCCACTCCCGTGACATTTTCGATTACACCGTTGAACTCGCCGGATATTTCTCCGATTTTTTTGAACTCTGCCTCAAACAAATCAATTGATTCACTGACTCTCGCATTGTTCTCGATCACTTCACTGTAAGATTCCTTCACCCGCTCAATCTCTTCCACGGCCTTCACTTCCTGATCCGCCAGGTCTTCCTTGCGCTCCATCACAAACTTACTGAGATAACGCATGGAATCCAGATCTTCCAGTGCATTTTTATTTCTATCTACAGTGGATTCAGTTTTTACTTCTGTTTTTTTCTTTCCAAACATCCTTTTCCTCCTGCTACTCAAACACTGCACATACCATGGTCTGGTTCACATGCTGGTTATTATACTGCTCTCCGCCTCCGATGACGCCCATATGATTGCCAAGTGATGCCATATCCTTTGCATATGTATTCATATATCCTTCCCCGGTATAAAGCAAATAGCGATAAATACAATCAATGGAAAATACAAGAGAAATCTGCTTTACATCCTTTTGTATATTTTCTCTCGTTTCACGCTCTGTCTCTTTGTAATCACTTAATTCCAGGAAATAAATGCAGTCGTTTTTATTAATGCGCTTATAGTTTAGCAGCGTTCCGTTCGGCTCCATCTGCATCATGGATGAAATAAATACTTCATCTCCCACGGCACGTCCCATCGGATTTTTCATCACGTTATCCACAATCTTATCCTTGGCGATTCCCAGTTCTTTACTGTATACTTCTGCCGCCGGACTTCCGTCCAACTCGATCAGGGCTTTCCTTTTCAGATCCACCTTCGTGGCAAAATGGTGAATGTTGTCCGACTGCTTTTTATAGATATTCTCCTTGTATACCAATGCCTTTCCTACCGTATTTTTGACAATGGCATAAGCACAGGCATTCTCATATATTTTCCCATTATAGGCCACCACGGACGGTTTTCCTTCCGGCGCTCCGAACGCAGTTCCGCCGGCCAGCGAACTCCTTTTTTCGCCAGACAGGAGGTAAATGTGGTAACCAGCTTCTCCTCTTCCCCCGTACAGAATTCGATGCATACCGTATTGTCTTTTCCCGGTGCCACCTCCGCAATCTTTCGTTCTATATCCTTTACCGCAACAACCGGACATTCGCTGATATTTTCAATGATTCCACACCGCACCTTTGCATCGGAAAACAGTCCCAGAACCGACACATTCTTGTCACTTACCTGTCCGTTTACAAGCTTGGTTCCGATTGTTCCGATTGCCGGTGTCTGTGGATACTGCTCCTGCAAAAGCCGGGCAACTTCCTGCATATAATCATACGGGGCGATAAAAATAATTGCTTCCGGAGACTGCAATCCCCGTGTTGCCTCACTGACCGCGTTTGCTGCACTTCCTGTTCCAACTCCAATATATGACTTCATGCTTTTCCCTCCTAAAAAATGGGACTTATTCTAACCGTTCAGATTTCACTCTGAAATCGCATATTCAAATTATATACCATTTTTTTAGAAAACACAATTTTCTTATAGGAAAAAAGTCACAAAAATACCACATATCTGAATCCCCTTAAGATATGTGGTTCTCATAAATTACAGTACCTTGCTTCCGTTTGCCGTCAGCTTAAATTTTGCCCCCAGTAATTCCGCTGCCCGCCGGCACATCATCATTCTTCCAAGAAAGATTTCGAAATACTCATACATCGTACAGATTTCTTCATCCACCTGCAGATTTAAAGTTATCATCTGCTTCTGCGGACTTACTTTAACCGTTGCGTTTGTAACTGCATAATTTACCCGGTCATGCTTGTCAAACGTGGACTTGTCCTTATTCCGCACACGGTTTCTTCTCACATCCGTTTTATCTGCCAGAATAAGCGCCGCGGAAACGGCATCTACCGCACCGCCCGTTGATTCGTCGTGCTTTCCGATGGCGGAGGCAATCACAATCCGCTCCTCCAGAGGCATACCCATTTTTTCTAAAATATTGTAAGACAGAATCGCTCCATACTCTGCATGTTTATTCCGGTTGATGGCATTTCCGATATCATGCATCGCACCGGCAATCTCCGCAAGCCTGATTTCATGCTCCGGATATCCGAATTTTTGAAGAATCATTCCCGCCCGCTTTGCAACAATTCCACAGTGCTTCTCCGAATGATCGGTAAATCCCAGCATTCCCAGATTTTCATTGCCCTTTTTCAGAAATGCCTTAACTTCTTCGTTTCGTAAGATTTCTTTATAGTTATAGTTCAAATTACAATCTCTTTACCGCATCCATTGCCAGAACCGACCTCTCACATTCTTCTGCGGATAACGTAATCTGCCAACACAGCGGACTTCCTTTCATATATTTTGCGGCATAGCTTAATCCATTGGTCCGCTCGTCCAAAAACGGCCGGTCAATCTGATTCGGATCACCCAGAAGAATAATCTTGGTATCTTTTCCTGCGCGCGTGATAATTCCTTTGACCTGATTCGGTGTCATATTCTGTGCCTCGTCGATAATCAGATAGGTTTTCGCAATGGAGCGTCCCCGGATAAAATTCAGTGCCTCCGTCTGGATCACTCCACGGTCAAATACTTCCATCACCTTATCGCTGAGCTCGTTTTCGTCTTCGTATCTGTTTTCCTCGTCGGAATCCAGTATCTGCTCAAGGTTGTCAATGACCGGGCGCATCAGCGGTGCAATCTTTTCCTTTTCATCTCCCGGCAGAAAACCGATATCATCATCAAACTGGGCATTCGGCCTGCAGACAATAATCCGTCTGTACTCGCCGGTCGGATTGTTGTACACTTTTTCCATGCCTACCGCCAGCGAATAAAAGGTCTTGGCGGTACCCGCCATTCCCCGGATAATCACAAGAGGCGCTTCCTCCGCTTTGGTCATAAGGGCTTCCTGCATAAAATACTGCCCCACATTTCTCGGACTGATTCCATAAGGTTTGCTCTTCTTATACACAAGCGGAACAACCCGGTCTCCCTTTGTTCTTCCCAACAGGGTTTTTCTGGCAGACTGATCGGCTTTTAAAATAACAAATTCGTTTTCTTCCAGCTCAACCGGATAGTGATTTCCCTCTTCGTCGGACCGGTACAAATCAGAAACGGATACACCCTTTTTCTTAAAGGTCTTCACCAGTTCCTCCGGGATATATGCTTCATCCCGTCCCGTATACAGCGCATCCTCTTCGGTAATCTGCTCCGTTATGAAGTCCTCCGCCTTAATCCCCATAATCTGGGCTTTTAAGCGGAGCACCAGATCCTTTGTCACCAGAATAAGTTTCCGGCTGTCTTTCAACTCCTCACACAGTCCCTTGCAGACTTTCAGAATGCGATTATCTGCCTTGTCTTCCGGCAAATCCTCCGGAAGCTCCACATTGACAAAATTCTTTTCTATGCGAATGGTCCCGCCGTTTTCCAGGGGCACACCCTTTAGCAGGTCTCCTTGATTTCTGTATTCTTCCAGCTTTCTGACAGCCACTCTTGCGTTTGCGCCCTTTTCTCCCTCGCATTTTTTTAATCCGTCCAGTTCCTCCAGAACCACTAACGGAAGCACAAGATGATTGTCCTCAAAACACTGCAATGCATAAGGTGCCTGAATCAATACATTTGTATCGATTACATAAGTTTTCTTCATAAAACACTCCCTCTCCTTTTGGATATCTATACATAAAGTATATAATGAAAAAGTAAATCCAACCGGAGTGGTTGTGTCAAATTCTTGTAAATCTTTCAGCTCAAAAATGCTTTTTTTAATTATTCTGTTTTTCGAATCCGACCTGATCCAGTATCACATGTCCTTTTTCCATGCCCACAAAATTGATTGTGATTTTTCTGATTTTACCAAAGTCAAATACGCCGCTTGAAAGTTCATAGCTGTCATTTGGTACAATGACCGTTTGAAATTGGTGCTTATATTCATAAGTGCCAAAAATCGTATCCATCTTCTGCAACTGTACCTTCCATGTTGGATATACAATCGCGCAATCCCCGATTTCTGCAGTTGCGGTATTTCCCTTTTCATCCGTCAGAATCACTTTTCCGCTCAACAGGGAAGAAAAATCCTCCATTTTCTCATCCATATCCGCAATCGAAAAAGAAAACGCAAACTGCGACATATCATATGCCGGTAATTGAAAAGTGACGCCTGCCTCTTTGCTGTCTTCCCATTCCAAATCCAGCACAAAATTTTCACCATTTTCACTCATTCCCAATTCCCGGCCTGATTCTGTCCAGCCGGACATTCCATTGGTCTGAATCCTTACACCATCCTGTGTTGCTGTTTTTAAATCAGTATCTTCTTCAAAGTCACATAAGCATGCAAAATCCGAGGTCTGATACATCTGCTCATACACCGTTTCCGGCAATACCTTCTGATATAATGCATAATCAGAAAAAAGCGATTGATATGTTCTATCCTCCAAAAGCGTCACATCCAAAAATGTCTTGGTAAAGACTTCCAGAACTTTCTGCTGCTCTTCTTTTGCAAGAAATCCTTTTACATTCAGGTAGCCGTTCAACGGATCCATCAAATCATATTTTCCCCACAGCTCATTAAACTGTCCATGGTTTGCTTCCATTACATACAGCATTGATTTTATATATGAACCTTCGCCGGAAAAATGGATATTATCATATTGCTTTTCCCCCATGGCAATGGCCACATCCTGATCGTTTGCACCCTGGATGATAAAGTAGTTTACATCCCCGATTTCTACCGCTCTTCCCGTCGGCATATACTGGTCAACCGTCGGCGCAATGGCAATAATCGTCTTAATGTTAAAATGATAATCGAACCGGATATTTCCGTCCTCCGGATAAACTTCATAATCATTAAAAAGATATGCTGTTCCAACGGTTTCCCCTCCTCTGGAGTGACCTGCAATGGCAATGTTTTCCTCATCAATCAACTGATAAAATCTGCTGTTTTCCTTCGCATTTTCTTTCAAAACATATTTCATATTTTCCAACAGAAGAACTGCTCTTCCGTCATTTTCATCGGCTAAATCATTGCAACTGTTTTCATCTACCGAAACAACCACATAACCATAAGAGGACAGATACTGCCCCAAATAATCATATCCCAGATAGGAATCCACGGAATAATCATGATTTCCGTGAACCAGAAAAAGTACCGGACAATCCTCTTTCCCTACCGGATAATACACCTTCCCGGTCAACGGAACTTCGCTCAATTCATAATCAAAATAAGCATCCATTCCAATTTTTTCAATTCCATCACGCTCCGCAAAAGAAGTCAGATCAAAGCTTTCCGACAGGACATCTGCGTCTTCACTTAATCCGTATAAGAATGTTTCTACTTCATAAGTCCCGCCCGCAACGGATGCTTTGAATTTCTCCAAGTCAATCCCACTTTTTCCTTCCAATGCAGTATTTTCTTTCATATCCAGATATGTATACACAGGACTTGTGCCAAAACCTTCCTGATGCAGGAAAAAGGCATACGCACCGAATTCCATGGCGGTAAGTGCAAGTGTAAGGATACCTATTATGCTTCGTTTTCTATTTACAAAAAGGCTCCACAAGCTACGCCCCAGCAAATCCGCTCCGACGGAAAACAGCAACGCCTGCAACAGATTCACGCCAATATGCGTTCCCTGTGCCGCAATCATCGCAGCAACCACTAACAAAGCAAAGGTAACAAACCAATAGCACTGGCTTCTTCTCTTCGCTCCAAACACCAGCCTTACCAGTAAGTACCCAAGCTGCGCAAACAGTGTTACCAATACCGCTGCTATCAAAAAGCAACACACCATCGGAATAATCGGGAAATAGGATTTCAACAGACCGCTTGCCAGCCATGCTGAAAGAATTGTTGTTGTAAAATACATTCCTTTTCTGCCTTCGCCAAGTGTCCCTTGCAGATATTCCTTTGCTTTTTTTCGGAAATTTCTCCACTTTTCTTTTAACTTTTTCATGTTCCCCTCTTTTCTTTTGTACAGACCACTTATATTCAGGTCTCTCGTATATTGTATCGTAATTCGTCTTCACATCATATCACAAATTTTCCTTTTATGGGAGTCCAAAAAAAGCCGGAAAATTACCAAATTCGGCATTTTCCGGCTCTTATACAATTCAGATTTTTTCAAAATTTTTGAGGGACATATTATAACTTGAATTTATCCACAATCTTAGTCAGCGTATTCACGGATTCCCTGCATTCCTGAAGTTTCTCATAGCCCTTCTCTGTAATCTGCTGCGTATAACCCGATTTCTCCGCTATCGCAGTGATACCGTCCGTTGACTGCTCCATCATGTCTTCGATTTCATCAGACACACCGCCAATCTGTACAATATGCTTCTCCAGGACTTCAACGGCATTGCCAATCTGAACCATGACATTTCTGAAAGAATCTGCATCCACACAGTACTCTCTTCCTGAATCCAAAAAAGTGCTGTAATCGTCCAAAACAGTGCTTTCCAGGAAAGTCATAACCTGCTTCATACATTCGGTCAGATTGCTTACGGCTTCATTTACTTCTCCGACAATTCCACCGATATTATCTACCGCACCAAGCGTCTGCGATGCCAGAGTCTTAATCTCATCTGCAACCACCGCAAATCCTTTTCCCGCTTCACCGGCACGCGCTGCCTCAATGCTGGCATTGAGCGCAAGCAGATTCGTCTGTGAAGAAATCGATTTAATATCCTCCGTAAACTCATTGATTCGCTGAACGGAAGCGGCCTGTGCGATAGCAATGTCAGTCTTTTCTTTCAGCTCTTCATATACCTGACTTGTCTTATCACTGGATTCCTGACTGATTCTTCCCATGTTTTCCGCACGCTTCAATACCTCCCGGGAATCATCCTCACCCGTCTTTGCCAGTTGATAAATACTCTGTGAATTGTCTTTAATCTGCGCCACATTGTTTACGATATCTTTCGTGCTGGTAACGGCCTCCTGCATTTCTGCGGAAAGTTCCTGCGTCGTTGCACTGTTGTCCTCTGCCGTCTCATTATTTTCCTTCATAATCCCATCGAGATTTTCAACTGCTGCAAGAATGGTACTTTCTGCTGTATTTAAAGCATACCCAAGTTCCCGGAATACCTTACGCATCACATGTATTTCCGTTGCCATCTTTCCGACTTCGTCTTTTTGCTTTCGCAACTTAGCCCCATCCTGTGTTGCACGGAAATCAAGTTCGGTAGTCTGCGTAATCATTGCCGTAAGCTTTCCGATTGGTCTGGCAATACTGCTTCCGATAAAGATACCCACTAACACAGACAATACAAATGCAACAAGAATCGCAATCCCGATAATCGTTGCCAGCCGATAAGACTGCGCATAAATCTCACTCTTAGGAGCCGTCAGTATCAGCTTCATCCCGTTATCCAGATCGTAATATACCATCTTCTTTTCCATGCCGCCATATGTATAAGAAGTATTCACTCCCTGATTTGCAGCATCAGCAATAAATGCAGGCATATCTGTCAATGAAGCATCCAGCTCACTGATGGCTACTCCGGAATCCATCTCCTTATGATGCATAATCGTTCCCTGTGCATTGACAAGATATGCATAACCGGTATCAAATATTGCGGTATCATCCACAATATTTGTAATTTGTGAAAAATCAATATCCATTCCCACAATACCGATAGAGGTTCCATCCTCCGCATACAAAGGAATAACATAAGAAATCATGTATACATCAATATTCTGATTCAGATAAGGATCCATCCATATCGCCTGTCCCGCCTGTACCGGTGTGTAATACCAGCCGACATGCTCTGTATCATCAGGATCATACATAGAAAAATCCGTCGGTGTAACAGAATCAAAATCCTCATCTGTGGAATTTCTGGTCAAAAAAATACCCGATGTAGGATTCGAATATTCCGGATTATATCGCACATACGCTGTAATTGCACCTTCCGTATGCTCCGCCATCCGCATCACCGTGTCATGAATCTTGCCGGTATACTCATCCGCATAACTTTTGTCTGCAAAAAAGCCACTCTCATCCAGCTCACTCATCACCACATCACTTAAAGTGTCCAACGACTGCTCCACACGCCGGATAACAGAATCGATCTCCTGTGTCTGCAAACGGGCAGTAAGCTGCAGATTCTCGATTGCATTCTGATTGGCTATTCTTGTTGAATTCACAAGAGATACACCACCCAGCACTGCTGCTATCAGTAAGGAACAGGCAATAATTCCTGCTATGATTTTCATCCTGATCGTTCTCATAAAACCCCTCCTTCTTTTGTAAAAAATCAGAACTGATTCCCTTAGCGATATTGTACTCTTTTTTTCGCTTTGTGTATATTGTTTAACTTTACCGATTTTTAGTCGGAAATTTAATTTAACCTGCTTATTGATTTTTAGTCATTTCCTACTATTCGCAAACTACCTGATTTTTCCCATGTTTCTTGCCCCAATACAGACGTTCATCAGCCTGTCTTAACATATCTTTGACAGAGACATCCCCATCATATTGCGCAACGCCCAACGTAACCGTCACTTGAATCTTCTGATCCTGATAACATACCGCATTATTCGCAATACTCCTGCAAACCCGCTCCGCCATATCCTTTGCCTGATTCATATCATTATGTAAAAGCAGCAAAATCTCTTCGCCGCCCCAGCGGCAAACTTTACCGGTATCCCCAACTAAATGCTCCACAATCTCTGACACACAAATCAGGACTTCATCGCCACAGTCATGTCCGTAAGTATCATTTACTTTTTTAAAATTGTCTATGTCCAAGAGCACCAGACAAAATGTCGACTTCTGATTTGCAGCCTGTTCCAATGCCCTGCTGATGTGCATATTCATGCTTCTTCGATTCAACAGTTTTGTCAGCGGATCATAATTGGCAATTTCCGTAAGCTTATTGTTCTCTCTCTCCAGCTTTCTTTGCATATAACGAATCTCTATCGCAAACAGAATGGAAAATATCAGCATCATGGCAAAGGTAACCATGGTGTTCAAATAGTAATTCAAACTTCCCATACTGAAAACGGGCTTCGCTCCTTGAAAACTTTATATTTTTGACGATTGAATACACTTTAAGCGACTGCCGATGTGTAACCCAACGATACCTGCAGGTATTTTGGCAGCCTGTTAACGAAATCTGT
>JAQXZD010000032.1 GCA_029227035.1 Lachnospiraceae bacterium
GATGATGACAAGAAACCGGGAATCTTTTCCGGTTATGACGTCTGATATCATGACGTCTCTTCTTTTTTTTAGTTCCCGCAGCTCCGGAGAAAGCGGATAGTCCCGCTTGATATCGGCCGGAGTCGGGAGTTGATTTAAAAATTCAAAACTCATATAACAGCTCCTTATGTAAAATTATATTTCACGCATATCAGCATACAGCGTTTATCTTAATCGAAAAACTGGTAAATGTCAATTTTACGACAGGATTTTCTTTATTTTTACAAGGAAAACTGCTATAATAGCTTTATTTCAGGAATGAAGGGAGACAGCGGAAATGGAAAAGCTGTTAAATATAAAAGGAAAAGTGATTGGGAAAGGACGCCCGTTGGTATGCGTACCGGTTATGGAAGAGACGAGGGAGCGCATTGTGGAAGAGGTGCGACGTCTGGCCGAGCTGCATGCAGACATGATTGAGTGGAGGGTGGACGCTTTTGCCGAAGCGGAGAGCATGAATGCAATCCGGGATGTGCTTTACGAGATACAGCCGCTTGTAAAGGACAATATTCTGGTATATACATTCCGTTCGAAGGAGCAGGGTGGAGAAATGGCTTTGGAGCGGGAGCAGATTTGCGATATTCATCAGGTCGCTGCAGAGACAAAGGTTGCGGATTTTATTGATCTGGAATATTTTGCTTCGGAAAAGCCGCGAAAGGAAATCCGGCAGCTTCAGGCAATGGGAGCGCATATCATTGCGTCTCACCACGATTTTGACCAGACGCCGGAGCGGAGCGTGATGAAGACGCTGCTGGAGGAAATCCGGGAGAGCGGGGCGGATATCGTAAAGCTTGCGGTGATGCCGCAGTCGATGCAGGATGTGCTGAATCTGATGGAGGAGACAAATTATTTCCATGAAGAGTATCCGGATACACCGCTGATTACGATGTCCATGGGAAAAACGGGCAGCATCACCCGTGTTGCTGGAGAGTATTTCGGCTCCTGCGTGACATTCGGAGCAGGAAAAAAAGCAAGTGCGCCGGGACAGTTTGAAATGGAAGAGCTTGGTGACATTTTACAAATGCTGGATAAGAGTTTAAATGGTTGACGTGGAATGTCAGATGTGTTATTCTTTTATAAGTGTCAGCTTTGCATTGCTGACAAATCTGCAGCCGTAGTATAATGGATAGAACGTAGGACTCCGACTCCTGAGATGCGGGTTCGATTCCCGCCGGGTGCACTATATAGTCTTTGTATCCGAAAGATACAAAGACTTGTATTTTATGACAGGGTTAGTTTATGGAGGAGAGTATGGATAACGATAGCATGAAGAAGGTTACGGACTTCTTTGTAAAATATAAAAAAAATTTGTGTGCAGCGGTACTTCTTGTAGTACTGGTACTGGTTTTGGTGAAATGTGCAGGTCCGACGGAGAAAGAAAAGGATACGCAGAGCGGAACGGAGACTGTTACTCCGGCAACGGAATATGCTGTCACCGGAAAGCTTCAGAAGGATGCAGAGCCGGAATTGACACAGTTGATGCAGAATTATTATTCCGCATATGCGGCAGGTGATATCGCCACACTGGAGATGCTGGCGCAGCCGCTCAGCGAGAATGAAAAGAGTTATATCGCAACATTTTCCGAATATTATGAAGATTATCAGAATATCGTGACATATTCCATGCCGGGAGAGTCTGAGGATTCGTATCTGGTATCCGTGTGTTATGATTTGAAGTTCCGTGATGTGGACACGGCGGCACCGGGAATGGATTTCTTCTATGTTGAGAGGGACGGAAAAGGAAAACTGTATATTAACAATGTATATTCTGCTTATAATTTTAACTTTATGGATCAGGAGCTTGATGCAAATCTCTACTCCCTCATCCTTGCTTACGAGAAGAGTGAAGAAGTAACTGCTCTTCAGCAGGAGGTACAGACAAAGTATGATGAGGCGATAAAGAGTGATGAGAAGCTTGCCAATATGGTAGGCGGAACATTGCGAAATGCCATGTCCAAGTGGAGAGATGCCGTCATAGAGCAGAGCGAGTCACAGTCGACGGAAAGCCAGTCCACAGAGACGCAGGCAGAGAGCCAGACGGAGGAAGCAACAGAGCAGGAAACTCAGAAGGCTGAAGAAAAAGAGAAGGAAAGCGACGAGAAGAAAGACGAAGAGAAGAAGGACGAGGAAGAGAAAACTGATTCCGGTAAGGTAAAAACACTGGATATCTGTAATGTCCGCAAATCTCCGAGTACAGACGGCGAACTTTTGGGAAAGGTTGATATCGGAGTTACTTTAAAGAAGCTCGGAACAGAAGGAGACTGGACAAAGGTTAAGTTCCAGGGCGAGACAGGATACATTAAGACAGAGTTCTTAAAAACCGTTAAGAGTAAAAAGAAATAGTAAATAGCGGAGACGTGCATGTCTCCGCATTTTTTACAAGTGAGGACAAGTCAGTGGAGGTCAGAATCAACAAATTCTTAAGTGAAGCAGGCGTCTGCTCAAGAAGAGAAGCAGACAGGCAGATAGAGGCAGGAAATGTGGTCATAGACGGAAAGACCGCACAGATTGGTGACAGGGTTCATCCGGGACAGAAGGTCTTTTATCAGGGAAAGGAAGTAACAAAGGAAGAAGAGATGATTCTTATTGCTTTTCACAAACCGGTGGGGATTGTCTGCACGGCGGAGAAGCGGGAGAAAAATAATGTGATTGACTATCTGCATTATCCGAAGAGAATTTATCCGGTTGGAAGGCTGGATAAGGATTCGGAGGGGCTTTTGCTTCTTACCAATAACGGAGATATTGTCAATAAGATGATGCGTTCCGGGAATATGCATGAGAAGGAATATCTTGTGACCGTGAATCGTCCGGTGACGGATTCGTTTGTGCATGGTCTTGCAAACGGAGTACCTCTTGTGGAGCTGGGGGTAACCACGCGGAAGTGCCGGGTGGAACAGATCGGAAAAAAGCAGCTTCGTATCGTTCTGACGCAGGGATACAACCGTCAGATTCGGCGTATGTGCGAGTATTTTGGATACAGAGTGGACAAACTGGTACGTGTCCGCATTATGAATATTAAGCTTGGAGATTTACCGGTCGGAAAATATCGCAGCGTGACAGCGGAAGAATATCGGGAACTGGAGAAGCTGATTGCAAATTCCAGTAATGCGCCTGTTGCATATACAGACAAAGTGTAAGGTGAATGAGAAGGATGGAAGAACAGAAAAAACGGATAGAAAATTTAGTTGAACAGTTAAACCGGGCATCTGCCGCTTATTACAACGGGCAGGATGAGATTATGCCCAATTATGAGTGGGACAGTCTGTTTGATGAACTGACAAGGCTGGAGCAGGAGACAGGCTATATTTTGCCGGACAGCCCGACACAGACTACCGGTTATGAGGAAAATGCAGGAGGTCAGAAAGAGGCACACGAGTTTCCGGCATTGTCCCTTGCCAAGACCAAGCAGATCAGTGAACTCCAGGCATGGGCGGCGGACAAACCAATCTGGCTGTCTTGGAAACTGGATGGACTTACCTTGGTGCTTACTTATGACAACGGAAAGCTGCAGAAGATTCTGACGCGCGGAAACGGAAGCGTCGGCAAGAATATTACCTTTTTGAAGGGTGCCATCAGTGGATTCCCGGATAAGATTTCCTATCAGGGACATATGGTGGTACGAGGCGAGGCGGCTATTTCTTATACGGATTTTGCCATGATTAATGACATGATCGAGGACGATGATGAAAAGTATGCAAATCCCCGTAATCTGGCATCCGGCACGCTGAATCTGGAGGATCCGTCAGAGGTGAAGGAGCGTCATGTGCGGTTCCATGCATTTACTCTTGTGTATATGGATGAGCCGATGAAATCCTGGGGAGAGCGCATGGATTTTCTGGAAAAAAGCGGATTTACCGTGGTGGATCGGGAACAGACAGATGCGGCGGGACTTCCGGAGGTGGTAGAGCGTTGGACCAGACGGGTGGAAGACGGACAGATGGACATTCCGGTGGACGGACTGGTTATCTGTTATGATGATACTGATTATGCGGCATCCGGCAGTGTGACCGGGCATCATGCAACCCGTGCGGGATTTGCCTTTAAGTGGCAGGATGAGGCGGTGGATACGCAGTTGTCTTATATTGAATGGTCCTGTGCGGTGTCGACGATATCGCCGGTTGCGGTTTTTGAGCCGGTTCAGATTGAGGGAACCACGGTATCCCGTGCATCCCTTTGTAATTTAAGCGAGATAGAAAGACTCGGACTTGGAAAGCACTGTACCCTTTCCGTGATAAAGGCAAATAAGATTATTCCAAAGTGCGTCGCGGTTAAGGATGCGGAAGGTGAAGTGGAGATTCCGCGGGAATGTCCGGTCTGCCATGCACCGACAGAGGTGCGCGTCAGCAGCAACAGTGGAACGAAGACGCTTCACTGTACCAATCCGGACTGTACGGCAAAGAATGTAAAGAAATTTACCCGTTTTGTAAGTAAGTGGGGAATGGATATCGATGGCTTGTCCATACAGACAATGGTGCGGTTTATCAATGCGGGATATATCCGGGAGTTTGCGGATATTTATCATTTGCGTGAGCATTTCGAAGAAATCAGTGGGATGGACGGATTCGGGGAAAAATCCGTTGCAAATATGGATAAATCCATTGAGGAGAGCCGAAATGTCCATCCGGTTAACTTTATTTTTGCGCTCTGCATTCCGTTAATCGGAGTGGATGCGGCAAAGAAGATTGTAAACACTATCGGTTTTGATGCTTTTTTGCAGAGAATGAAAGATGGGGAGGGCTTTGAGGATATTGACGGAATCGGAGCAGAACGTTCCAATTCCCTGTTAAACTGGTACGCAAAAGAAAGTAATGCGGACAGCTTGACGCATCTTCTCGGGGAGCTTACAATCGAACATGTGGAGATAAAAAATGCAGCAGAAGGAACCTGTGCCGGTTTGACTTTTGTTATCACAGGGGATGTACATCATTATAAAAACCGGGATGAGTTTAAGGCGTTCGTGGAGAGCCAGGGAGGAAAGGTAGCAGGAAGCGTGTCGGGAAAGACCAGTTATCTTGTCAACAATGATACGGAATCCGCTTCTTCCAAAAACCGGAAAGCAAAAGAGCTTGGAGTTCCGATTATCTCGGAGGATGAATTTGTTGCATTATATGCCCGGCAGTAAAGGCTGTGGGAAAGTGAGGAAGTAATATGCCAATAAAAACACAGAGTGATTTGCCTGCAAAGGAGATACTTGAGAGAGAAAATATATTTGTGATGGATGAAAAGAGGGCAATGCATCAGGATATCCGTCCAATCAATATTGTTATTGTGAATCTGATGCCTTTAAAGGAGGAAACGGAGCTGCAACTTTTACGCTCCCTGTCCAATACACCTCTTCAGGTGGATGTATCTTTTGTGACACCGGCATCCCATGAATCTACGCATACTTCAATGAGTCATCTGAATAAGTTTTATCAGACTTTTTCGGAGATTGAAAAGCAGTATTTTGACGGTATGATTATTACCGGAGCACCGGTGGAGCAGATGGCGTTTGAGGAGGTGGATTACTGGCAGGAAATCTGTAAGATTATGGAGTGGTCCAAAACTCATGTGACATCTACCATGCATGTCTGTTGGGGCGCGCAGGCGGCGTTGTATTATTATTATGGGATTCCGAAGTATGATCTGGACGAGAAGATGTTTGGCGTGTACAGACATAAGGTTATGAACCGTAAGATTCCGTTAGTCAGAGGCTTTGATGACTATTTTTATGCCCCACATTCACGTCATACCGGAGTGAGGAAAGAGGAAATTGAAAAGCATGAGGAGCTGACAATTCTGGCAGAGTCCGAGGAGGCGGGAGTCTTTCTTGTTATCAATCAGGATGGAAGCCGGATTTTTGTTATGGGACATCCGGAATATGACAGGCTGACTCTCGGGAAAGAATACCATCGTGATAAGGAAAAGGGGCTGGATATCAAGCTGCCGCTCAATTATTATCCGGATGACAATCCGAATGAGCGCCCGATGCTCCAGTGGAGATCCCACGGGAATATTCTTTACTCGAATTGGCTCAATTATTATGTTTATCAGCAGACTCCGTATCAGTTTATTGATACGGCTGAAATCATTGGAAAATAAGGGATTTCAGAGATTTGGCTGAGTCATGTATTTTCACGCAAATTCACGTATTTTTACAACAAAAGGGTGTAGTAAAATTTAATAGAGCTTTGATATGATTCTTAAGATAAGCCGGTCAGTAGATCGGTTTATTTTTTGCGCAAAATATCAAGTCGTATATATATTTGCATATTGAGGAAAATTGTAATATTATTTTTTTATATTATTATACGAAAGAGGAAGTACAAATGAGTAATAATGTATTGGTTATTGGGAATGGATTTGATTTGGCTCATGGATTAAAGACGAGTTATAACAATTTTATTGAATATATCAAGGAAGTTCAAAAAAATAAGGAATTTATTCCATCCGATGAAGAAGATGTATTTTTTAAAGAATGTGTAGAGAAAAATGGATTTATACAATACTTTTTGGGCTATACAAATGAAGTGCCTGGATGGGTTGATTTGGAAAGATTAATCAGAGAAGTTGTTGGATACTTCGAATTATTCTTTTCAAGGTATGAAGATATAATTGATACAAGAAACTCTATTACATGGGAAAGTGGGCAGCATGATATGTCGGATAATTGGAAATTAAAGACTATAAATTGCTTAGATTTGTTTCCTTTGTTCGACCAAGATAATACTCGTGACTACATGTATTCGAAACATTTAGATAGAAGATTGTATACGGATGAGTATGGCTTAAATAAGCGAGAAATTCTAAGAATGCTTAAATCTCAGCTTGATGATGTGATAAAGCTTTTGCAAATTTATTTGAGCAAGCATATAAAAGATGAGATGAATGAGCCTGTTAAGCCTATTGAACAGATTTCTGTTATAAATCCATCGTATGTAATTTCGTTCAACTATACAGATACATATAAGGTATATGGCATAAATCCAGATGATGTATTTCATGTGCACGGAAGTTTGGATAAGGATAATATGGTGCTTGGGTTCAATGACGATGCGCCAGAAGAACTTGATTTTGTTTATTTCAAGAAATATTTTCAGAGAATACAAAAATTGACTGGTTATATAGATAGCCAAAAAATGGTTACGTTTTCTAAAGGAATAGAACAACTACCAAGAGTTCATTTTTACGGTCATTCAATGGACAAGACGGATGGTGACATTATTGAACAGTTAATGTCAATGTCGAAAGGTTTTATCATATATACCTACGATCAAGAAGATTACGAGCAAAAGGTTATAAATTTGATTGATGTGTTTGGAAAAGAACGGGCGATAGATATGATACAGAATAAAATTATACAATTTATTCAGTGTGAATAATAAAAAAGCGGTAGGGCAGAAAACTCTATCGCTTTTAAAAGGACAGAGTACAAGCTTGCTTGTGGCACTGTCCTTTATTTTTTGCGTGGAAGCACACGTAGTGTGCTATTTTCTTATTTTTCAACAAGAATATTTGGCGATAACAGACATGAGCGTAGCCGAAGGCGGATGAATTATAGGGCAAAATGATTCAGCCTGTCAAGAAAATAATGAACAAGTAATAGACCTTGCTAGTCCGATTTCATTGCAGGAATACAAGGAATATTCATTACAAGAAAAAATAACTATATTAGGACTTCAAACGTCTGACACCATGACATCTGTTTTTGAGAAGATGCAGCAGTATTTTGAGGGCAATGGATTTGATGAGTCATTTGATGAATTATATGAAGAAGAAAAACAGTTAACGGAGGCAATTCAAAAGGATGTAACAGAGGACAGAGAAGAAGTTATGCGTGAATTAGAATCATATGGTCCTTATCTGTATTTGAAAAATTCTGTAAAAGCAGATGCGTTCAAATTCGATGTAAGTGATGTAAACGGGAATTTGAAATTGTTTATAAATGTGCTGGATAAACTTGGGGTGTTTTTTGCAAGCCCTTTTTGGACAAAGTTGCAAAACATTTTTGGACATTGTTGCATGTCCAAATTGGACAAAGTTGCAAAGCGTCGGCCAGCCCTGATCAGACCGGCCTGACAGCCATGCAGACATTATTTCATTGTTA
>JAQXZD010000033.1 GCA_029227035.1 Lachnospiraceae bacterium
TTCTGAAAAGAGTTACACGGTTGTGATTCCGAAGTCCAAGCTGAAGACAAAGGCAAGCAAAATTGACCTGCGTAACTGCAGCTATTCTATTTCCGGAGATTCGGCTTCTTCAACTCTGTAAAATTAAAATCAGATTACAAAAAATCCCTGCCATATCGGCGGGGATTTTTCTACAATCTAACATCCGGAGAAATCCAGATGATTTTTATGTAGAGGAATATAAATAAAAAAGAAAAAATTGCGAAAGTATACAAATTAGCAATTGGGCAATATAAAAAGCCTAAACATAATATTTAGGCTTGAACTATTTTGTGAGTGAATAGACAAGCTAGACACTCACACTTACTCATTTGATTGATTTAATACATATCAGAGATAGTTTGAAAATCAATATGGTCATAAAGATACTAGACTAAGCTATTTCTTAATGACAGATTTATAATAACACAAAATATATTAGGGTGTCAACAAAATTATAAAATATTTCTCATACCTAATATATCTTGATAGGGTTTGTCATAGTAATACAGTTTTTCTCTATACTTCTTCCCTAATCCATAAAAATCTTTGGTTTTATTTATATCACGCAATAAGGCTGAAGGTGAAATATCAGCAATTTGCAACCCAACACAATTATCACCCTTGACAATGAAGCCAATAGTAGATAAATGCTTTTCATATATATCATATGGGAAAAACATTGAACCTGTTCCTAAATAATCGTAATAAGCGTGTTGAAGAGTTGCATTTTCCTTAAAACCTCTGGATTCAATGCAGATTGAACCAATACCATTTACACTTTTTAGAAAATGCAAATAGTTCTTTAATAAGGCAACAAAAGCTATGTCATAATTGCTGGTACGTCCCTTTCCATAAATCTTTTTCATATCATCTTGATTAAAGTATACACCAAACGTTGTAAAATCCAATTTCTTTAATACATTCGAGTAATCTGTCCAAAACTT
The DNA here is from genome assembly GCA_029227035.1 of Lachnospiraceae bacterium. Taxonomy (GTDB): domain Bacteria; phylum Bacillota; class Clostridia; order Lachnospirales; family Lachnospiraceae; genus Roseburia. Next base: position 966 of record JAQXZD010000033.1, read on the forward strand.
TTGCCTGATCTTTGTGTCTTTAAAAACTTCAAAGCCGTTCTTTTTGTTATTCATATCACTGTAGTGAAAAATAATGCTTGTATTACTGAAATGTTTCTCTTTTAAAGCATTTATTTCTGCGACTACAGTATCTTCATAATAGGATCGTTTAAAACACACACCACTCAAACAAAAATACGGATTTGTTGATGTCTTTTTAGTTTCATCTACAAATAATATGTATTCATCCATTCGTAATATTCCTTTCTATAATGTAGTAATAAAATAATTACTATTACATTATACGACAAGATATTACGGTTTTCTATACAAACATTTGCATTATTTTGTTACAAAAAAATAAAAACATAAATTCCATACTTTTATTTTGTCACTTTTCCGTTACTTATGCGTATATTATATGTCTATGTCGCTTATTCCACTCTTTTTTCGCTTTCTTATTTTCTGAACACAGCATAAATCCGGCGTTCTGTTCTTCTTTTATTTGGGATATTTCCAGTTATGATATTGCAGGACATTACTTGTAATCATTATTATGAGTACAATATCTAAACATACTCGATAGATTAGAATAAAAGCTTTCTGTTTTTTCAAGGTAAAAATATCAAACAGTTTTTGTCCTCGATAGGTTGCGTGAATATTTAGATTGCTCAGATTGAAATTACTCTATTTTATTATATCCAATATTACAGAATAATAAAACCCCGGATGATTTCTCACCCGGAGTTTTAATATTATAACCGATTAATTATTTTGCTGTAATAGAAAATGTAACGTTTACGGTCTGGTCTACTGTTCCAACTACAGCACCATTATCATCGAGGAACTGTACTCTGACAGTAACCTTTGTAATGTCTGCAGTCTTTCCGCTAGTTAAAGCAGTGCTCATGTTATCTGCAGTAATTTTTCCGTTTCCGCCGACTACATTTGAGTAACCTTCGATAGATACAATATCAGCAGTATAATCACCATCAGCGCCATACTTCTTTCCGTCATATGAGAACTGAATTACAGAAGCTAATGCAGCTTGAATAGAAACTTGGTCAACCTTCTCGTCCTTCAACTTCATATCTGTGATTTCATCATTAGAAGAATCTGTGATTGTGAATGCTGTAGCAATAATTGTCTTAGTCCACTTAGTGTCATCACCAGCATTTGCAGACTTCGGATCAATTACTACTGTAGCTGTAACATTGTAAGTACCCTTTTCAAACTTATTGTAATGGTTAACAGCACTACCGGTCTTTACAACATCAATTGTTAATGTATCACTTACAGTACTATTACCAGCATTGATAGCACCATTTGTTTTAACAGAACCTGGTTCATTGTTAAATACTACATCACCCTTCTGGTTAGTAACCTTGTAGTAGATCTTCTTTACAGTACTCTGCTGAGCTGAATCAGCATTATCATCAATCTTATTACCTACTGTAACCTGCTTTGCCTCAACACCCTTCAACAACTCAGCAACACTAACTGTCAACTGACGGGCAGATGTATTGTCTGCATTAACAACAGCATCTTCTTCAGTCTGAGTAGCTCCGTTAGAATTCAAAATGTTAAGCTTATAAGATACAGAAGAGCCAGCATCTCCAGCCTTCTCTACATTTACAGTAATAACCTGAGCACATACTTCCTTGCCGTCTTTCTTAAAGGTAAACTTAAAAGTATATGTTCCCTTTGTAATATAATTAGAACCTGTAACTACATACTTAACTTTGTTTCCGCTCTTAGAATCGAAAGCAGGAACAGTAACGTTTTCTTTAGTAACACCACTTGGAGCACCCTCACAAGTAACATCTATTGCTCCATCAGTTCCATCAACATAATTGAAATCATTGCCATACTGATCTTTTACAGCTAATGTTACAACTACATTAGCAGCGCCAACTGTGTTTGAAACTGAGAAACCAGTCTTATCCGCTGTCATTGTAGTAACTTTTCTTGCAGCTACAACGGTAACAGGTACAGAAGAGACAATCTTGTCATCCTTCTTAACGAAAATATAAGCAACGCCCTCTTTTGCCGGAACAAGTTTAATCTTATGGTTAGTTCCCATTGTGTCACCAACAAGCATCAGTGTTGCCTTGTCGCTGGACTCAAGTCTGTAATCGCCATAGTTGTCAATTTCTTTTCCATCAGCATTCTTGATTTCGAAGTATGCCCATACAGCCTTTGTCTCATCAACAGCAATCTTATCATTGTCCTTCAAAGTGCTGTATTTCTTATTAGCTTCGCCAATTCTTACCTTGAAAGAACTTACAGCAGACTGCTCAGTTGATGTAATTGTCACTTCATTTGGTCCGATGTTTCCATCTGGCTTACCATCAGTTGTGTACTTGTTTGTCTTGTAAGTAATCTTTGCAGTTGCAGTATCGCCAACCTTGTTCAGATACAACTTAGATCCCTTTGTATAACCATTTGTGGTTGTAATTGAGAAATCATAGTTTACATCAGAAGAACCATAAGCAAGCTCCTTAAGAACAACACCGTTGCTATCCTTTGCAACAAGCTTAATCTCTGTTTCAGTCTTTACAGGAATTGTAACCTTATCAAGACCGATAGAAGCAACCTTACCGTCTGTTGCTACGAATGTCTTTGTAACACCGTCTAAAGTAACAGAATACTCTTTGCTGTCCTTCATATCTGTAAATGTTGTAAGTGTAACCTGTGTTGCATCCTTGGAGTCAATAGCAAGTGTCTTAACAGGAAGAACAACATTGTCAGGAGTCTTGATAGAAATATCTGCATTCTTAAGACTCTTTGTATCACCAGCAATTGTTGCAACTAATTCGTTTGCCTTAGTCTGCTTTACATCCTTAAGAGCAACCTTCTTAACAGATACCTTAACTGTAGCAACTTTACCGTAATTAGTTGTAGCTGTGATTGTTGCTTCACCTGCTGCAACACCGGTGATAACACCATTTGCATCAACAGTAGCGATTTTCTCATCGCTTGATGTGTAAGTTGCCTTTGCCGCAGTCGGGCAAACCTTTAATGCGGTAGTAGTTGTTCCACCAACAAGAACTGTTGCAGGATTCTCAGATGTAAATCTAGCACCTGCATTAACAGTCTTTGCAGTTGCGTAAAGCTTCTTTGTGTAAGTCTTGGCATTCTTCTTTGCAGACTTCTTGTAAGATACCTTAACCGGGAAATATCCCAAATAAAAGAAGAACAGAACGCCGGATTTATGCTGTGTTCAGAAAATAAGAAAGCGAAAAAAGGGCAGGATAAGCGACATATAATATACGCATAAGTAACGGAAAAGTGACAAAAATGCAAATCAATATTATGTTTTCTTTTATAACTTGTAGTGTTATAATAAAGCATAAGTTTAACGGAGGAATCCTGAATGAAAGACTTTTCTTATTGGCAAGTGTATGAAGGCGCTGCAGAAGGCAGCGGACGAAGTGAGAAAGTATGGCTTATTAATCCTGATAATGGAAAAATAGGTTTGTTTAAATTTAAAAAAGATGTTTCTACTACCGATCATATTTCGGAGTGTATTGCCTATAAGCTTGCAATAACATTAGGGATTCCGTGTGCTGTTTTTGAATTAGGAATGTATCATAACCGAGAAGGTTCCATGAGCTATAACATTGTTACAACAGGTGATCAGATCTTAATAGAAGGAATTAACTACATTAATACTTTTTATCCGGGATACGATGCGGAAACATTTGTTGACACAAATACGGGAGACTTATATTCTGTTGAAATGGTTCAAAGAGTTACGCAAGGTGTATTTGATTTTGCTGATTTTTTACATATGCTGATTTTTGACTTCTTAATTGGAAATTCTGACAGGCATCAGAGCAATTGGGCAGTGCTTTATGATAATAAAAAATCTTCTTTTGCGCCTTTATATGATAATGGTTCATCGTTGTGTGCTTTCATTTCCGATGAACAGGTTAGCTCCTATTTAGGTAAAGACATGGTTCGTTGGCACTCTTTAGTAAATACTAAATCCAAGTCATTAATACGAAGAACTGTAAGTGATACAAAAAGACCAACTCATTTAGAAATGATACATTATTTACATGATAATTATTTTGAACAAACGAGTACATTCTCCAATAAAATTGTTCAAAATCTTTTAGATAAGAAAATATATGAGATAATTGATGATGCCTCGGAAAGGTTATTATCAAATTCCAAGAGAGAATTGATTTTCAGATTCATACGTGAAAAAATTTCCATGCTTAAAATGATTTATGGAGAAAAGGAGTAACAGATGTCTCTTCAAAACGGAAAAGATTACTTATATTTAATTTGGCAGGATAGTGTGAGCCGAAGACAATTTATTGTCGGACAATTGAGCAAAAACGGTAAATATGAGTTTCGATATTCAGATGATATTTCTTTAGCTTTGAAAGCGGGCTTTCACCCACTGGTAGCGTTTGAAGATATTTCTAAAACCTATTACTGTGACCAGTTATTCCCTGCGTTTGCTTGCCGTCTTCCAGATCGCAAACGCAAGGATATTGATTCTATCCTACAAAAGTATGGTTTAAAGGAATATGACGCCTACCAATTGCTAAAAGCAAGCGGAGCACGCCTTCCCATTGATCATTTGCACTTCGTTGATCCAATTTTGGACATTGCAGTTGCTTTTGAACGTGATTTCTACATGGCAGGAACCCGACATTATTTGGGATGTGATGGGGAAAAATGTGACCAATCACTGGATATCTCTCGTGGAGATGAGCTCTTTTTAAACAGAGAGCTTTCTAATCCTTATGATGAATATGCAATCGAAGTACAAACAAAAAATCAAAAGAAAATTGGATATATTCCGAGATATTATAGTCAGGCTTTTTCTCGAATTTTGGATGAAAATCGTTCTATTCATTGTCATGTAAGATTTGTAGACAAAAATAGATGCTGTAGTGAATGTATCCTGTTACATGTAAGTGTATCTGTGGAATCAGCATAATTCTAGTGAAAAAACCAAAGATGATATTCTTGAAAATGAATTCCATATCCCTATGGAGGGAGACAGAAAGGAGATGCTTAAAACTATGTGTAATCTGAGTCAGGGAATCAAAGAAAATGCAATGCAGCAGGGAATACAACAAGGTATGCAACAGGGTATGCAACAAGGTATGCAACAGGGTATGCAACAGGGACGCACATGCGAAATCTTCTCTTCCGTCCAGGACGGGGATTACAGTATTGAGCGTGGTGCACAGAAAATGAACCTCCCCATTTCTGAATTTGAGAAGAGGATGACAGAGGCGGGATATAAAATTCCGTCTGAAGTATAGCACGGAATCAAACGGTAAACCAAGACAGCCGGAAGCAATGATATGCTCCCGGCTGTCTTTTTATGTTACTTAGATTTTTGCTTTCTCTGTTTTCTGGATTGTTTTTTCTTCTTTGTCTGCGGTGGAACCGGCATTGCTGCGTTTGTAGCAACATTTTCGGTCTGAACATTGCCATCCGGATTCTCATCAGTCAAAGAAAATTCCTTAATCAAAAGTTGGTCATTTTTTGAAATCATTCGGTTCACTGCCATTCCCAGTGCCAGTATGCACCAGAATACCGGCGCTGTAGTAACATTGGAATCGTTAACAATTGCCGCAGCCAGATAGACCAGTACTGCCGCGAAAAATCCAATTCCAAGCCATGTGATGCGATTCTTCAAGTTTGCCTTTCGGTAGATGGAGGCTGAGCGTACCACATAGATGCCGATAAAAATCAACAATGCCAGAGTACCAATGAGTCCGTTTTCCACCCATTGCTGTAAATACCAGTTATGTGCCTTGACATCATAAACGGTAGCGCCCTGTCCACTGACATATGCATTATAGATATAATCGGTCTGCGGATATTCAAACAAAAATGTATTGGCACCGGAACCTATGAAAACATGTTTTCCCAACAGCGGAATTGTATCATTCCAAATATGTCCTCGAAAACTCATGGCATCATCACGGAACAGTGCTGAGCGCTTCAGATTATCATAATCCACAAGATTGCCCGCCGGATTCAGATAATAGTAATGATTATCTGTCTGAAGGAAGTTCCATGTCAATCCGTCCAAAGTGACACAGATTCCATTCAAATCCCCTGCAGTAACAGGCTGTACAGTCGCTCCCGCATAAACAGGATCCGTCAATTGTTCAATCATATTGGCTTCATCAATTCTTGCAGTCTCTAAAACATTTCCGGCTTCATCCGTGGCACAGATTAACTGTTGTCCTGCATCGGCGGCATAAGAAAATTGCACCTTTCGGTCATTAATACAGAAAGTTACTCCGTCATCCCCGGTTTCAAATCCTTTCAATGTATACCTTTCCTGCATGTGATAGGTTCCGGCGATGGTATTCCAAATTCTTTTTCCGGCAGATGTATTTGTAATAAATAACACACTCGTAAGCAGGCCTGCAAGCACAAGAACGATGGCAATAATTCCGGTCTTTTTGGTACGACTCAGCAAAATCAATACTGTGATTCCGATACCGATGATAAGAGCCAGCCATCCGGAATCACTCCGGCTTCCCCAGAGACTGATAAGTACCATAATCTCCGCTGCAGCAAGGAGCGCTTTCTGCCATATTTTTTTACTGGCAATAAACAGACAGGCTATGAGCGGTACTAGCATGCCGAAATAAAAGGATAAAAAGTTCGGATTATACAGAGTTGTATAAGCGGTTCCTTCTGCCATGGTAAATTCAAGGCCGTCCAAATCATTCCAATAACTTGGATTTGTAATCAGCATTTTTCCGATAGTTGTCTTGAAAAAATCCATCCCAAAAGACTGGAATACTGCAATCCCTGTCACGATGAGAGCACCGATTCCGCTCCACCTGAGAATGGTATCAACCTGCTTTTCCTCCTGCACATAATTGTATATGTAACAGATGGCAATCATATAGGCAAACAGTACGAAAACCGATTCAAATAAGTCAAATGACCCTGTAAAAGCCCATCTCCTGTGAGGAGAAAAAAGCGCGGACATGATAGCAAACAGCGCATATGCCAAAAGGAAATAAAATGATGTCTCATATTGGAATGTCTGCTTTTTTTTGGTATTCCGATAAATAAGAATTCCTGCCATAACAATTCCCAACACAATAATGGCAATCATCTTCCAGGCAAAAAAGAAATCTGCCTTCTCGTCGGAGCCTGACGGAAACCAGTCAAACTGTGACAAACCACTGTTATATTGGAAATAGTGCACTATAATCGGAACAAATCCCATCATTAGAATAATGGGTATCAGAATTTTCTGTCTTGTTGATTTTTGATGCTTCAAAATGGATATCCCCTTTCGTATTTAATCGAAACTATTTTAACTCATAATATGGAAAAAGTCCAGTTTTCATAAGGAACAGCCGGGAGCATATCATTGCTTCCGGCTGTCTTTATCCAATCAACACCTTTTTTCCTTCAAATGCAAATCCATAATGTCGAATTTGTTCCTTGGAGATTCCTCTTGCAATCAGTTCTGTATCATACTGTTTTTCCGCAATTTGTTCCAGTGCAGAGGCAATGGTATCCTCCAGAGATTTCTCTTTTTTCGGATTAAACACCTTGAATTCTATAATAATGGCATCGTCGTTTTTGTTCAATGGCTCCAGCATCACATCATAGCGCCCAAAACCGCTCTCACGGTTGGAAGTGATTCGATAGATTTTTCGCAAATCTACTAATAAGCCTAATACGAAACCATGATAAAATCGTTCGGCAACTTTGCTTTCCGACAAATTTTTTCCACTATCAAAAAAGCTGAAGCTTTCCATTGCAATCTCATTCATGTAGGCGTTCATAGTTTCTAAATCATTTGCAAGCAAAGCTTTGATAAATCCATTAAAAGAAGTTTCTCCATGGTCAAACCATTCTTTAATCATGGATTCAAACATCAGCTTTACTTCAAAATTGGTTAGTGAAAGTGTATATTCATTCAAACCGTTTGCATCCCAGTGATGCGAGATGACTTTTAAATATCCACTGGCAAGAAGCAGACTCCATATCGCATTTTGGCTTTTTTGAAGTTGATCGAATACAATCTGTTCATCAATCTCTGTTACCAATGTCCCGCCGGTTAACAAAGTTTCCATAGTCATTTTCACATCCGGATTTCCTTCCCGGATGAGTTTTCCAACCAGGCTGTTGGAGCTGGTGTTTGCCCAATACGTATCGAATTTCCGATTTTGTAAAAAGTTAATGATGGACCATGGATTGTAGATATCTGTCATATTTCCGAAAGTAAAACCATCATACCAGCGCTTAACATTTTCTTTTTGATCCGAGAGTCCGCGTTTCTCTAGTGCCTGAAATACTTCCTGTTCGGTGAATCCGAAAGAGTCGGCATATTTTTCCGAGGTAGTTGTAATGACTACCAGATTGTTGAGATCGGAAAAAACGGATTCCTTACTGACTCTTGTGATTCCCGTCATGATTCCTCTCTCAAGATAAGGATTGGTCTTGAATGTGGAGTTAAAAAGTCCTCTGGTAAAAGAAACCAGTTGGTTCCAGTAACCACTTACATAGGCTTCCTGCATGGGCGTGTCATATTCATCTAAAAGGATAATCACCTTTTTCCCATAATAACGGGACAGATAACCGGAAAGATTGTAAAGCGCCATGCCTGCTTCCTCATCGGACATCAGGGTTTTTTTATTTGTCACATTTAAAAAATCAGCCTTCTCATTCTCCTTTAACAGGCTGCTTTCCATAAGAAACCAGTTTTTGTTATAAACTTCCGAAATCAGCCGACAGATGCGCTCCCTTGCTGAAAGATAATCCGCTTCCTTAACATTTGCAAACGACAGGAAGATGACAGGATACGTTCCCTGCAATGCCCGGTATTTTTCATCCTTCCAGATGGAGAGCCCTTCAAACAAATCCGCTCTGCCTGCATAATCGATGGAGAAAAAAGCTTCTATCATGCTCATATTCAGGGTTTTTCCGAAGCGGCGTGGTCTGGTAATCAGTGTCACATCATCACCACCTGACCACCACTCGCTGATAAAGTCCGTCTTATCCACGTAAAAATAATTCATCTCCCGAATCTTTGCAAAATCCTGTATTCCGATTGCAATCTTTTTACTCATGAACATTCCTCCATCATAGCAACTCATTTCTGTGTTCAGTATAGCTGATTTCAGGGGAAATTACAATCATGAAGAAGGAGCCGTTTATGCTTTGTCTTTTTGTCACTTTTCCGTTACTTATGCGTATATTATACGTCGCTTATTCTGCTCTTTTTTCGCTTTCTTATTTTCTGAACATAGCATAAATCCGGCGTTCTGTTCTTCTTTTATTCGGGATATTTCCGGTTAAGGTATCTTATAAGAAGTCTACAAAGAAGAATGCCAAGACTTACACAAAGAAGCTTTACGCAACTGCAAAGACTGTTAATGCAGGTGCTAGATTTACATCTGAGAATCCTGCAACAGTTATTACTGGAGCAACAGCTTCTACAACATTAAAGAAGGTTCCAA
>JAQXZD010000034.1 GCA_029227035.1 Lachnospiraceae bacterium
CGATTCTTGCAAAAGTGGGAATTGAGGGGGTGAATTCAAATCTGGCAACGGCAATCCGGACGGTTGTTGTGGTGGGCATGGCATGGCTTATGGTATTTCTGACGCATCAGCAGGGTGGAATTGCGGATATCGGAAAGAAAAGCTGGATATTTCTGATTTTATCGGGACTGGCAACCGGCGCATCCTGGCTGTGCTATTACAAGGCATTGCAGATTGGGGAGGCATCCAAGGTGGTTCCGATTGACAAAATGAGCGTTGTGATTACGCTGATTCTGGCATTTGTGTTTCTGCATGAGCAGTTCACCTGGAAATCGGCAGTGGGCTCCGTACTGATTACTGCCGGAACCTTGTTTATGGTGTTGTAATTTCGGACAAGTTTGGCTATAATTAAAGCAGACATTATTGTTTATGCGGAGGTGGCAGGATGGAATTTTTATTATGTATTGCACAGTATCTTTTGGAGATGATTGTAATTATTGCAGTCGGTGCTCTTGGGGGATTTATAGGAATTAAGCTTCGCAAACGCAAGGATGCGAAAGTGGCTGCACAACAGGCAGACACGACAAATGAATAAATTTTGGAGGAATTCGTAATGAAGAAGAGTTATGGCGTGAATGAACTGCGCCGCATGTACTTAAACTTCTTTGAGAGCAAGGGACACCTTGCCATGAAGAGTTTTTCACTGGTACCACACAATGACAACAGTTTACTGCTGATTAATGCGGGAATGGCGCCGCTTAAGCCATATTTTACAGGACAGGAGATTCCACCAAGGACACGTGTGACCACGTGCCAGAAGTGCGTGAGAACCGGAGATATTGAAAATGTCGGCAAGACAGCCAGACATCTGACCTTTTTCGAGATGCTGGGTAACTTCTCTTTCGGAGATTACTTTAAGCATGAGGCAATTGCCTGGTCATGGGAGTTTCTGACACAGGTGTTGGGTCTGGAAGCAGACAGACTTTATCCGTCCATCTATGGAGAGGATGATGAGGCCTTTGATATCTGGACGAAGGAAATCGGAGTGCCGGCAGACAGAATTACCCGTTTTTACAGAGATCCTGAGACCGGAGAGTGTGATAACTTCTGGGAGCATGGTGCGGGACCGTGCGGACCATGTTCGGAGATTTATTATGACAGGGGAGAAAAGTACGGCTGCGGCGGCCCGGATTGTAAGGTGGGTTGTGAATGTGACCGCTTTATGGAAGTCTGGAACAACGTCTTTACCCAGTTTGAAGGAGACGGCAAGGGCGGCTATACAGAGCTTTCCCAGAAAAACATTGATACCGGTATGGGACTGGAGCGTCTGGCAGTGGTAATGCAGGATGTGGATTCCGTATTTGATATTGATACCATGAAAGCAATTCGGGACAAAATCTGCGAGATGTCCGGAAAAACCTATCAGACTGACGCCATGGATGATGTTTCCATCCGTCTGATTACGGATCATATCCGTTCTGCCACATTTCTGGTATCGGATGGCGTTATGCCGAGCAATGAAGGCAGAGGCTATGTGCTTCGCCGTCTGATTCGTCGTGCGGCGCGTCACGGCAGGATACTCGGAATTGACGGACTTTTCCTGGCAAAGCTTTCGGAGACGGTAATCGGCGAGAGCAAGGACGGTTATCCGGAGCTGGATGAGAAAAAGGATTTCATCTTCAAGGTTCTGACACAGGAAGAGGAAAAGTTTAACAAGACCATCGATCAGGGACTTGCCATCTTAAATGACCTGATGGAGGATATGCAGAAAAAGGGAAGCAAGGAGCTGTCCGGAGCAGATACCTTTAAGCTCTATGATACATATGGTTTCCCGGTAGATCTGACGGAAGAGATTCTGGAGGAAAAGGGCTTCTCTTATAATGAGGCTGATTTTAAGGCATGCATGGAGGAGCAGAGGCAGAAGGCGAGAAGTGCCCGCAAGGTTACAAACTATATGGGTGCGGATGCCACGGTATATGAGCAGATTGACAAGAATATTACGACGGAATTCGTCGGTTATGAGAAACTTACCGACACTTCAAAGGTTTCGGTACTGACAACGGAGACAGAGCTTGTTGAGGCATTGTCGGACGGAGACAACGGAACCATTATTGTGGACGAGACTCCGTTCTATGCAACCATGGGCGGACAGCAGGGAGACAAGGGAATCATCCGTTCAGCCGGAGGAACCTTCCAGGTAGAGGATACCGTGAAGCTTCTGGGCGGAAAGTATGGACATATCGGACATATGACTTCCGGTATGATACGCGTGGGAGAAGAGGTTGAGCTGGTTGTGGATGCGAATCTCAGGGCACAGACCTGTGCAAACCATTCTGCAACACACCTTATGCAGAAAGCGCTTCGCGAAGTACTCGGAACACATGTGGAGCAGGCAGGTTCTTATCAGGACAGCGAGCGTACCAGATTCGACTTTACGCATTTTGCGGCAATGACTCCGGAGGAGCTTGCAAAAGTAGAGGATATGGTTAACGAGAAGATTAACGAGCATCTGGAAGTACGGACAGACATCATGACTGTGGATGAGGCAAAGAAGACCGGAGCCATGGCACTTTTCGGAGAAAAGTACGGCGAGAAGGTTCGTGTTGTATCCATGGGCGATTTTTCAAAAGAGTTCTGTGGCGGTACCCATGTGAAGAATACCGGAGACATCAAAGCCTTTAAGATATTGTCGGAGAGCGGTGTTGCTGCGGGAGTGCGTCGTATAGAAGCACTGACCGGAGACAATGTACTGGCTTATTACAAGAAGATGGAGACGGAACTTATGGAGGCCGCAAAAGCAGTAAAGGCAACTCCTTCCAATCTTTTGGAGCGTCTGGAGCATCTTACGGCAGAGCTGAAAGCCCTTCAGAGCGAGAATGAATCCTTAAAGAGCAAGGCAGCACAGGATGCCCTTGGGGATGTTATGGATCAGGTAAAGGAAGTCAACGGAGTGAAGCTTCTGGCTACCGGCGTTGCAGGCGTGGATATGAACGGTCTGCGTGACCTTGGCGATCAGCTTAAGGGCAAGCTTGGCGAGGGCGTGGTTGTTCTGGCTTCCGAGTGTGACGGAAAAGTCAGTCTGGTGGCAATGGCTACGGATGGAGCAATTAAGCAGGGAGCCCATGCAGGCAACCTGATCAAGGCGATTGCAGGAAAAGTCGGCGGTGGCGGCGGCGGAAGACCGAATATGGCACAGGCAGGCGGCAAGAATCCTGCCGGTATCCCGGATGCGATTGCAGAAGCGGAGACGGCATTGGCGGCAATGTTGAAATAGAGATAAGCAGGAGAATAAAAGTGGAAAGTAATCAGGTGACCATCCTTGGAGCAAGAGGCAGCGTTCCCGTCAGCGGGGCGCAGTACTCTTTGTACGGTGGCGCGACGCCCTGTGTGCTGGTGGAGACAGATGCGGCGGCATTGGTATTTGATGCAGGAACAGGCTTGAACAATTTACCGCAGCGTGTGATGAAAAAATATAAGAAACTGCATATTTTTTTATCGCATTTGCATCTGGACCATCTGCTTGGGATTCCCATGAGTCCGGTGCTGTTCGATGAATCCTTTGAGGTTGTTTTTTATGCGGAGGATGCCGGTGCAGCCAAAAATGCCTTGCGGCAGATGATGGAGAGACCTCTTTGGCCGGTAGGACCGGAGGTGTTTTCGGCGAAGGTTGATTTCAGGAGCATCGGAGAGGGCTCCTGCAGAATCCCGGACAGTCCGGTTACAGTTCATGCAATGCGGACGGCTCACCCCGGGGGAGCATTGGCTTTTCGAACCGAATGGGAAGGGAAAAGTCTGGTGTACGCCACGGATTGCGAGCTGGATGCTTCCGGCAGCAGACAGATGGAGAAATTTGCCGCAGATACACAGCTTTTTATTCTGGACGCACAATATACAAAAGAAGAATATGAAAAATGCAGAGGGTATGGACATTCTTATATACAGAATTCTGCAGCTGTGATTGAAGGCAGTCATGCAACGAGAGGGCTTTTGTTTCATCATGCACCGACGCACACGGATGAACAACTGCAGGGTATGGAACAAAAGCTGCAGCAAAAGTGGAGCAACATTGGATTTGCAAAAGAAGGAGAACAGATACCGCTATGAAAGAGGATGTACTTCAGAAAATTTTGAATGTTGGAATTGCATTGTCAAAGGAAAAGGATATCAATTGCCTCCTGGAACAAATTCTGACTGCGGCTATGGACATTACGAATTGTGATGCAGGAACCCTGTATATCAGGAACAAAGATGTTCTGGAATTTAAGATTATGATTACAAGATCCAGAGAAATTCATCAGGGCGGGAGCGGAGATGCGATTACAATGCCTCCGGTGCCGTTGTCCCAGGAGAATGTCTGTGCCTGCGGGGTGTTGTATCACCATCTGATTAATATTCCGAGTGTGTATGTGGATTCCACTTATGACTTTTCAGGTCCTCGGAAATATGATGCTCTTACCGGATATCAGACCCAAACCATGATGGTTGTTCCGATGGAGGATGATAACGGCAGAGTCATCGGTGTGCTGCAACTGATTAATGCGATGGATGATGAGGGCAATGTCATCTCATTTCAAAAAGAGTATGAGCAGATTATTTTATCCCTGAGTTCACAGGCGGCAATCTGCCTGATGAACCGGAAATATGCTCTGCGAATTATAGAAATGTTGGATTCCTTTGTGGGAGTTATGACGACGGCGATTGATGAGAGATCTTCGTATACTGCAAATCATACACGGAATATGGCAGCCTATGCAGAGAACTTTGTGGAGTGGCTGAATCGACAGGAAACAGACTGGACTTTTAGCGAAAAAGAAAAGTATGTTTTTATGATGAGTGTGCGGCTGCATGATATCGGAAAACTGATTACCCCTGCGGAGATTATGGATAAGCAGGACCGGTTGGGAAACAATTATGTCAAGGTGATGGACCGTCTGGAAAAAATCCGGTTACTGACAAGAATTGCAAGGCTTCAGAAAGACATTGGAGAAAAAGAAGAGCAGGAGCTTTTGCATAAGGTACAGAGTGCAAAAGACCTGGTAGATAAAGTGAATAAAACAGGGTATCTGACGGATGAACTGGCAGAACAGATAGAGGTACTGTCGGAACAGACCTATCGGGAAGAAGACGGCACGGAATATCCGTGGATTACCCCGGAGGAAAAGGAACAGCTTTTGATTCGCAAGGGAACACTAACGAAGGAAGAACGTCAGATTATGCAGGAACACGTGGAAATGACACGGGTTATGCTGGAACAGATGGCGTTTGGGGAAGAGTATAAGGATGTTGTGACTTTTGCGGCGCAGCATCATGAGCGTCTCAACGGAAGCGGTTACCCGAAGGGATTAAAGGCGGACAAAATCGGAAAAGAAGTTCGCCTTTTGGCGATTATTGATATATTTGAGGCACTGACGGCGAGAGACCGTCCTTACAAAAAGGCGATGCCTGCAGAGAAAGCACTGGGTATTTTGTACGATATGGCACAGCAGGGCGAACTTGATGCGGAGATACTGGCGTTGTTTGAACAGAGCAAGGCATGGCAATGCGAATAGAATGTGATACAAAAGAGAGGAAAAACATAAAAATGAAGAGAACGAAGGCAGGAAGACTGCTTAGCTTTCTGATGAGTGTTTTATTGGTGATATCTGCGGCAGTACCGGTGCAGGCGGCCACGGCAAGGGCAACCACCATGAAGCTGGAAAAAACGGTGGGAAGTGTCAGCGTAAAGACACAGAGTGGTTCTGCGCGTAAGATTTCAGAAGGCATGCGTCTGTATAATGGCAATACCGTGAAGACCGCAAAGGCAAGTTATGCCTATATCAGTCTTGACAGCAGTAAAGCAGTAAAGCTGGATGAAAAATCAAAGACGACTCTCCGGCAAAAAAACAAAAAATTGGAGCTTCTGCTCAAGTCCGGCAAGTTGTTTTTTAACGTCAGTACAAAGTTGAAAGATGATGAGAGCATGAATGTCAGGACATCCACCATGGTTACCGGAGTCAGAGGAACCTGTGGAGTTGTGGAGAATATATCCTCGGACAGCTCTAAGCTGTATCTGCTGGAAGGACGGGTTTCCTTAGGCGGGAAGAATCCGGTTACGGTTCATGGAGGACAGATGGCAACGGTACAGGCATCCGCAAGCGGTGGTATAGTAGTGGAGACCATGAAGGAGACGGATATTCCGAAGTTTGCCATTGAAGAAGTATTAAAGGATCCGGCATTGCAGAAGCGGATAGAAGACACTACGGATTTAAGTGTTGAGAAGATGGAACAATATTTGAATTCGGAAAGTGATGCTTCGGAGGAAGAAAAGCCGGAGGAACCATCCGTACCGGTTGTGCCGAGCGAACCGTCCGGGCCGAGTAATACGAACCCATCAAACCCATCCAATCCGGATACTTCAAAGCCGGAGGAGAAGGTGCCGACAAAAGTGGAAGTGACAGGAACCAATGGGACGGCACAGAATCTTCAGGATGCATTGGACAATGGGGATATTGTGACGATTGCAACAAACGCCAAAGTGCGCGTGAATGCCGGCGAGACCATCACGGTAGGACAGGATAAAAAACTGGTCATCGGTTCCGGTGCAACACTGTATCTGGCAAGCGGATCATGCTTGCAGATACAGGGCAAAGAAGGATTGCAACTGGACGGAACGATCGAAGGAAGCAGTGGTTACGGAACGATACAGTTGGGAAGCAGCGACGGCGCGGTCAAGGGAGAAATCCTGATCAATACCAGCGGGGCAATCCGGGCAGAACAGATAAATCTGAATAATGCAACATTGGAAAATCATGGACTGATTGACATAGGCAGTATGGAAAACAAAGGACAGGCTGAAATTGTCAACGGAGGATTGATTAAGTTAAAGAATGCATATACGAATACCGGCGCGGCGATTGGTACATACACCGGTACAAAAACAGGGGTACTTATCAGTAATGATAAGTCCACGGCAATGCCGGAGGATGCCTGCATGGCTCAAGCAGTGAATAATGGTACGGTTTCCGTAATCAAAGAGCGGTGGTTTTATGCAACGCATCTGAATGCAACCATGGAAAAGTATATGAGTGTCGGACAGGATGACGGGTTTGTGAGAGAAGACACGGATTGGTCTTTCTGCCGGGATGTGGTTGTGGATGGGGACATTACCCTGTCCGATATGAGGGCAACTTTAAACGAACACAGTATACAGATAGAATCCGGAAACAGCCTGACTCTTACAAATGCAGGTGAAATAACGGGACATGGAGAAGCCCTGATTAAAATGAAAGGCGGAACGCTGACATTGGATGCTACCGGAAATGCCGGAAATGCAGGAACGGCGGCAACAAGTCGATGTCTGAATAACTCCAACAGCACAGGCTATGTGATAGCAGTGGAACAGCCGTCGACGTTGAACTGGACAGATAAAGATCTTGTATTGCAGTCCCAAGGCTCTCTGGGACAGATTATTCAGGGACTGGATATCTCGAATCCGGACCAGTGTGCATGGGTGAACACTTCCGGGTACTCCATTGTGGGTCAGGATAAGGATGTCGGCAGTATATTGCAGTTGAATGCGTCTACACCATAACCAAAAGGAGAAGTTCTCATGAAAAAACGTCGGAGAAATCTTATAGGGAGTGTGGCGGCAGGTCTGTTTTTCGCTTTTTTATGTGCCAAAGGCATGTTATATGCGCAGGATTCCTATATGGCAGATGCGCTGTATCAAAGACCGGTTCCGCAGAATGGAGAGATTGTACTGATCAATATCGACCGGGAGAGCCTTGAGGAGCTTGGACCGTTTGCATCTTGGGGAAGAGCACTGATGGGCGATGTGGTCAACACCTTAAATCAGGATCCGGAGACGGCACCGGCGGTCATAGGTATTGATGTGCTTTATGTGGGAGAATCCGACGATCCGGACGGGGATGCTTTCTTTGCGGAGGCATGCGAAAAGGGATGTCCGGTGGTGACGGCCTGTGCAGGGACTTTCGGTACGGACCTGATCGAGGAAACGGATGCGGTTACGGCGTTTGACGAGCCTTATGAGGCACTGAAAAATGCAACGTGGCAGGGGCATATCAATTCCATGTTTGATGCAGACGGAATTCTGCGTCATGGAATCTGGCAGGTGGATTTGCCGGATGGAAGACAGATTCCGTCTTTTCACCGGCAGATTTATGAGCAGTATTGTAAGCAGACCGGCAGGAAAGCGGATACGGTTCCGTATTGTGATCGGAATTATTGCTATTATGTGTCGTTTCAGGGGAAGCCCGGAGCATACGATGACGGATATAACGTGGTGGAGCTGTTGAATGGGGAAATAGATCCGGAGGCCTATGCCGGAAAAATTGTGTTGATTGGACCGTATGCCGCCGGGATGCAGGACGATTTTACGACGGCTGCCGATCATGCAAGTAAGATGTACGGTATTGAATATCAGGCAAATATGATTGATGCGCTTTTGCAGGGAACCACAAAACGTGAAGCGTCAGGCATGCCGCAGGCACTGGCGGTATTTCTGGTAAGTGTGCTCTGCGGATTGTTTTTCTATAACCGGAGTTTACTTCCTTCTCTTGCGGTATGGCTTGGGACGATTCTGGGCTATTTGGGAATCTGTTACGGAGCCTGTGAGGGAGGAATCATATTGTCACCGTTATACATTCCTCTGGCTGTATCTGCCATGTTTGTGTTTCAAATGGCATCGAACTATGTGCGTACAGCCGTGGAAAAAAGAAGGGTGACGGCTACTTTTCAGCGTTATGTGGCACCGGAGATTGTCTCGGAGCTTCTGAAGGAAGGCTCCGGCGCAGAGGAACTTGGCGGAAAGCTGTGTAAAATAGCAGTTCTTTTTGTAGATATCCGCGGATTTACTGCCATGTCGGAAGCCTTGACACCGGAAGAGGTGGTTCGGATTCTGAATCGTTATCTGTCGCTGACAACGTCCTGTATCTTTGAGAATGGCGGGACCTTGGATAAGTTTGTCGGAGATTGTACAATGGCATTCTGGGGTGCGCCGCTGCCGCAGGAGGACAGTATTTACAAAGCGGTGAAGACGGCGTTTGACATGATGGAGAAATCCCGGGAGCTGCAGACGGTTTTGCAGGAAAAATTCGGAAGAACCGTGAGTTTTGGAATCGGAATTCATTACGGAGAGGCTGTAGTCGGAAACATTGGAGCGAAAAACCGGATGGACTATACGGCAATCGGTGACACGGTCAATACCGCGGCAAGACTGGAATCCAATGCACCGGGAGGCTGTATCTATGTCAGCCGGGAGGTTGCGGATGCGCTGAAAGACCGTGTGCGGTTTACTTCTCTGGGAGACAGTGTTCGGCTGAAGGGAAAGGCCGCGGGTTTTGAAGTCTTACGCGCAGAAGAATTGCTATCATAAAGGAGCAGAAGAATGAGAAAAAAAGGGATTATCTTTTTACTGGTGCTGACGCTTTTGAGTACGGGAAGCTTTGCACGGACGGCGGAGGCACAGACAATCGCAGAAGACACGCAGAAAAGCAACAGTACAGTGGCACCGTCCGGAATTGCAAAGGACAAGAATGGCAGTATGTATATTGCAGACCGGTCTTATCATGTAATCCGCAGGCGCAGCAAGAGCGGAACCTATACCATACTCGCAGGGCAGGAAGGCAAATCGGGATACAAAGACGGCAGTGCAGAAAAAGCTCTGTTTTCCTCTCCGTGGGATATTGTATCGTATAAAAAAGGCTGGGCAGTTTCCGATACCGAGAATCATGTCATTCGTTATTGCAAGGGCGGCAAAGTGACCACACTTGCCGGTTCCGGGAAAAAGAGTTACAAATTCCAGAGGCCGACGGGACTTGCCGTCGGGAAAAACGGAGAACTGTATATTGCGGATACCGGAAAACATGTCATTTACAAAAGAGATAAGAATGGCAAAGTGACGGTATATGCAGGCAGCAAAAAGGGCTGTGCAGACGGAAAAGTAAAAAAGGCACGTTTTTGTGAGCCAACCGGATTGTATTATTACAAGGGAGCTCTTTATGTGGCAGACTCCGGCAATCATAGGATTTGCAAGATTAAAGACGGCAAGGTGACCACTGTGGCAGGAAGCACAAAGGGGGTGGAAGGAGATGCCGTCGGCAGTGCAAAAAAAGCACGTTTTTCCAATCCGCAGGAGATAATCCTGTATAAGGATGTGATGTATATTGCAGATACCGGAAACGGTTCTGTAAAGAAGCTTTCCAAGGGAAAAGTGACAAGGCTGATTGGCGAATTTTCCATGGAGGACGGCAGAGGTCCGGCAGAGCCATGCGGCTTGATGATACAGGGCGGAAATCTGTATGTAGGGGACATTTTTTTGGAAGAACTGCTTGAAAAGCTATTGACAAATGTGGATATTCTGTTAGAATAAATGATAGTGCAATTATTACCTTACAGTTGATGCACAATTTCGCAACTGGAGGGAGGTTAGGAAGAATGTCTAGTGTAATCGTAAAAGAGAATGAAACTTTGGATAGCGCATTACGTCGTTTCAAGAGAAACTGTGCTAAGGCTGGTATTCAGCAGGAGATTCGTAAAAGAGAACATTACGAGAAGCCAAGCGTAAAGCGTAAGAAGAAATCTGAAGCAGCTAGAAAAAGAAAATACAATTAATGTATTCATACCCCCGGAGAGATACCGGGGGTTCTTTTTGCATATTAAGAATTATTCACAGAAACCAAGTGAAATCGGAAATTCGGGCGTCAAGCTTGCTTGTAAGCCGAATTTATGATTTCGCTTGGTGAGTGAATAGAATTCACTCACCACATAGCCTCAGACAAAAGCTGCGAAGCAGCGACAGTTGCGCATTGTGCAACTGGTCTGTGGCCTGTGGTGACTGTGAATAATTCTAGTGAATTAATACCCAAGGGATTCTCCCACAAGGATGACTTTGATGCGGTCCTTATTGCCGCTTCGTCTTGTGACAACAATCTGATTGCAGATGCAGTCGGAAGAAAGGCAATCGGCGCAAGTACCGGTTGCGGCACATGGGGTATTCTTATGAAGACGGATACAGTTTGGAGAGGAAGCCTGACTGCGAACCCGGTGCATACCGTCTTCCACGGACGAAACCACTTTGTTGATTCCGACAATGAGAATGACCTGTTTCGGACCATAGATGAGGGAAGCAACGCGGTTGCCGTTTCCGTCGATATTGATTAATTCGCCGGAAGCTGTGATGGCGTTTGTGCTCATAAAATAGCAGTCGCAGGAGAGCGCCTCGTGCATAATCCGATTGACTTCTTCCGGAGAAGAGGCACTGTCACGGTCTAAAAGCGTGATATCTTCTTTTTCCCGAAGTGCATCAAGAATACCGGATTCTGCAAGCGTCATGGAGCCGCCGAAGGAGACAGAAGTTCCCGGTTTGGCAAAAGAAAGTGCTTTTTCGCAGGCTTCTTTTGCAGTGGCGCAGTAAAAGCCTTCCATCTGTCGTTTGGCAAGGTTTTGTATGATTGTTTTTGCAAGTGTTTCATGATATTGTTCTTTTACTGTCATGGCAGTTACCTCCTGATAATGAATAGCTATATCTTAAAACAATTTCCTTGTTTTGACAAGCAGGGTGAGAACGGAAAGGAAAAGGAAATGAGTGAAAATTTGAAAAAAATGATTCGTTATTATAAGCCGTATCTGAAGATATTCTGGGCAGATATGATTTTTGCGGCTTTGTCGGCGGCGGTGGCACTTGTGATTCCGCTGGTGGTGCGGTATGTGACGTCAACGCTTATCTATATGAAGCCGGAGGAAATCCTGCAGCGGACTGTCTATATCGGAACCGGTCTGCTGGCGCTTGTGGCGCTGGATTGTTACTGCCGCTATTTTATAGGTAATTACGGACATGTGATGGGAGCAAAGATTGAGTACGATATGCGTGCGGAGCTGTTTGCGCATCTGCAGAAGCTGTCCTTTTCTTTTTATGATGATGCAAAAGTTGGGCAGCTTATGAGCCGCGTGACCAATGACTTGTTTGATATTACGGAGCTTTTGCATCACGGGCCGGAGAATATCATACTCTCTGTATTGAAAATTGCGGGAGCATTTGTGATATTGGTAAATATCAACGGATGGCTGGCGCTTGCCGCATTCGCGGTTCTTCCGTTTATGTTTGTGTTTGCTTTTTCCCTTAATAAAAAGATGCGGCGCGCGTTTCGCAACAACCGTGTCAAAATTGCGGAGATTAACGGACAGATAGAAGATAATCTGTCGGGAATCCGGGTTGTGAAATCTTTTGCCAACGAGGATATGGAAAATGAGAAATTCCGCCGTGGCAATGACGGTTTTCTGGCTGCAAAAAAGAACAGTTACCGGTATATGGGAAGTTTTCAGGCGGGAGTCGGTGTGTTTACGACTCTGATTCAAGTGAGCGTGATTGTTGCAGGAGCGGTTCTGATTGCCTATGGCAGGGTTGATGTCAGTGATCTGGTTACATTTTTGTTGTATATCGGGGTGTTTACGGATCCAATCCGGACTCTGGTGGATTTTACGGAGCAATTTCAGAACGGCTATACCGGTTTTGAACGGTTTCAGGAGATTATGAATATCGAGCCGGATATCAGGGACGCCGAAAATGCGGTTGCGCTTACAAAGGTGCAGGGAAACATCAGCTTTGAAAATGTGTCCTTCCGCTATGATGAAAATCAGGAAAAAGTACTAAATCATATTAATCTTTCGGTGCCTGCGGGGGCATATGTGGCGCTTGTGGGTTCTTCCGGAGCCGGAAAGACAACGCTCTGTTCTCTGATTCCACGTTTTTATGATGTGACAGGTGGAACCATCCGAATCGACGGCAGGGATATACGAGACGTTACCTTAAAGAGCCTCAGGGATCATATTGGCATGGTACAGCAGGATGTCTATCTGTTTTCCGGAACCATCTTTGAAAATATCCGTTACGGAAAGCCGGATGCCACCAGGGAGGAAGTGATTGAAGCGGCGAAGAATGCCAATGCCCATGAGTTTATCATGTCATTTCCGGACGGTTATGACACGGATATCGGACAGCGAGGCATCAAGCTTTCCGGAGGGCAGAAACAGAGACTTTCCATTGCCCGCGTATTTTTAAAGAATCCTCCGGTTCTGATATTTGACGAGGCAACTTCCGCTTTGGACAATGAAAGCGAAAAAGTGGTACAGGAGTCGTTGGAGAAGCTTGCAAAAAACCGCACGACATTTGTGATTGCCCACCGGCTGACCACGATTCAGAATGCCGAAAAAATTCTGGTTCTGACGGAGGATGGAATCGTGGAGAGCGGTACACATCAGGAACTGTTGGAGCGCGGCGGGGTATATGCCGGACTGTACCGGGTGAACAGGAATTCTTAAGATTTTGTATCTTGAACATTCTGCATGTCCATGTTACAATCTGCTTGAAAGCAGATTTTCATAATGGCATGTAAATAAGCAATTCTGTTACAATTTATTGCATATCTTAGAATTTTTGCTTTTATTCAAATATTACAATTGAAAGTAAGGCAGGAATTCTTGATATGCAGGGGTAGTGCACGGAACTTTTCTCTGATGAATTGCCGGAGACAGAGTTGCAGTGGCTTTCCTGCCTGCTTGTGGAGGAGGAAAAATTATGGCAGGAAACAGAGAGTACAAAAGCGACGTATTCAGTATGTTGATGAAGGACAAGAGCAACGCACTTCAGCTTTACAATGCTGTGAATCATTCGGATTACAAGGATCCGGAGCTGGTGGAGCTGCAGATGATGGACAAGGGAGTGTCACTGACGGTGAGAAATGATGCGTCTTTTGTAGTGGATGCGGCTCTTAGCGTGTATGAGCACCAGTCTACGGTTTGTCCCAATATGCCGGTGCGGAGCTTGATTTATTTTACGAATATTTTGGAACGTATGTTGAAGGATCGCAATATTTATGGGCGTTCACTGGTCAGAATACCGATCCCGAAGTTTGCGGTATTCTACAATGGAGAGGAAAATCAGCCGGAGCAGTATGATTTGCGGTTATCGGATGCGTTTGAGAAGCCGGTTGACAGGCCGGAATTGGAACTTACCTGTCGTGTGTACAATATCAACAAGGGACACAACGAGGAGCTTCTTGCGAGATGCCCGGTGTTGAAGGAGTATATGATATTTGTGGATTATGTGCGCCGGTATCATAAGGAAGAGGGATATGAAAATCTGGAGACAGCGATTGATCGAGCAATCTATAGATGTATCGAAGAGAATGTTTTGAAGGATTTCCTGAAAGAACACCATTCGGAGGTGGTTAAAGTGACACAACTGGATTATACGTTTGACAGACAGATTGAACTGGAGAGAGAGGATGCAATCCGCGAAGGCCTGCAGGAAGGAAGACGCGAAGGCCTGCAGGAAGGAAGACGCGAAGGTCTGCAGGAAGGAAAGCGCGAAGGTTTGGAACAAGGCTTGGAGCAGGGCTTTGAGCAGGGTGTACAGACAATGAAACGGGTTTTGAAGCTTTCCGGGCAGGGCATGTCTCCGGAAGAGATTGCAAGAGAAACAGGTATTACAAAAGAAAAGGTTCTTACCATTTTGGAGTAGAAGAAAGGAGAAGCGGAGCATCAGGAAGTGCTCTGCTTCTTCTTTTTTTGTTCCGTAAATGTCGAAAGAAACGTAAAACAGATGAAAAACAACGAAAAATTGATGTAAAATTCACGAAAACGAAACTAAACGAAACGAAATTACGGAATGTGCTCGTGAACGGAATGAAAAAACCGTGAAAATGCATAAATTTCAGTGCGACGTATGATGAAAAAATATAAAACACAACTGAAATTGTACGAAAACAGGTACAATCGAATGTGAAAAATATGAAAAAGACTTTACATAATTGTGCAAAACAGATAAAATGTAAATAGACAAAAATAAGTACGGTTGAGCAGGGGGAGATTATGGGCAGAATGTTTGGGCGCGGAGCGAAGAAGCGCCTGGGAGAGATATTAGTTGAAGATGGAATCGTCACAGACGAGCAGGTGAGCACTGCCTTAGAGGAGCAGAAAAAACCGGGAAACGAAGGCATGAAGCTGGGCGATGTGCTGGTAGATATGGGATACGTCACGGACATGCAGATGGCCGCCGCGCTGAGCAGACAGCTTGGATATGAAAAGGTTAATCTGTCGCAGGAGCGTGTCAGTGACACGGTCATTAAGCTGGCGAACGAGTCTATACTCAGAAAGTACAGCGTTATGCCCTTTGGCTACAGTGAGAGAAATGCCAATGTGCTCAAGATGGCAATGAGTGATCCTCTGGATATCCGTGCGGTGGATGACATGATGGTGATTACGGGATGCCATCTGGAGATTTATATTACGACGCAGAGGGATATTGCGGCGGCAATCGACCGGTATTACGGAAATGCGGAGGCCATGAAGATGGCACAGCAGTTCTCCAAGGAACGGGAAGAGAGAGTTCCGGTACAGAGAAACCTGACGGAGCAGGTCGGCGGAGACAGCGCCTTAAATGACGCGCCGATTGTCAAGCTGGTACAGCAGGTTGTGGAGCAGGCAGTACATAAGAGAGCCAGCGATATCCATATTGAACCGTTTGAGGAGAAGTTACGAATCCGTTTCCGAATCGACGGTGTGCTGGAAGAAGAGATGGTGCATGACATTGAACTGCATGCGGCAATGATTGCACGTATCAAGATTGTCAGCGGCATGGATATTTCCGAGAAGCGTAAGCCACAGGACGGAAGAATGACAGCCATGGTAGACAGACAGGAATATGATATCCGTGTATCCATGCTCCCGACGGTATACGGCGAGAAAGTCGTTATGCGACTTACCTTGAAAAAAGGACTGACAAAGGATAAAAAGGAATTGGGCTTTACGGATGAGGCGTTGGCGAAGTTCGACAAGATTCTGAGCCATCCAAACGGCATTATCCTGGTAACGGGACCTACCGGAAGCGGTAAGTCCACCACACTGTATACGGCGCTTAGCGAACTGAATACGGAGGGTGTGAATATCGTCACGGTCGAGGATCCGGTGGAGGCGAATATCAACGGCATCAATCAGGTGCAGGTCAACGAGAAAGCAGGACTTACATTTGCCAGCGCACTCCGTTCCATATTAAGACAGGATCCGGATATCATCATGATCGGAGAGATTCGAGATCAGGAGACGGCGGAGATTGCGGTCAAGGCATCCATCACCGGACACCTGGTGGTATCCACACTGCATACCAACAGCGCAGCCAATACCATTACCAGACTGGCAGACATGGGCGTGGAGACCTATCTTCTCGCGGATTCTGTGGTGGGTGTTATCGCACAGAGACTGGTGCGTTGCGTATGTCCGGACTGCAGCAGCGAGTATGAGGCGGACGAGCGGGAAAAAGAGATACTGGGTATCAAAGACAGCGCCCGCAAGATTACCCTGAGGAAAGCCCATTACAGAGACTGCCTGACCTGTAACGGAACCGGATACCGGGGACGAAAAGGTGTCTACGAGATTATGGAAGTCACGCCGGAGCTCAGACAGGCAATCAGCAAGGGCATGACCGCGGATGAAATCGAAGAGATTGCACTGCGGGAAGGAATGAAGACACTTCGCGGCACCATTATAGAAGAAGTGCTTGCAGGTAACACCACCATGGACGAACTCAAGCGTGTTACCTATGACGAATAACAGTAACTGTTCAGAACAGATACGAATAAAAAACAAATGGATGGAGAAGGAAAAATGGAGACAACAATTGAAAGCCTGATGAGGTATACCAAGGCAAATGGGGCATCCGACCTGCATATTACGGTCGGAATCAAGCCGAAGTGCCGTATCAACGGAACACTTGAGGCGATGGAAGAATTTGACAAAATCACACCGGAGGTATCCGAGGAGCTGGTGCGTTCCATGCTCAATCCCACCAGAGAGGAAGAACTCATGGAAAAGGGAGAGGTGGACTTCGCATTCGCCATACCGGGAATCGGAAGATTCCGTGTCAATGCGTTTAAACAGCGTGGCTCCTATGCAGCGGTATTGAGAACCGTGTCGGAGGAGATTCCCTCCGCAAAAAGTCTTGGAATTCCGCTGTCCGTTGTGGAACTGACCAAGAAAAAGAGAGGACTTGTCCTTGTGACGGGACCTACCGGAAGCGGTAAGTCCACCACACTGGCATCTTTAATAGAGATTATCAACAGGGAACAGAGCACCCATATCATTACCCTGGAAGATCCGATTGAGTATCTGCATGCACATCAGAAAGCAATCGTCAACCAGAGGGAAATCGGAATCGATACCAAGTCCTATGCGAATGCGCTCCGTGCGGCACTTCGTGAGGATCCGGACGTCATTCTGGTTGGAGAGATGCGAGACCTGGATACTATCTCCACCGCCATCACTGCGGCAGAGACCGGCCATCTGGTATTCTCGACCTTACATACCATCGGAGCGGTGCCGACCATCGACCGTATTATCGATGTGTTCCCGCCGCATCAGCAGGATCAGATTCGTGTGCAGCTTGCATCCGTGTTGGAATGTGTCATATCCCAGCAGCTTATGAAGACGGCGGACGGCAAGGGACGAGTGGCAGCCTTTGAGGTCATGCATTCCACACCGGCCATCCAGAACCTGATTCGTGAGGCAAAGTCCCATCAGATACCGTCCATCATCCAGACCAGCAAGAAGCTTGGAATGGTACTTATGGATGATTTCTTAATGGATTTGTATATTAAGCACAAGATAGATGGGGATACTGCCATTGAATATGCGCAGGATTCAGAAGCAATGGCGGCAAAAATGTTTTAGGAAAGGATATGAAAGATGGCTAGTTTTAAGTACGAGCTGATTACAAAAGAAGGCAAACGGAAAAAAGGAACCATCGACGCGGCAGATGAGGAAGCGGCAAGAAAAGACTTAAAGAGAGACGGGGCAACCATCGTATCGCTCGCTTCCGCAAGCGTGTTGGAGAAGGATATAGAGATTCATATTGGAAAAATAGTAAAGCCCAGGGAGATGAGTGTCTTCTGCAGACAGTTCCAGAGTGTGTTGAAGGCGGGAGTTACCGTTATTGAGGCGCTGGATATGCTGGCAGAGCAGACGGAGAACAAAGCCTTCCGGAAGGCAATTGCAGAGTCGAGGGATTCGGTTAAAAAGGGTGAAACCCTGGCGGAATCCATGGCGCAGCATCCGAAAGTATTCCCGGAGATTATGATACATATGGTGGCAGCGGGTGAAGCATCCGGAGGACTGGATATCGCCTTTGACCGTCTGGCATCTTACTTCGAGAAAAGCTCCAAGATATCGGGACTGATTGTCAAGTCCATGATTTATCCGATTGTATTGATTTGTGTTATTGTGGTGATTGTCATTATCATGATGGTGAAGATTGTACCAACCTTTACAGCTAGTTTTGATCAGGTCGGAGGCGCAGAGCTTCCGGGTATCACAAAAGCGGTGATTGCGGTTAGTGATATGTTTTCACATAACTGGTATATTATGCTGGCGGTGATTTTTTTAGCAGTCTTTTTCATCAAAGGCTTCAAGAGTACGGAGCGTGGTGCCATCCTCTTCGGAAAGCTGGGACTCAGCTTGCCGCTGGTGGGGAATCTCACCATCAAGAACGCATCGGCACAGTTTGCGCGAACCTTAAGTACGCTGATGGCATCCGGTATCTCCGTGGTGGAGGGTATTGGGATTGTCGAGAAGATTATCAAAAATCAGATTGTAAAGCAGGTCTTAAAGCGGGCAAAAAAGCAGGTCACGGAAGGTGTGGCGCTTTCGATTCCGTTGGAGGAGAGCGGAGTCTTTCCACCGATGGTGTACCATATGATCAGAATCGGTGAGGACACCGGTAATATGGAAGAGATGCTGGAAAAGATCGCGGATTATTACGATGAGGAAGTGGAGATGGCAACAGAGTCCCTTCTGGCAGCGATGGAACCGCTGATCATTATTTTGATGGCAGTGATTGTAGTACCGATAGTCCTTGCCATTATGCTTCCGATGTACTCACTTTACGATGCTATCGGAGCCTAATCAGGTTGTCGGCAGTCTGCCATGAGACTGCTTGATATACATAGTAACTTATATTTATTTAATGTGAAAAAAGAAAGGGGTAAACAGAAATGAAAAAGTTACAGAACAAATTACAGGAAAAGTTACAGAACAGAAAGCAGAACAACAAAGGTTTTTCTCTCGTGGAGCTGATTATCGTTATTGCGATTATGGCAATCCTTGTGGGAATCGTAGGTACACAGGTAATTCCTTATATCAATAAGTCTAGGGAATCTAAGGATCAGCAGATTATTAGTAGTTATTGTACTGCAGCAGTATCGGCTTATTCTAGCAATGCAGGTTCACTTAATAAGCCAGCAGATCCGCTGACTCTTGAGGTATATGCAGGTACCGTTACAGGTGATGCAGCTGATGGTGCGAAAGTAATAAGCGATATTAAGAATTATACATATTCAGCGCTTCCAACAGCTAAGTTCTCATCTCCGGAAGGTAAAAAAATTACAGAAATTGAGATTAAAATTAATCCAACTGCACATACAGTTGAGGCTAAAGGAGTAGGTGCAACAGGTGATTTCGCAACTGTTAAGGGTGATTTATAATTCATCGGTTCTAAGAGACTAAACAGAGGAGACAGACAACCATGCCAGTACATATCACAATCATGCTCTACAGTATCATATTTCTCTTTGGAATCGTCATCGGCAGCTTTTTAAATGTCTGCATTTACCGGATTCCAAAGAAGGAGAGTCTGATTCCAGGTTCTCACTGTATGGACTGTGGGCATAAGCTGTACTGGTATGACCTGTTTCCGGTATTTTCTTATCTCTTACTAAAGGGTAGATGCCGGTACTGTGGCAGCAGAATTGCAAAGCAGTACCCACTGGTAGAACTTTTAAATGGGGTGTTCTATATGGTCGTTTTCATGGCAAATGGCTATAACCTTGGGAGCATTTTCTACTGCCTGATGACATCTGCCTTGTTAGTATTATCTGTGATTGATGAACGCACGTATGAGATTCCGCTCGGAGTGAATCTGTTCCTTCTGGTCATCGGAATCTTGTTTAGTGTATGGGACAGAACGAATCTTGTCAGTCATCTGATTGGATTTGTCTGTGTAAGTATTCCTCTGTATCTGCTTTTTCTGGTAACCGGAGGCAGGGCAATCGGAGGCGGAGATATCAAGCTGATGGCAGTCTGCGGACTGATTCTCGGCTGGAAAAATATTGTGCTGGCGTTTTTTATCGCCTGCATCTTAGGTTCTGTAATTCATGTGATTCGCATGAAGGTATCCCACGCAGAGCATATGCTGGCAATGGGACCTTATCTGGCGATGGGAGTCTGGATTACGGCACTGTTTGGTAATGCAATGATTGACTGGTATATGTCACTTTTGTTATAGAGGTGTTTGTTCTTTGATGTGAGGATTTTGGAACAATCAGCTTCTTCACATCAGAGAACAACAGGAGAATGAGTAAAGGAGAAGTAATATGGCAACAAAAAAAGTCTTAAGTATTGAAGCAGGGGGAGTATGGAGCAAGGTCTGTCTTGTGGAAGCGAAGAGAGATATGCCTTTTGTTTATCAGGCATTTTATTTCCAGACACCGGAGCATGCGGTGGAGGATGGGTATATCCGTGATAAGGATGCTTTTGCATCAGAGCTTCGGGCAGAGCTGGGACAGCGTGGAATTGAGGAACGGAATGTCATTATTACCGTCAATTCTTCCCGCGTGGTAACCAGAGAGGTGGAGATTCCACTGGTAAAGGATAAGGAGATTGACGGCGTGATCCAGTCTCAGCTTAAGGATTATTTCCCGATGGATGTCTCCAGTTTTACCATCAGCCACAAGAAAGTGGGCGTTGTGGAGACACCGGAAGGCAAGCGCATGAAGCTGACACTGGTTGCCATTCCGGATAACCTGTTGCAGAATTATGTGAATTTTGCGGAAGAGAACGGCTTTGAGATTGAAAGCTTTGAGTATATCGGTAACAGTGCGGTTTCTTATCTGGTAAAGCATACGGCCGAGATGGCAATGATGGTACAGATGGAGGAACAGGCAACCATCATCAGTATCATTGCGGATAAGCAGCTTTTGTTCCAGCGTATCGCTCCTTACGGTTACGGCAATGCGATTTCCACGGTTCAGGAGCACCGCCTGAGCGGACTGGAGAATGATGCGGATATCTTCAATTACCTGATTGAGCACAACGTCATGAGGGAAGAGCCGGAGTCTGAGGAACTGAAGGATACCTATGCGGATGTGGCAGAGTCTCTGGATTATCATGTGCGCATGGTAGAGACGGCTTTGGAATATTTTAAGAATGAGATGCGTTATGATTTTTCCGGTAAGATGTATCTGCTGGGAGACGGTGCCAGAATTGCGGGAATCCGGGATCTTTTCTTCAAGGAAATTCCGATTCCTCTGGGAGATTTTTCTTACTCCACAATGATGAAGATTATGCCGTCGGCAAAGGCAGATATTGAGCGTTGGGGAGAGAGCGGTCTGCTTTCCGTTATCGGCTCTCCGATTGACAGTTTTGGAATTATGCCGAAGCAGTCCCATCTGGAAGAGGATAAGCAGGCGAAACTCAAGAATTCTTATGTGGTTCTGGTGGCTGCCGCAGCCATCAGTGTTGTGGTGATTGCAGCGGGAACGGTTCGCTGGGCACTGGCAAACAGTGAGCACAAGCGGCTGACGCAGCAGATTAACGAGATGAGTTATATTGAGGATGTCTATCAGGAGAATACGACGGCGAAGGCAGAGGCAACGCCGTATGTTCTTTTCGATTGCGCAACCCGTACCCCGAATGAAAAGTTCGGAGATCTGATTGCAGATCTGGAGGCACAGCTTCCGACGGATATTGTTGTGAGCAGTATTACCATTGACCAGAGTGTCCTTACCATCAATATGTCTTCTTCCACGAAGATGTCCGTGGCACAGATGCTTATGAATTTTGACGGCATTACCTATCTCTCCGGTGTCAGTGTTCCGTCCATTGTTGAGGAAGAGTCGGAGACAGGAGCCGTGAGATGGAATTATTCGGTTACGGCAAATTATGCACAGTCAATCACATATTCGGATGTGGAGATGCTTTTGGGAGTCCTTGGAACGGACGGTAGTACCGCCGCAGACACCGGGGCAGCACAGTAGGAGATAGGTTGGGAGGATAAAGACTATGAAAAAATTCAAGATTTCAGATTCAGAGATGCGTCTTCTGGTTCTACTGCTGTCTTTGATTATCGTGGCAGCGGCGTATTTTCTGGCATTTAAAAATATTTCAGCCGCCGCAGATAAGCTGGATGAGCAGAACACAAAGGATGCACAGAAGGTGACGCAGCTTCAGCAGATGATTGCGAACGAGGCAACGGTTAAGGAACAGACGGAGATGTTCAAGCAGGCAGTGCAGGATGTAATTGCAAAGTATCCGTCCGATGTGCCGGAAGAGAAGGCAATTGCTATTATGCAGGATATGGAAGACCAGACAGAGGTACATATCAAGTCCATGAATTTTGTGCTGGGAAATGTGGTGCCGGTCAGCCAGGCGGTTGCAGACACAACAGATACCGCAGCAACAGATACAGCAGATACCGCATCAGACGGTGCGGCTGCGGCAGATGCTGCAACGGATACAACTGATACAACTGATGCCACGACAGCGCCGGCATCATCCATTATGGGGTATTACGATCAGGTAACAGTGACTTATGAGTGTGGTTATGACAGCCTGAAGGCATTGGCAGATTATGTGATTGCGGCATCTGACCGTATGACCATGCCGTCCATGACTTCCAGCTTTGACAGCGAGACAGGATTGTTAAGCGGACAGATGACCTTCAATTTATATTATCTGAAGGATACAGGAAGAGAGTATCAGCCACCGGTTATTCACGGCATTGATAATGGCGTATCGAATATTTTCCGGGCAAAGAACGATTAGGAGGAGGCACTATGGGGCAGGAGCGGATTCGAAAACAGAATAATGCAGGTTTTTCACTTCTGGAAGTAGTTCTTGCGATGGCAATTCTCGCAATCATTTCTCTTCCTCTGCTTCAGTATTTTTCGTCCTCGGCAAAGTATAATGCCATGATGAAGAACAAACAGAAGGCAACTATTATGGCACAGGAGCTGACGGAGAATCTGAAGAGTGAGAAAGGACCTCTGATTCAGACGGTTACCGGAGCTTCCGTACAATATGGGGTGCCGTATCTGGAAAACAGGGGATATCGGAATACAACACCTTATCTTTCAGTGAATAAAGGAACAATTACTTATAATAATCTGGCAGATTCGACGCGGGAGTATGATGTGGAAGTGAAAGTCAGTACGGCAGAGAACATTTCCAATACGAGCGGTGCTGCCATCAATCTGCAGAATGTCAATGATGCTAAGAGGGATCTGGTTTACGGTCTGGACTATGAGGCAAATAATCTGACGGATGTGGTGGCGCAGGAGCAGGATCAGAGGGATGAGGCAATCATTTACTTTTCTGCGATAAGCGACCAGTATATCGCAGAGAATGAGGGATTGTCTCCGGTACCGAAGACGGATATCCAGAAGGATATGACACAGACTTTTCATATTGATATCTCCGGAACAACAGGAAATTACAATGTCCGGGTATGGGTGGAGTTTAAATGTCTTGGATTGCGGGGAACCGACGCATTGGGTAATCCGACAGAGGATACTTATCTTGCACCGGATATTGTAAATGTGGCAAGAACGGATGTAAAGAATATTTATCTGATTTACGATAAGATATCCAATAAGGACAGTAAGAACAATTCGAAACATGATGACCTTAATATTACAATTCCAATGGGATTAACAACACCGCCAAATCTGATTTTGTATTGTCAGGATCAGTATGATGCAAATGCGGATGCGCTTACGCAGCCGTATCTATATTATAGACTATATGTATCTGGACTTGCCACGAATCAGAAAATCTATACGAATATCCGTGATTACGGCGGCGGTAGAAACTATGGTGCTGTTACGGATAATATAGGAGTGGCGACGTTTTCGACACAGCCAATTAAGGAAACCGGCACGGCGTACACCAGTAACCGACCGGTGAAGGCAACGTATGTGGAAGTCACAATCTATAAGAAGAATCATAATGATGCAACGGATCAGGCATATGTATCCATGACTACAACAAAGGGGGAGTAACCGATGAAGAGATTTTCGCTGAGAAAAGAAAACAGGGGAGCTTCTCTGTTAGCCGTACTGGTTGCTCTTGTGTTTGTAGGGGCAATTGCGGCAATCATTACCAGTATTACGATGGTAAATATCCGTATGCGTGAAGTGGAGCAGGCTGGCAAGAAGAATTTTTACAGTGCAGAAGAGTACATGGATGTGGTGAAGTCTGCGGTGAATACCGTGGCTGCCGAAGCTCTGGAGGAGACGCAGGAGGATGTCTATGCCAGATATAAGACGTTGAAAGCCACCGGTGGCAGAGAAAATGTGGAGAGAGAATTAAAGTCTGCCTATGTGCAGAACCTAGAGAAAAAATTCGGGGTGGAAAACGGAACTTCTACGAAGTCGGGTTCGGCAATTGTTTATAAGAAGGATGCGAATTACAAGGCTTCTGCTGACGGTCGTCTGATTACGGAAATCTGTAAGAGTATGGGTGAGTCTGTTGTGGCAGTGCCGAGCTGGTTTCAGACCACTGCTACTGATGCAAAGTGTGATTTGGATTATGAGAAGGGCATGCTGACCTTGAAGAAGATCAAGGTGACATATAAGAATGCGCAGGATTATGAGACTACGCTGTCTGCGGATATCGTCATTAAGACTCCGGAACTGAATGTCAATAAGGCGGATAAGGTGCCGGACATTACCAAGTATTCCCTGATTGCGGATGAGCAGATTAATGTAGATGTAACAAATCCTGTGAATGTGAGAGGTAATGTATATGCAGGCCCGGAAGGAATTCTTTTTGACAAAAGTGGAGTTGGCACTTTTGCCGGAGATACCATTGTAACCAGAGGAGATATCTGTACGGATGCCGGTTCCACAGCAATTGTGGGTGATGGAAGCAGTAAAATATGGGCAGAAAATATTAAAACTACTGGCAAAGGAACAGGACCGGTCATGACAATCAATGGAAACGCTTTTGTTGCCAATGATCTGCTTGTGGCAGGAAAAGACAGTCAGGTGACTCTGCAGGGCAAGTATTACGGGTACAATTTTCAGGATAAGTATACTGGAAATTATACCGGAACAGATGCAGATATTAAAGATAATGCAGCATACAACAGTGCCATCTTAATCAATGCCCAGTCCGGCAAGGTAGATATGATGGGACTGAATTATCTGATGCTTTCCGGTCGCGCGTTTATTGCAAGAGGTAATAATGCGAAGAATAATGACATCAAACTGGGAGAGTCCGTGTCTCCGAGAACCAGCCAGCTTGCGATTTTGGTGCCGATGGAATATGTGAATGATAATAATGACAATCCGAAGTTTAAATCATCAGATGAACAGAAGAGATATGCACAGAGTATTCATATGGATCAGGTGGAAAGCTATCTGAATCCGGGAAAACCTTTGGTTAAGTACTATTATGTGGATGGAGGAGCACCACAGCACAGATATTATCTGAACTTTAAGGATGACCAGAGTGCAAATAATTTTTACAGCGAGTATTTTTCTAAGAACCAGGATGTATACAATGCGACAGCCGGCAGCTATCTGGATAACGATGCACTGGTGGTAGGCAGTTCCATGCTTTATACATTAAGGGGAAATCTGTTGTATCGGGATGTAGCAAGTGCATCTTTACAGGAGAAGCAGATTACCATAAATGCTACGGACTGGCAACCGACCGGTGGATTTTACTGGGATTTTGCGGATAGTCTGGCGAAGAAATACAAGTCTTTGCAGACCAATCTGGATCCATCCGGAAACGGAGTGAATTCTACAGATGTTCGTTTTGCATCCGCGGATAAGAGCGAGAATTCGATGTTTGATGTATTGGTGGATCGGGATGTATTGCTTTCCAAGATTCCGGGAGCTTCCGGGAGTGGAATTCAGTCGAAAGAAATAGCAAGAGAAGCTGCATCGGATGGAACATCCAGGAGAGTCATCTATTTTGTAAAGAATGATGGGGTGGCAGATCCGGCATTTGTGGTCAATGAAAGCGATATGATGGAAGGACTGATTATCGCAACCGGAGATGTATTGGTAAATGGACCACATTTTAAAGGAACCATTATTTCGGGAGGAACGATTAGATTTGCCGGTGGCGCAAGTATTCAGGCAGATTCCGTTATGCTGACGAATCTGATACAGGCACATGGAGCAGACTTATCCGGAGTGTTAAAGAACTACAATGTGGTGGTTGGTAATCCGACGGATTTGGGTACTATTGATCGCTATACAACTTATGACAATTGGAAGAAGAATGAGGAGTAAGGTATGAAGGCTTGGAAGAATCAAAAAGGTTTTTCAATGGTTGAAATCATCATTGTATTTGCCATATTAGCAATCCTGACAACTGCGGGACTTTCCATGATTGGTTATATCTCCAATGCCAATACCAGGAAGGTCACACAGACGTTGGATAAACAACTGAGCAGGCAGCAGATTGAGTCTATGAGTAAGGCAGAGGATTCCTATCTGTATATTTATAAAGCAGATGACGGTTGTTGCTATATGCGTTCGCTGAATGAGGAGATCACCTCTTATGACAGCACGAAGTTTACCACGGACGGAGTAAAGCTTTGCGGAACGAACGTGAATATTAAAATGGAAAGCGGAACACAGGTGGACAGTAGCAATTTTATCTGTATCAAGTACAAGAAGAACGGTACGTTCGACACAACCAAAACAAATACTAAGGAGATTACGATTGACGGAAATCGGGATTTTGTTGTGAATCTGTACAAAGATACCGGCAGACATATCATGAAGGAGGTATAGTGCGATGAGGGAAGATAATCGGGGTATTACCTTTGTGGAACTGATTATTGCCATGGCGATATCGGTTATTATCATGGGTGCTGCAACAGTTTTCATCGGGACATCCGTAAAGGGATATCAGAATGCATCCGATAATATAGATGTACAGACCGATACCCAGATGCTCATGGAGCAGATTGCGACATGGACCATGGAGGGAAACGGTGTTAAGATTGAATCCGGCATGTTGGTGATTTATAACATTCCAAGAAAAGTGGACAGTAGTGCAAAAGCGGATAAGAGAGTTATCTGGCTGAATCACGGAAATTTGTATACGGTATGTTACAAAAGAGATTTGCCACTATCCGGAAAATGGAGTGATGATACAACGACTTTGACATTTATTTCATCGGAGGAAAAGCCGGAGAACCTGCTCTGTGAGAATGTGCAGACTTTTACACCAAGTCTGGATACGACAAGCGATAATCCGGCAGTATCCGTAGACTTGTCATTGAAGAAGGGTAAGGAAGAATATAATTTGACGGATAAATTTGTGTTGAGAAACGAGTGGCTTTTACAATAGTTTGGAACAGATACTGACTTTTAAATTAGGAGAAGGAGAAGGAGGAGAAAACCATGAAGAGTTGGAGCAAGAGAGTTATTTCGGCAGTACTGGTTATTGCCATGCTGGTGACACTCTGTCCGTATGTGGCGCAGCGGATGACTGTGGAAGCGGAGGAGAGACCGGCGGGAGCAGCAAGCACCACGG
The DNA here is from genome assembly GCA_029227035.1 of Lachnospiraceae bacterium. Classification (GTDB taxonomy): domain Bacteria; phylum Bacillota; class Clostridia; order Lachnospirales; family Lachnospiraceae; genus Roseburia. The sequence continues at coordinate 27,583 of JAQXZD010000034.1, forward strand.
CAGATGGCAAGCATGTCACAAGGGGTGTCGTGGATAAGATTACAGAGCTGCCGCAATATCGCGAAAATATTGAGGAATATCTAGAAAACGAAAAAAAATATTATAGGACAGATGATATTGATATACGAGGAGAAGTGGATGAGAGGCCGTTCGTTGTTCTTGAAATTGTGCCGGATGAATGTTATGCAGAATTTGGATATCAGATTAGCGGTTGTGAGCCTGTGGATATGAGCAACTTGTATGGACATGGGGATGTGGTAAATAGAGTAGCAGGGCTTGTGAATGCAGAAACGCATCAGTATACAGCATATTTTTTCCCAGATGAGCCAGAAGGAAAAGAAAAAAATTATGCAGATGGCAAGCTTAAGGTTTATGATACTGGGAGCGAGATACAATTATATGGATATTATGAAATTGTAGAGGATGGAACAGGTACTTTCGAAGCAAAAGGAACTGGAGATGACATAACCTTTGTAAAGGGTGGCAAAAAATTGTTATCTGGCATACCGTAAATGATGGTGTTGAGAAGATGGGGGAATCTTCGACTTCATTTAGTAATATTGGTGATAGATATTATCCTAAAGAAGGAAGAGTGGGAACTAATTCTTCTGGAAAAGATCCGGTAATGATTACATACGAATACTATACATATAAGAATAATGATCATTTTTTGAGGAATACATTGCAGAAGAGTGAAGAAGCTGCAGCAAACTTTAGGATTGTTGTTAAAACAATTACTCCGGCAGAATTGAACAAAACTTTAGATTGGATTCAGTATGCAGATTTGATTAATATTACACCGAGAAGCCATGATGCGCAGGCTTTCCCAGAATTGTGGATTAATGAGAATCGGCTGAAGCATTCGCAAACGTATGAGTGTCCAGTTTCTGAGAAGCCAGCATTTTGGAATACAGAGAAATATCAGAATGCAGATATTTCGTGGGATGCGGCACTTGCAATTTACAATCGTGTTACAGAAAAAGAGGATTATGCAGCTTTAATGATGGATGAGACTGTATATAATGTGACAGGAGATGCTGATTATTCTAAAAAAAATGTGACAATAGATATTAAGGATTGGAATTTAAATTCAGCCGGATGTGAACGAAATAGAGATGGTTACAATAACAATATGTTTAAGTTGACGGTCATGTTGTTGTCAATGGATTCAGACTTGTTTAAGGCTTATTATTTGAATGAAGATAATCCGGTTATAGTCGATGGAAAAAATACTCTACAGAAAGGGGATGCTGCGGAATATTGGGACTTTTGGACGTTTTTACTTCTCCCTGTAAGAGAAAATATGCTTAAAGAGGAGTATGATAAAATCATTGGTAATCCAGAAGGCTTTTGGACTAATTCTGAGTATAAGTATTGGGAAAATTATAACATAACACCACGACCAACAGAGAAAAAGAACTGGACAGTGGATCATGTGTTTACCTATCAGGGAGGAAATGATCTTTTACGAGGTGATTACACAACTCATGAAATAACTAATTACACGGATTATCCTGAGTATAAGGGCTATATAGATGATAATAATATTGAAAAAGCAACCCCTTCCATTGCTGTACGTTATATTTTAAATATGGAAAGAGATGGAAAGTCTGATGCGGATAAATCCCTTAAAATCCTTGATCTGGAGCCGAGCGTGGCTTTAAAGAAGAACGCTAAGGGAGAGTATGAGCAGAACTGGCAGGTGACTGAGGGATATATCCGAAGACTTATTCCTCAATATGATGGTAAGATTGATATTACCCACCAGACGACGGCAGAGTTTAACGGTAAGATTGAAGATTTGAACAGTACCTACGATATGATTTATCTGGGACTGGATTTGGGAGAGTACTGTGCCTATAACACGAAGAAGAGCACGATTGATGTGAATTTTGATGGAAACGAAGGAAAAGTTCAGGCAGTGCTTCCAGAGTGGACTTCAGCAGAGGGCTTAAGTACAAACCTGGTATATTTCCATACCGGTTCCAAGATTACGGGACCAACGACCGGAGAGAAGTCGGTGAATTTCGTGGATGGTGTCAGCGACGGAGAGATTCGTTTTTCCGGGAATGACATCACAACTCTGAAACAGGCAGAGTTGGAAAAGTTTTTACAGAGCGGGAAGCCGGTTGTGGCGGCAAAGAATCTGTATTATCTGACAGATGCATTGATTGAGAAGAAGTCTAATATTTACAATTTTATCAATGATGCACAGACTGAGAAAGACAAGGATAAGCAGGTAGTCTGTATGGAGGAAGACTATAGGCTGATTCAGGGAAAAATTGCCGAAATTACCAAAGATGTTACTTTCGAGAAACTTCCGACTGAATATAAGGGAGCTGCGGATAACGGAACGGTGAGCGCGGATTCTTATCTTCCAACCGGAACGGATGGTATGCCTTATCTGGAATTCAGGTTTAATATTAAATCGGACAAAAATTATGTTTATACGGTTTATGTGGACGGAGACCGGGACAGCCGCTTTACAGAAGAGGAATGTCTCCAAGAGCATAAGGAAGTTTCGGTATCGAAGGGAACAGTGAATGTCAACTGTTCCTTGGATAAGATGTATCTTGGTGTAGTTAACTGGAAGATTGTGGTTCATCAGAAAGATAATCCAAATATCCGCTATGAGAGAACCGGATGCTCTGTGGCGAAGGGTGCTGACAAAGAGACCATCAGCGTACTTCAGATTATGCCAACGGAAGATTTGAATACGGAACGTCAGGGATTAAATCTGCAGACAAATGAACATTTCCAAAGCTATACAAAGTTGCAGGATTATCAGATTGATATTACGGCAATTACCTGGGAGAAGTTCTGCGAGTATTTTAAGGATATTGAGTTCTCCTTTAACCTGTCTGAGGAGATTTCGGATCAGGAAGAGAATCAGAATCCGGTAGTGAAAGGAGAGGGCGCAGCTCTGAACAATTATAATGACCTTGCCGGATATGATATGTTAGTTTTTGGATTTGGCGATGAGTATGGTGCGCAGGATCTGAAAAGTATCGAGGCAGTACAATATATTCAGTACTTTATTGCCCAGGGTAAGAGTGTACTCTTTACGCATGATATTACTTCTGTGTTTAACACAGGGTTGGGCAGTAAATATGGTTCTACTGCAAATGCAATGCTTCGTGATGTTATGGGAATGAACCGCTATCAGGCGGTAAGTAATCAGCTTTCGTCAGATTTGAAGGATGAATTGAAGGAGTATCAGAGTAAGCAGAAGACAGGAAACTATGATACTTTGTCCACAAAAGCAACGCAGGGATTTACCTATGCGGCAATGATGTCTCTGGGTGACGGATGCGGCAATAGCCGGTTACCGTATGCGGCGCTCAATATCAATGAGGGGGATCAATATACTAAGACAAACGGATATCATGATTGTGTCAACAGCACCAATCAGGTTTCAGAGCTGAACAAGGGACAGATAACCTCTTATCCATACAAGATAAAGGAATCTTTTGACATTGCAACGACACATGCCCAGTATTATCAGGCAAATGTACAGGATGATAATCTTACGGTTTGGTATACACTTGACAGCCCGTCCAATCCGGATATTACAGATGGATGGGGAAATGGGGATAATGCAAAATCCCTGACTTATGCGGTATCACCGAATGATGCATCAAACAACTACTACATTTACAGTAAGGGCAATGTATTCTATTCCGGTGTCGGTCATTCGACGATTAACGGAAATCTGACGGATATGGAGGCGAAGCTGTTTGTCAATACCATGATTGCGGCATACCGCAGGTCTCCGGGCGTGGAAGTCAATGATTTGTATCATACGCCATTGGGAGAAACCACTGAAATTCATGATGGTGTACAGAAGGTTGCTGCCGGAAGTTATACCGGTATTATTCCAAGAGAATATGATACAGAGAACGATCAGCTTGGGGATGGTGCACAAGCATATAGGATTTGCTTTACACCGGTTGAAACCAATAAGCAGGGAAAACTAAAGTGCAGTATTTCTCTTCCGGATATGCCATCGGTAAAGATTACAAAGGTATACTATGGTAATGATATTGAGGTTGATTTGACGAAGGAATCCCTTGAGAGTGGTAAGCAGTATTACATTCTGTTGGATGGTGATCACGGAATCAGCGAAGATAACGTGAAAAATATCAAGAGTGTCAAATTTACCGTGACCAACACGGTCACAAAACGACAGGGAGAAGCAGTATTATCCATTCTGGCAGATCCGCTGTTTGAATTGAAGTAACAGAATACGAAGAAGTATGAAAAGGCGGTTGCATTTGCGGCCGCCTTTTTAATCCCTTTTTCGTTGTGTGTCTGCAATAGAATATGTAAATTTATTTGAGTACATAAAAAAGGAAACGTTAAGAAAATGTTTAGAATTGTTTTATTGTAAACGCCGGCTTCAAATGGTAAAATATTCAAAGTGCGTAAAAAAGATGAGGGAGGAAACGATGAAGAGAATATTAAAAAACATGCTCCCATATTGGAAGTGGATTCTGGTTATTGTGGTTTTCCTGACGGTGCAGGCATATTGTGATCTGTCGTTGCCGCAATATACATCACAGATTATCGATGTGGGAATTGCCAACAGTGGAGTAGAGCATATCTTGCCGGAGAAGCTGACAGAAGAGGATTATGCAAAAACACAGCTTTTTATGACGAGTGAGGAGCGAGATCAGTTTGCTTCTTATTATACAAAAGATGCGGATTCTTATCAGTTGGACTGTGAAAAAGAAGAACTTGAGGAAGCGGATGAAGCATTCTTGGAGCCGATTGTCATGGTCTATCAGATGACGCAGATGGAGAATGCGGATGTGGACGAGGAAGCAGCGCAGATGATGCAGGCATTGGCTGCGGGAGCCCTGCCGGATGAACAAATTCTTGAGATGCGTGAGAAAGTATCTGAGCAGATGGAGACCGTGGGAAGCAGCACCTTACAGTCCATGGGTGTTACTTATGCGGTGGCATGTGATAAGAGTGCCGGTGTGGACGTGGATGCGATTCAGACCAGATATCTCTGGATATCCGGTGCAAAGATGCTTGGGTTCACGCTTCTTATGGTGGCTGCGGCAATTGTTGTGGGTTACTGTGCTTCCATTGTGGGAGCCGGTGTCGGACGTGATCTCCGTGATAAGACTTTCCGAAATGTGGTTTGTTATTCCAATGCGGAGATGAATCATTTTTCGACGGCATCTCTGATTACGAGAAGCACGAATGATGTTCAGCAGATTCAGATGGTGACAATTGTTTTCCTGCGTATGATTTTGTATGCGCCGATTGTCGGAATCGGTGGTATTGTGAAGGTGGCAGAGACTAAGTCCGGCATGGAATGGGTTATTGCACTGGCAGTCCTTCTGATTTTAGGTCTGGTTCTGTTTCTGGTATCGATTGCCATGCCGAAATTCAAGATTATGCAGGACCTTGTGGATCGGCTGAATCTGATTTCACGTGAGATTCTTACCGGATTAAATGTAATCCGGGCATTTGGAAGAGAGAAGAAGGAAGAGGAACGCTTTGATGAAGCCAACCGGGATCTGACGAAGACGCAGTTGTTTACCAACCGTGTCATGACTTTTATGATGCCGGGAATGATGATGATTATGTACTGCATTACCCTTCTGATTGTATGGGTTGCTGCGGGAAGAATTGATAAAGGTTACATGCAGGTTGGTTCCATGACGGCATTTATTACTTACACGATGACAATCGTGATATCCTTTTTGATGCTGACTGCCATGTCCATTATGATGCCGCGTGCAGGTGTTGCTGCGGATCGAATCGAGGAGGTAATTAAGACCAAAAGCTCCATTAAGGATCCGGAGAATCCAAAGAAACTGGATCAGTGCAAGGGAGTGGTAAGGTTTTCACATGTAAATTTCCGGTATCCGGGCTCCGATGAGGATGCTGTGTCGGATATTGACTTTGTGGCAGAACCGGGTAAGACCACCGCGATTATAGGAAGTACCGGCTGCGGTAAGTCCACGATTGTAAATCTGATGGTTCGTTTTTATGATGTGACAGGTGGAAAAATCGAACTGGATGGAGAAGACATCAGGGATTATACGCTGGAAGATTTGCGAGGACAGATTGGTCTGGTTCCGCAGAAGGGAATTCTGTTTTCCGGAACCATTGAAAGCAATCTTCGGTTTGGAGCGGAGAATGCTTCGGAGGAAGAGATTCATGAAGCTGCAGAGATTGCACAGGCTGCTGATTTCATCAATGAAAAGTCGGATGGTTATGACAGTCATATCGCACAGGGCGGAAGCAATGTGTCCGGTGGTCAGAAGCAGCGTCTTGCAATTGCAAGGGCGATTGCAAAGCATCCGAAGATTTATGTCTTTGATGACAGCTTTTCCGCGCTGGATATGAAGACGGATGCGGCTTTGCGGAAAGAGCTTGGAGAAAAGACAAAGGATGCAACGGTTCTGATTGTGGCACAGCGAATCAGCACGATTTTGCATGCAGACCAGATTCTGGTACTGGATGATGGAAAGATTGTGGGAAAAGGCACTCATGAAGAACTCCTTAGAAACTGCGAGGTATATGAGCAGATTGCGAGAAGCCAGTTGTCGGATAAGGAGCTTGGACTTGCAGGGGAGGTGAGATAAGTGCATAAAAAACCAAACACAGAAAAGCCAAAGAACTTTAAAGGAGCAGTGGGAAAGCTGGTCCGTTATCTCGGAAGATATAAGTTCGCAATTCTTGCGGTCATGATTTTTGCCACGATATCCACGGTTTTTTCCGTTATCGGACCGAAGGTAATGGGAAAGGCAACGGATGCGCTGGCAGAAGGCTTGGGTAATAAGATTGCCGGAACCGGTTCCATTGATTTTACTTATATCGGAAAGATTTTACTGTTTACCTTGGGACTGTATATCTGCAGTGCGGTGTTCAGTTTTGCCCAGGGCATGATTATGACGGGGATTACCCAGAAGACCTGTTACCGTATGCGGCAGGACATCTCTAAGAAGATTAACCGCATGCCGATGAAATACTTTGAGAGTCGTACTTACGGAGAGGTTCTTTCCCGTATCACGAATGATGTGGATACCCTGGGACAGAGTCTGAACCAGAGTATTACCCAGATTATTACAAGCATTGCCACGATGATTGGAACACTTGTGATGATGATCTCAATATCCGGAATCATGACGCTGATTTCCATAGTCATCATTCCGATTTCCATTGCGCTGATTTCACTTGTGGTAAAGCATTCACAGAAATTCTTCCGGAAACAGCAGGAATATCTGGGACATATCAACGGACAGGTGGAGGAAGTATACAGCGGACAGCTTGTCATTCAGGCATACAATAAGCAGGAAGAGACCATTAAAAAGTTCGAAGAGACCAATGATATCCTGTATCAGTCCGGCTGGAAATCCCAGTTTTTGTCCGGTCTGATGCAGCCGATTATGATGTTTGTGGGAAACCTTGGCTATGTTGCGGTTGCAATATCCGGAGGACTTCTGGCAATGCAGGGAAAAATCGGAATTGGTTCCATACAGGCATTTATCCAGTATGTAAAGAATTTTTCACAGCCAATCCAGCAGATTGCGCAGGTTGCCAACCAGCTTCAGTCCATGACGGCGGCTGCGGAGCGTGTTTTTGAATTCCTGGAAGAAGAGGAAGAGGATATTGTTGTGGAAAATCCGGTGAAGCTTTCGCATTGTGACGGAAGCGTGGATTTCTCCCATGTTTGTTTTGGATACAACAGCGACCAGACGATTATCCATGATTTTTCCGTCAACGTAAAGCCGGGACAGAAGGTTGCGATTGTTGGTCCGACCGGTGCAGGAAAAACCACGATGGTGAAGCTTCTCATGCGTTTCTATGATGTGACTTCCGGTGCGATTCTGGTGGACGGACACGATGTTCGTGATTTTAACCGTCAGGATTTAAGAGATGCGTTTGGTATGGTGCTTCAGGACACATGGC
>JAQXZD010000035.1 GCA_029227035.1 Lachnospiraceae bacterium
TTAGTAAGAATGATGTGCTGAAAGAATTAGAACTTATGAGAAGAGAAAAAATTCTTTTAAAGCATACTGAAAAATACAAAATCTGGCTTGCTGACGATGGACGATGGAAAACCAAAATTCCAGACGGTAGCAAATACGGAAAGTTAGTAGCCAGAGCCACAAAAGAGAACCTTGAAAATTTCATAGTTGATTTTTACAAAGCAAAGGAAGAAACAGACAAGGTAACAATGGCAACTATTTACCCTAACTTTCTTGAATATAAGTATTTATCTTCGGAAAAAGGCACAGCCAATAAATTGCAGTGGGTTTGGAACACCTATTTTAAAGACAGCGCCATTATCAAAGTAGAACTTTCTAAAATGACAGTTGGCGATTTATCAGATTGGCTTTTAGAACTAATAGCAAAACGAAACCTTACCAAAAAGAAATATGTAGAAGTCAAAGGTTTGATGAACCAACTCTATGATTATTGTATTAGTCACAATATAGTGCAGATAAATCTACCACGCCAAATTACTATGCCTTCAAAAAATGTTTTCTTTGAAGCAAAAGCAAAGCCAGAAGAAGAAATTATTTATTCCAGCACCACCAAAAGCGACGTTATCAAAGAAGCACTTGCACAATTTGAAAAAACGAAAAACACCGCTTATTTAGCAATCTGTTTAAATTTCAATCTTGCTCTGCGTATTGGCGAACTTGTGGCACTTCGTGAAAGTGATATTGACGGAGATACTATTCATATTAGCAGAGGTGAGGTTAAAAACTACACCAAAGATGAAAATGGTAAAATTGTCCGTAATGGCTACAAAGTTGCACAACACCCCAAAACCGACGCAGGCATTAGAACCTTGGTTTTAACACCAGACGCCAAAAAATATATTAAAATGGCACTTGATGAAAACAAAGCCAACGGGCGAAACGATGAGGATTATATCTTTGTTAGTAAGTCTGGTGAAAGAATGCATGAATATGCTGTGAATAATGTGCTTCGCAGATGTAATGGTGTAAGAAATGAAAAAGACCGATTTATTATCTCTGGTAAGCCTAGCGGAAACCACGCAATTAGAAAAACCTGTATCTCTGAACTGCATGACAGCCAATTATTATCAGACAGAATGATTTCTGACTTTGCAGGTCACAAAGATATTTCTACAACGCAGAAATATTATATTCACTCTGTTACTCCACTCACAGAAAAAGCGGATGTATTCGCCAAGGTTTTCGGGTCAAAGGCAATGTAACAAAGTGTAACAAAAATAGCAAAAGAAAAAAGCCTTGAAAATTCAAGGCTTTTTCTTAAAAACGTAATGCGGAAGATGGGACTTGAACCCACACGAGCGCAATGCTCACAAGATCCTTAGTCTTGCTCGTCTGCCAGTTCCGACACTTCCGCATGTCTCAGCGACTTATTTATAATATCAAAACCAGCAACAATTGTCAACACCAAATTTTATCTTTTTATGAATTTTTGTATCTCAACCCAATTCCTATGAAATATTTGTAGCAATTCCAACGGAAACATACCTGTCAAATATCGCCCTTAGATCCGTTCCTTCTTCCGCGTGATTCTGCAGGACTCCTTCTACCATATAAGAAATTCTGCCTGGAGCAACCACCGTTTCCCGATACCGGTCTTTGTAAAACACATCCGTGGAAACTTTCCGGTCACGAAGAATCCCCTGACACTGTTCCAGTACACACCCCGGAAAATTAACATTCCAGATCTGATTTGCTCCAAGCGGACTTTCCATCAGCTCTGCCATAATTTCTTTCAGATACCGATCCGTAACTTCATGGATTTCACAGGCCTCCTCCGAAAAAGCAATAGTATGAATTCCCTGAAACGCTGCTTCAAAGGCTGCCCCTGCAGTAGCAGAATACTGTAAATCCGTGGCTGCATTATATCCATAATTGATTCCCGAAAAAACGTGATCCGGTTTTCCTGGCACAATATTTAAAGCCCCGATTCGCACACAGTCTGCCGGTTTTCCATCGCAGGCATAGGCATGCACCCCGGGAACCGGAAAGTCACATTTCCAAGCTTCCATGCTATTTCTTAAAGTAATGCTGTGAGACATGGCACTTCTCTGTCCATCCGGTGCCACCACCCAGACTTCTCCAAAATCCACCGCCGCTTTTGCAAGGCGAATCAGACCGTCGGAATCTATTCCATCATCGTTTGTTATCAGTATTTTTTTCAACTCATTTTCCTCCCAGATCCTTATCCATTTCTTTGGTCATAAGATGGTATTCGGAAATCTCATATCCACTTTTATGATATGCTTCAATGGCGGAAGTGTTTTCCGCTTCCACCTCAAGTTTAAATCTTACCGCCTCCCGGTATGTATCTTCAAGGAACCTGAAATATACAGCGGCATATCCCTTTCCTCTCGCCTGCTCCTTAAAATAAAGATCTTCTATCCAGATGCAGAGTCCACCGTATTCCGTGGAGTAATTCTTAGACACCATGGAATATCCGATTACATCATCCTCTTCTTTAAATACATAACCTTCTATGAAAGGATTATCCGCTATACAATCGTTGATATCTCTCGTAAGAACTGCCTCAGATGACTTATGGATAACTGCGGAGGAAGCATAAAAAACTTTCATCATCCCAAATACTTCCTCTTTATATTTGTCCGTTAATTTAATGATTTGCATTTTTCTCTCCTTTGATATATCAGCCGGATTGTTTTTCACATTACTATTATAAATTCCATTTTCCAAATCCTCAACACTTTTCATTCTGAAAAATACCATTCACGACTCCGGTATCTATATATGCTTATACTCCCTCGGACTGCAACCGTACATTTCCCTGAAAGATTTTGAAAAATAGCTGTGGTCATCAAAACCGCAAAGCTCGCAGATTGTGTTTATAGAATATGCCGTGTTCTGTATCATATATGCCGCATTACGCAGACGATAATTCTTCAGATAGCTTATCGGCGATTGTCCTGTAATGCTTTTAAAGCAGCGCAGAACCTCGCTTTTACTGACAAACGCTGCGGCGGCGATATCATCAAGGGTGATTTTTTCGGCATAGTGGGCGTGAACAAAATTCAATATATCACGCAGCCGTGTTTCCTGCACAATGCTTGCAGTGCTGCCAGCAGGAATTTCTTTTTCCGAAAGCTGTATAAGTATCGGAAAAATTGCGGAAAGCTCGTTCCTGACAATTAACTCATAATCAGTAACCTCAATGTTTACCGAATTCCAGATGTTTTGCAAGTGGGATAAAAGTTTGGAATAATTGCTGTCTTTCGGAGTAAAAATCAATTCACGGAGATTTCTGTTTGAAGTTATTGGCAACAGATATTTCCTGTAAAAAACGCTATCGTCTTTGCCGCCTATTATAGAGCCGTGCGCCACAATGGAGCGAAATACACTTTTTTTCTCTGTAGCAGACCTAAACAAAGCGTGAAGTGTGTTGGAGTTTAGAAAATAAATGTCGCCTTTATGCAATGTAAATCTTTCGTTTCCGCACTCCATAAGAATACTTCCCTCTGTGACAAAGCCGAACTCAAGTTCCTCATGCCAATGCCAGCTCACAAAATTATCCGTAACATCGGCGTGATATACTGCAATCGGGAATTCGGGCTTTCCGTGAAGCCCTGTTTCGTCAGATTTGAATGGCGGATTATAACCGCAACCCGTATTGCTCGCCAGCACACTGTAATCTACAATCGACATATATGCTCCTTTGGTGATATAATCATAGTTTTAAATGATTTACTTATACTATTTTGCTTCTTTTGGTATTATATTTATAATGCAAAATTTCAAAACAGTCAACCTTAATTTTGCACAGGAGGTATCACTATGATAAGATTTTATAAAGAGAACGGTGCGCTTATTGCACGTCTGAGAAATGAAACCGTCCGTATCGAGGGCTGGGGCAAAAATGCTCTGCGAGTAAGGGCAACGCTCCTCAAAAAAATGCCCGAGGACAAGCACGCTTTAACCGAAAAGGTTCAGCATAATGCTGTTGTCACCATCGACAATGATGGTGAAACTGCCGAAATTGTAAATGGCAGAATTAAGGCTACGATCAACTGCGTAGGTATCATCACCTTCTACAAGGATACTGAGCTTATTCTTCAGGAATATTACAGCTATTATTACGGCTCAATCCGCAAAGAAGCTATCTGCTACAAAACAAAATCCCGCGAATACAAGGGACTTTCTTCCGAAGGCTTTAAGCTTACGGTACGCTTTGAGTCCGACGCAGATGAAAAGCTTTTCGGTATGGGACAATATCAGATGCCTATTCTCAACCTCAAGGGGGCTGTTCTTCCTTTGGAACAGAGAAATTCACAGGTAAGCGTTCCCTTTGTCATTTCAAGCAAGGGTTACGGTATGCTGTGGAATAATCCCGCAACAGGCGAGGCGGCATTCGGTACAAATATCACAAAATGGATTGCTGATGAAAGCGATATGGTGGACTACTGGATTACAGCAGACGACACTCCTGCGGATATTGTCTGCAACTACACCGAATGTGTGGGACGAGCTCCCGTTATGAGCAAGGATTACCTTGGCTTATGGCAGTGCAAGCTTCGTTACCGTACTCCCGATGAGGTACTTGAGGTTGCAAGAAGATACAAGGAGCTCGGTATTCATCTTGGCGTTATCGTTATCGACTTCTTCCACTGGCCTTATCAGGGCGACTGGAAATTTGACGATAAATACTGGAGCAAGGAAGCTGTAAAGGCAATGACCGATGAACTACACGCCATGGGAACAAAGGTTATGGTTTCGGTGTGGCCATCCGTTGACAAACGCAGCGAAAATTATTATGAAATGGAACAAAACGCACTTATCAGCACGACAGATGTCGGTTCAATCCAGACCTACGATTATGAGGGCGATTGCGGAACTGTTGACTTCTTCAATCCGGAAGCACAGGAGTTTGTATGGAACAAGTGCAAGAAAAATTATCGTGATTGGGGCATCGACCTGTTCTGGCTTGATAATGCAGAGCCTGACAGTACAAAATACGATTTTGACAACTATCGTTACTATACAGGCAGAGGCTCTAAGGTTGGCTGCGAATATCCCAAAAAGTATGCCGAAGCATTTTTCAACGGACAGGAATCAATAGGCGATCATGACGCTGTAAATCTTTGCCGCAGTGCTTGGGTAGGCAGCCAGAAGTACAGAACGCTTGTATGGACAGGAGATATCCAGTCCAATTTTGAGTCTTTCAAAGACCAAGTAATTGCGGGTCAGAATATGGGTCTTGCAGGTATTCCTTGGTGGACAACCGACATCGGCGGATTTATGACTGACGAGCATAATGATCCCGATTTTATCGAGCTGCTCATTCGCTGGTATCAGTACGGCGTATTCTGCCCTATCCTTCGTATGCACGGAAACAGAGGTCCCGACTGGGATATTCCTAAGCTTGACGACAGAAACTTCGGTGGCGGTTATCTCTACACGGGTCACCCCAACGAAATGTGGAGCTACGGCGAAGGTGCATACACAATTATGAAAAAATGGCTTGATATCCGCATTTCAATGAAGGATTATATTGCAGAACTTATGGAAGAAACCTCAAAGACAGGCGCACCGCTTATCAGAACAATGTTCTTTGAATTTCCAGAGGATGAAAAGTGCTGGAACTTGCCCGAACAATATATGTTCGGCAGTGACTATCTTGTTGCTCCCGTACTTTCTCTCGGTGCAAGAGAACGTGAGGTTTATCTGCCAAAGGGCAAATGGGAAAACATCAATAACAATATCGTTTATGACGGAGATCAGACTGTAACCGTTCCCGCACCACTTGATGCTATGCCAGTATTCAAAAAAATAGGGTAAACGCCAATTTCATTTTGCAGTTTTCCTCTGTTTTCTCTGATACTTTCCGTATAAAACGCCAGTCTGCAATATATGTCCTTCCATTGCTTTTAATACCATAACCTTGTCAGAACTTGTGCTGATATTCAATTTTGTATCAAGTACATAAACAGTAAAACAATACCTGTGATTCCAGTTGAATGGAGGTTTCGGTCCTCGATAACAGTGTCTGCCATATGCCAGACCTTGTTCTATATGTAAAGGCTGCTCAACAACTGCTCCTTTTGGTAAATGTTCCGGCAAAACACTTACCGGGGGTATATTCCATGCAACCCAATGATTATATCCGGGTTGAATTGGATGTTCTAAATCATCCAATGTGATTACCATCGAAACTGCATTTGCATCAATGCCATCAATATGCAGTTCCGGTGAGAAATCCTCTCCAAATCCGCTATGTCGATTTGGTATCCATTCTTCTGATTCAAAAGCTGGAGTGGTTAAAGTTAATGTAGTCATATTGTTCCTCTCAAGTTCCCATATTTCGCCCATTAGTCCGTCTCCCTGAAACCATTTATTCTACAACCGGTACTGCATAAAATTTTCATTATGAATAAACCCATACGCCGCATAAAGCTTCACTCCCATATCCGACGCTGTAATCTGAACCGTCCCACAGCCATAAGCCCTTGCTTCTTTCACCACTTTGTCAAGAAGTTCCCTGGCAATTCCCTTTCTTCGATAGGCCGGATCCGTAAACATACTTGACAACAATCCCATCTTTCCGGTCGGACACCCAAAGTACGGCGGTTTCTCCACAAAAGACATTCCACTTGTTCCGATAATCCGGTCTCCATCCATTGCAAGCCACGATACAAAGGTTCCGTCCGCCATATGTCTTTCATAATAATCTCGCAGCGCCGGTTTCAAATCAATTTCTTCCTTGGCGCCCTCCTCCCGCAACTGGTTAATTCTCATGTCAATAAACACCGGCAATTCCGCTTCGGTCAGTTTTTTATATTCAATGTCCATGCATCTATTCCTTCCTTTCCGTGACACTCCAACCACCTTTCATAATCTTTGAAATAGTCGGTTTCGTCCTGATAAACAGTATTTTCTATTTTCACAGTTTCCATTATATTACATCAGCTTTTTTCCTGATCATATACCCTTTTTGAATATACCACTGCTATGACCGCTGCTATTAATATATATACCAGCAAAAAGATAGTGCCGGTCATCCCATTTGTAAAAGCAGTTGTAATGATAGTCAATAACCCTGCAATGATAATGCAGATTGCGCCAAAACGATTACTCTTTCTCCATGTATTATCGTTATACATACTCCAGACAGTTCGAACTCCCATTACTGCATTTTTCTTTGCCTTTGTCAAAAAATTTCCTAACACAACAAGCATAATGCCACATAAAATACAGGAAACCTTTGCTATATCAATCGTGGTCTTTGTGCCCCCGGTATTTGCCTGCATCCATGAAGAATAAAGAATAAAATAATGCATAATTCCAAACATGATAGCCTGCGTAATTCCTACAATGCCTAATACTCTTGCAGAAGATTTTGCTTCCATCTGCTCTTTTTCCGTTTTTGCATTTAACTCTTTTTTCTCAAATGCACAGATCATCAGGTGCCAAAAAAGTGTAATAACCAAAATGATTACCGGTAAAATAAGACTTTCTGTTTTACTGCCCCATCTGTCCGTATTTCCCGCCAAATCATGATGCATCGGTATTGTATCAGGCATAAACTGCAGCACTATACTTGTAACCACAACAGGAATCATAGCAGCTATCCACATGATTTTTTTCATTCTTTTTTCCCTCCAAACTGGTTAACCCATATGATTAATTCATCCAAAACTGTAGTATTGATTTCATAATATACAAAATTTTTTTCTTTGTATTCAGATATCAAATCGGCACTCTTTAACAGCTTTAAATGATAAGAAAGCGCAGCCGGTGTAATCTGCAATTTTTCTGCAATCTCCCCGGCATTTAAGCGTCCATTCTTCAACATCGTAAGAATATCTCTCCGTTGGCTGTCCGCCAACACTTTAAAAATATTTGTTTCTCTCATGGTTCTTACCTATTTAAAATTTTCTTTAAACAGATAGTAACATATCATCATGCAAGTCGCAACAACTATTTAAAATTTTTTTGAAATACCAGGTTCAAAAAATTTATTTGGTCTTTTATCGAATAAGCCGGTTCTTGAACTGCAAATATCGCCTCCAGACACTTTCCACAATCTTCTCCTTCATCGCTTCCAGTTCCGAAATATCTACCCACTTTGCACCAATCACTTCATCCGATTGCAGTTTTAAAGTTACATCCCTCTCAAGACGAACCATAAAAGTATGCATGATGCATTGATACTCCGGCATAACGGTTTTTCCTAAATAATCCAACTTGTCCTCCGGAACAATAATTCCGGTTTCTTCCTGCAACTCCCTTTGTGCACCGGATACAATACTTTCTCCTTTGACAAGTGAACCACCACTGCATTCCCAGTACAATGGCCAGTCTTTGTCCGGATGCCTCTGTGTCAGTAAGATTTTTCCATCTTTGCTTTTCGTCCAGATATCAACTGCCATATGATACATTCCGTGAGGAATCGGCGTATTCGTGCCTCTTTCGATTTCCATTCCTGTTTTTCTCTCGTTTCCATCAACAAGTTCCCATATTTCGCCCATTAATCCGTACCCCTGAAACCATTGCTTCTACAACCGATACTACATACTTTTTTTATCATCTAACAATTCCAAAAGATCTGGAATATCGTTCTTTAAGGTTTCATATACAATATTTAAATCTACATTCCCATAATCATGAACAATTCTGTTTCGCAATCCGGCCAATGCCTTCCACGGAATGTTGTCATTTTTCAATTTATAGTCTTCAGATAACCTTTTTGCATTCTCAGAAATCTGAATCATTCTAAATAGCATCGAGTCCAACAAAACTTCGTTACGATTCAACTCCTCTATATCTACATTCCTCATATGTTTCACAACAAACTCCAAATCCGTTTTCAGCTTTTGTATATAGTAGGTGTCATTCTTTTTATTATCCATAAATTTTTATCCCATCCTTAAGTATCTCTTCTGTCAACTCAAGATTTTCCTTGAGTTGATTCATGTCTAAAACATCTACCTTTTTTCGAAGTTCAACCCTTAATTCTTCAACCAACCCATAAAATTTCAATCCTTTTATATTCGTAGATACAAGTAAATCAACATCACTTGTAGGAGTTTCCTTACCTTTGGCATATGAGCCAAACAAGTAACAGAAGTTTACATCGTACCCAGATAATACTTTTTCACATTTTCTAGTTATATCCTCTATCGTTAACAACCCATGTTCTTCATCTATAAAATTTATTTTTATTAGTTGTTCCATAATATAGTTGTACTTTATTGTGCCTTCTTTTTCTTCATCATTTTCATATGATTTATAAGAGCGTAAGGAAATTCCAACTAAATCTGCCACTTCCTGTTGTGTCATTTTCTTCTCTATGCGTAAATCCTTTAGATTGCCCATATTTGCACCTCCAGAAGAATAATAGTGCAATATTTGCATTTAGTCAATAGATTGGTGTAAATATTGCACTTTCATAAAACATCTCCCTTTTATTCTACAACCGATATTCATACACTTATCCCTCCCGTTCCAATTCATTCAAATAATCCGTTCCCCAATTGCACATGGCATCAAGAATCGGTATCAGACTTTTTCCAAATTCAGTCAGTGAATATTCCGTTTTTGGAGGCACAACCGGATAGACCTTTCTGTTGATCAATCCATCTTTCTCCAGTTCCCTCAGTTGTTGCGTCAGCATTTTGTCCGTTGCTTTCGGCATTTTTTTATGCAACTGACTATATCGCAGTGTATTATTCATCAAATGCCACAAAATGACTGCTTTGTATTTTCCACCAATAAGCTGAATGGTAGCTTCCACCGGACAAAGTAATGTACTTTCACATATTTGTTCCATTCTTTCACCTTCTAACTTACTTTTTGGTAAGTATATACCTAAAAAGTGCATTCTTGCTTTTTTCTATGTGCTTTCTTAAAATTATATTACAGGTTAACCTATAACACAATAAATATCATGCTCCTCTTGCCATCATTGTCTGTAGCGACCGCTCCGTCGCATGGAAGCGTCCTTTTGACAACAAGCAGACTGTCGATATTGATGCTTCCATCATAACGGATCATATGATGCTGGAAGCCACAGAATTAGGGCTTGGCACCGTTTGGATATGCTATTTTAAGCCGGATGTCATCAAACAGGAATTTAATCTTCCGGACACTTTGGAACCGATTAATATTCTGGCAGTCGGATACACCAGTGAATTGCCGGAAGATCCAAAACGTCATACTACGCAGCGTATTCCTTTGTCGGAACTTGTCTCTTACAAGTAGCGCTTCACAAAGAAATAAGTGCCTCAACTTTCCCGGCACTTATTTCTTCTTGGTATTATTACGAATTTTTCATGCAGACCATCGCAGCCACATCCGCCGTATGCTCACAACAATCCATACAGTTCTCGATCCCCTCATAGATTTTGCGCCACACCAGAATGGTTTTCAAATCCGTTTCCTGATACAGATCATGCATATTTTCCACAAACAGTTTATCGCCCTTCTCCTCCAGCTCATTTACCCGGATAATATACCCATTCATCTTCTTGGAATGTTTCAGATCCTTCAATTCTTTCATGACATTCCCCAATGCCTGAAGCCCCTCTATCAAAAGCTCCAGCATCGGAATCATGTCTCTGCGAATGGTCTTAACTCCACTCATGTATAGCTCCAGCATGACATCCTCCACCGCATCCGTGATGTCATCCAGATAGTTGCTGAGCGCCACCAGATCCTCCCGCTCAATGGGGGTGATAAATGCCTGACTGAGAGCAGACATCATCTTGTGATGCTTTGCATCCCCTTTCTGCTCCAGTTCATGCATGGCATCCAGCTTTTCCTGAAGCCGGCTTTCGTCATATTCCTGTACGGTCTCCTTCAACATGCTTGCCGCTTCGCCTGCCACTTCCACGCAGGCACACAGATTTTTGTAAAAAAACTCCTCTTTCTTCTTTTTCATGCTCTTTCTCTCCTACATACACAGTAAAAACAGTTTCGCCATAATGTATCCAATCAAGCCGCAGCCCGGGAATGTCAGTACCCATGTCAGCACCATATCCTTTACCACTTTATAATTGATTGCCGAAAAACGCTTTGTGGCTCCCACTCCCATAATTGCCGTGGTCTTCATATGAGTGGTGCTGACCGGAATTCCGGAAATTGTGGAAAGCAATATTCCCACGGCAGCCGCCAGATCCGCGGAAAAGCCCTGATACTTTTCCAGCTTTACCATATCCATACCCACCGATTTGATAATCTTCTTGCCGCCAATGGAAGTTCCCACTCCCATCACCACCGAACACAACAGCATCATCCATACCGGAAGCGTCACATCCCCAGTCTGCTCCATCCCATTTGTCAGGCAAAGCGCCAGAAGCATGACTCCCAGAAACTTCTGCCCGTCCTGTGCTCCATGCATAAACGCCATGGCTGCCCCTCCGAAAATCTGTCCTCCCGTAAAAAAGGAATCCATTTTTCGCCGGTCCGCTTTCCAAAAAATCAGCGTAATCCATCTGCATATCACAAAGCCCAGTCCAAACCCAAGCGCCACGGACAGAAACAGTCCATAGATAACCTTGATCCACTCTGCCGGATTGATTCCTCCCATGCCGCCCTGCAGCGCAATTGCCGCACCGGACAGTCCCGCGATAAGGGCATGGCTTTCGCTGGTAGGAATTCCAAAATACCAGGATCCCACCGCCCAGATAACAATCGCGGTCATTGCCGCACACAGAGCTACCATGGCTTTTTTCGTATCGCCTTCAAAATTGACCATGTTCCTGATGGTCGATGCAACCTTCGTGTTGATAAGCGACATCACAATAACTCCAAGGAAATTGCAGACTGCCGCCATCAGAATCGCCAGATTGACATTCATGCAGCGTGTTGTCACACAGGTTGCAATCGCATTTGGTGCATCCGTCCAGCCGTTGACAAAAATCACTCCCAGTGTCAAAAGTACCGCGATAAACAGTGCCGGATGCGCCAGCATCTGCTCCCAGAAATAAAGAAAAGTAATCGATTCCATTTCCCCCTCCTACTTTACAAACAACGCTTTTCCAATCTGAATGAACACCGTCGGCAACAGCGCAAGTCCAAGAATCCACAACACCTGCACAGAAGACAGCACACTTACCAGAAACAGACTGTGAAGCGCCGGCACAAACAGTACCAGAGACAACAACGCGAGTCCTCCCAGAAAAGCATATATACTGTATGGATTCGACAGCAGTCCGATCCGGAAAACAGACTGCCTGCTTCTGCAGTTAAAACCGTGAAACAGCCTTGCCAGCGTTAAGGTGGCAAATGCCATTGTAGATGCGGTTGCCGCGCTGTCCTGAAGTCCGAGATAAAAAGCACACATGACCGCAATGGCAATCATTGCTCCCTGCCCCAGTATCTTTCCAAACACTGTTTTGTTTAAGATTCCTTCAGACGGATCCCTCGGCTTCTCCTTGAGCAGAGCCTCATCCGTCCTCTCCATGCCGATTGCAATTGCCGGAAGCGAATCCGTCAAAAGATTGATAAACAGCAAATGCACCGGTGCAAAAGGAACCGGAAGTCCCACAAAAGTGGTGTTGAGCACTGCCAGAATCGCCGCCATATTTCCGGACAAAAGGAAAATAATTGCATTCCTTATATTGCGATAGACACTTCTTCCGTTTACCACCGCCTTCATGATGGTGGCAAAATTGTCATCCATAAGAATCATGGCAGAGGCATCCTTTGCCACCTCTGTTCCCGTAATCCCCATCGCAACACCGATATCCGCTTTTTTGAGCGCCGGTGCGTCATTCACGCCATCCCCGGTCATGGACACGATATGTCCCTTCTTCTGCCATGCCTTCACGATACGAATCTTATTTTCCGGTGACACGCGGGCATATACCGATATCCTGTCTATCTTTTCTTCCAGCTCCTGCTCTCCCATGGTATCCAGTTCCATTCCGGTCAGTGCCAGATCACCTTCTTCGTAAATGCCGATTTCCTTTGCAATTGCTGTGGCTGTAACCTTATGGTCACCCGTAATCATAACCGGCCGGATTCCGGCGCTCTTGGCATCCATAACCGCCTGTACCGCTTCCGGGCGAGGCGGATCCACCATCGCTGCAAGCCCGAGAAAAACAAATCCGTTTTCATTTTCCACCGTGAGCTTTTCTTCGCTCTCCTTATAAGCAAAGGCAAGCACACGCATTCCGTTTTGTGAATAGGCAAGATTCTGTGCCTCAATCTTTTCCTTTTCCCGTGCATCCATCGGACAGATTCCATCCCCGTACCGAACATGACTGCAACGGTCCACGAGCACATCCACCGCACCTTTTACAAGAATTGTCTCTACTCCGTGCAGTTTGTACTTGCTGCTCATCAGCTTGCGCTCCGAATCAAAAGGAAGCTCCTCTTTTCTGTCCATCATCTGCCTTATATCTTCTTCATCCGGATTGATATCCCCCTCCGGAACACAGCGGAACATATCCAGAAGTGCATACTCCGTGGGATCTCCAATCCCTTTTCCGTCCACGATACTGGAATCGTTGTTTAACACGGCATCATAAAGCAGATAACGGTGCAATTGATTGCCAATATCAAGCTCCTGCGGCTTTAAAACTTGTCCGTCCAGCCAGACACTCTTCACCGTCATACGGTTCTGCGTGAGGGTTCCCGTCTTATCCGAACAGATGACCGACACACACCCCAGGCTCTCCACTGCTTTCAGCTCTTTGATAATCGCATTCTCTCTTGCCATCCGGCGGGTTCCCGCTGCCTGCACGATGGTCACGATGGAACTCAGAGCCTCCGGAATTGCCGCAACCGCAAGTGCCACTGCAAACATAAAAGAATCCAGCAGATCCATTTTGCGGTAAATGCACAGACCCAGCACCACCGCTGAAATTGCCATGATAAATATGGCAAGATGCCGGCTGAACCGGTCCATGCTTATCTGGAGCGGTGTCTTATTTTCCTTCACCTCATTCATAAGCCCCGCAATCCTGCCCAGCTCTGTCTGCATCCCTGTGGCAGTAACCAGAACATCCGCACGGCCGTATGTCACCAGACTTCCGGAATATACCATATTCTTACGGTCTGCAAGGGCAAGTTCCCCGGACAGAACCTGCTGCGTCTTTTCAATATTCACAGACTCTCCGGTCAGTGAACTCTCATTTACCTGAAGCGAGTAATTGTGAAGGAT
This sequence comes from Lachnospiraceae bacterium, assembly GCA_029227035.1. GTDB lineage: Bacteria > Bacillota > Clostridia > Lachnospirales > Lachnospiraceae > Roseburia. The sequence goes on from JAQXZD010000035.1 coordinate 14,156, forward strand.
TCGTCCGTCTGCCACAATCAGATCTCCCGCCTCTGCGGTTACAATATCTCCGGGAACCAGCTCTTCGGATGGAATCTCCTGTTTTCTTCCATCCCTCAGCACCTTGACGCTTGGAGCCGACAGCTCCTTCAGGCTCTCCAGAGACTGCTGTGCCTTTACATGCTGCACCGTACCGAGCACAGCGTTCATAATAAGTACCAGAAGAATTACCAGCGTACTCTCCGCATTCCCGGATACTGCCGAGATTCCCGCTGCCACCAAAAGAATCAATACCAAAAGATCACAAAACTGATGCAGAAAAACCGACAGAACGCTCTCTTTTTTGCCTTCCGCCAAAATATTGCGCCCATACTTTTCCTGCCGGTGCGCGATCTCTTCCTGCTTAAGTCCGTCCTCAGAAGCTTTCCATTCTTCCAGTAATTCTTCTGCGGTCTGCTCCCATTCCTGTTTCATTCCATTCCTCCTTTTCTGTTACAACACGCCGCAAAATACTTTTCGGTTGGAGGGTGAACGATGTCTCTCTTGGTGAATGTATGGCTGAAATGCCTGTCTGATCAACCATCCGGACACAAAAATAACGAGACCTATCGCACATCACTCCGGATAAGCTCTTCTCACCTTAAGCAAAAAGAGCTTATCTCTCGTCTTACGTATGTACGATAATAGTCTCGTTCTTATCTCAGTGTACCATCCGGTTATAATGAAATTCTATAACGTGATGACGAAAAGTACAGCATCTTCCGATGCGAACTACTCCCTAATATCGGCTTCATCATAGCACGCATTTTCAGTCTGTGTCAAGATAAACATTGGAAGATAAATATTTCCTTATTTTTCTCTTGACATACGGTCCAAAATCCGATAGAATAGTCTTTGTTCGCAGGAGTGGCGGAATTGGCAGACGCGCAGGCTTCAGGTGCCTGTGGTAGCAATATCGTGTGGGTTCAAGTCCCATCTCCTGCATGATTAAAAACGGGAAACCTTGGAATCAGGGTTTCCCGTTTTTTATTTATCCAACGCCATCCCATCTGTCCACTCACGGCAATACCGTAAATATTCCGCCTCCGTGTTCAGAAAATTTTCTGCATTCTGCGGCAGTACAATGGGCTCAATGGTATCCGCTCTGTAATTACACACATAAATCGTCTTCACGCAGTTCAAAAATACCCAGTCAAAACGCTTTCGCTTTTTCGCCTGCGTATAACGCATATATTCAAACAATGCCCCCGCATCTATATCATTCCCATCCGTGGGATGCAAAAAAAGATACAATCCGTTATAGCGCTTGTGGACATAGTTGGTATTCAGCTTTTCCAGTTTTCTGTCAAACCGGTATTTTGCCTTGGAAAGGTAATCCTGCTGTACCTCCTTGTCCGGAAGAATCGCCCAGAACCGCCCGTTATAAAAATTCAGGCGGTCTCCATATTTCTCAAAAGCCTGAGGCGGGAGCTCATCCTTAAGACACCCGAGGTACTGTTCAATAAAGCTCTCCTCCTGCCCATCACCGGGAAGGAGCGCCTGGCTGACTTCCAGACCAAAATCCATTGTTTCGTTAATCCAGTCCGGTGATTCGCTCTTGATAAAATAGGGCTGATATTCTTTCCACAGATATTTCAAAGATACCGCCGCATAGATTTCATTTAAAAGTTTTTCGTATGCCACTGTCTTCTCCTGCCTTTGGAATTCTAACTCGGTTATAAGTATTTTTCTTCAAAACTCTCTATTTTTTCCGGCTTTCCGAACAAATACCCCTGTATCATATTGACATTCATGGACTTCACAATATCTCTCTGCTTCGGTGTTTCCACACCCTCCACACAGACCTTTACCCCGATGGTATTGGCAAGCTCCGTTACCATCTTGACAAAGGCATCCGAGAAATCATCCTCACCCAGATGTTCAATGAAACAACGGTCAATTTTTATCACATCAAACGGCATCTCCCGGATATAATTCAGGGATGAATAACCGGTACCGAAATCATCCAGTGCCACCCGGACTCCCAGATTTTTAATCTCGCTCAGCACCTTCTTCATCCGGTCCATATCGTTGATGGCGAGACTCTCCGTCACCTCCAGCGTCAGGTTATTCGGATTGATTCTGGTCTCCTCCAGAACCCGCGCAATCTTTTTTACAATATCATTCTGCAAAAGCTGGACAACCGAGAGATTCACATTCACCTTGTAATTCGGATGTCCCATATCATTCCAGTATTTGCATCGCTTTGCCGCATTGAGAAGCACATAATCTCCAATCGGATTAATCAGTCCCAGATACTCCGCCAGCGGGATAAAATCCTCCGGATTGACAAAGCCCAGAGCGCCGGAATTCCAGCGTACCAGAGCCTCCGCTCCACAGCATGGTATCCCCTCCTCCGTGACATCCACAATCGGCTGATAATATACTTCAAATTCATCACAGGAGTTCATGGCTGCCATACGCATATTCTTCTCCATATCAAGCCGCTTATATGCCGTCACATCATCCTTCGCATCATAATATTCAATCCGGTTCTTGCCCTTTTTCTTGGCAGCATGCACCGTCATATCCGCTTTTCGGATCAGATCTTCCACCAAATCTCCGTCCGCCGGGAAATAAACCACTCCCATACTCATGGTACAGTAATAGTCCTCCCCCTTCAAAAACCATGGCTTCGTAAAAATGGAGGTAATCTCCTGCAGAATCCGTTTCATCTGCGAATACAGCTCGTCCGGAATGATTACGATAAACTCATCCCCGCCCATACGGTAACAGGTGCGCTCTATCCCCTGAATCCGCTGCATACTATGGGAAATCGCCTTCAACAGGACATCTCCATACTGATGTCCCAGACCGTCATTAATATTCTTAAAATCATCCAGATCAATATACAAAAGGACTCCCTGTCCGTCTACCGTCTTTGCTTTCGTAATGTATTTTGCCAGATCCTGCTCACAGCGCATACGGTTAAACAGGCCGGTCAGAAAATCATTGTTCGCCTGACTTTCAATCTTTTTCTGGTAAATCTTCTTGTCCGTAATATCATGGAGCGTGCAAAGGCTCACCTTGCACCCGTTCACCCAGTCAATCTGTGTCCGGTGCACATCCAGCCAGCGCTCCTCCTCCGGAAAATATACTTCCTCATCATAATAGACGCGCTTTTCTTCTTTTTCCGAAAAGACAAGCTCGCCCAGCCTTCCGTCCTTGATTCTCTGCTCAAAAATATTCTTAAAAGTCCGGTTGGTATACAAAATGGCATGCGCCTTATAATCTGTCACGCAGATACCGCAACCCGCATTTTCCAGAATGGCTTCCAGAGATGCATAGGAACTTGCCAGAGAATTTTTCGCAATCCGCTTAACCAGAATACTCTGTATCACCATCTTGACATCATTCATAAACTTGACATCCTCCTGATTCCAGATACGCTCCTTTCCGTATTCGCAAAATCCCAGATACATGACCAGTTTTTCGTTCGCCTCTACCGGCTGAAACACAGCCGCGGAAATATGATATTTTTCCATAAAACGCTCAAAAGCTTCCGGTCTCATGGAATCCGAAGAAATCATGTACGGCTTTCCGTTATAGAACGGAACTTCCGCTTTCTGAATCCCCTGAAATCCCTGAATAATGGCATTTTTCGCTTCCGCCGCATATTCACAGATGATATCCAGGGTTCCATCCTCCATGTTCTCCCGAAGCAGAAACGCGCCTCCGATTCCAAGGCTCTCACTGGTTTCCCTCAATATATCTTCCACCAGCTTCGGAAAACCGTTATCCGACTCCAGCCCCCGCAGGACTTCTTCCATCGCACGGGCGCGGTGAAGCTGCTTCTCCATCGCCTCTTCCGAAGCAATGCTCCGCTCCATTGCCGTCTGCGCCAGAAGCTGATTGATTCTGCTCTCAAAAATCTGCCGCGACAAAAGGGACAAAAATTCCACGGAAGCATACCAGTGCTCCTCTGTTGTCCGCATGATACACTCCGGAACTTCTGCTTCCTCCAAACGTTCCGCGAGAACTCCGATAACAATCCAGATAAGCTGCATGCTCTTTTCTACCCGTGTGGAAATCGCACACATTTTGATGTAATCCTGTTCCAAATCCTGCTCCAGCATACTCTCCGTGGTAGTGCGCTCCATCCGCGAAACCAGACTCATGTAAGCCTCTTTACTCACAATGGAATAAATATAGGCCAGCTCTTCTTTGCTGCCGTATGCCTGCGTAATCACGCCCTCCTGCTTCCCCATACATACCAGGTACAGATTATTCGCACGGCAAAACTGATCCTGCAGTTCTTGAAGCATCTCTGTGTTAATCAGACCGTTATCAAAATTGTCTTTCTCTTCGTCTCTTCCGCTCCTCATCTGCGCCCCTTCTCTACCCTGATAATCAGTAAATACTGCTGCCGCTTGCTCTGCATACAATATTCCTGCAACAATGTATATTCCTTATGCAGCCGAAGCTGCTTTTTGACAAATCCAAGCTCTCCCGTATACATGATAATGACTGCCTCTTCTGCCAGAATATCGGGTGCTTTCCGGAAAAACTCCTCATACAGTGTGTCCACTTCTTCGCGGGACATTTTTCCCCGTCCCGGCATATCGGTCACAATCTCGTCAAAAGGATATTCATGCCGAAAATCCATGAAATCCCTGTGTATAAAATGAATGTTTTCTCCTGCCAGCGAAGCGTTTTCCCGCGCTCCTTCAATGGCGCTGCCAAATATATCCGTCCCGTATTTTTCCCTTGCCGGAACGCGGATGTCCCGCTCAATCAGCAACGTTCCCACACCACAGAACGAATCCATAATCTGTGCATTTTCTTTCAGATACGGAGCGGCAAGTTCCATGATAAGCGCCGCCGTGGACGGATGAACGGAGGTGGCAACTGCATTCTTCCGATAAGAAAACCGCCTGTCCTTCCATGTATAAAACTTCAGGCACGGAAAAAAGGCTCCGCTTCGATCCATCACCAGCCGAAGCTCCACTTCATAGTCGCTCACAGAATTAACCAGCGCACCGCCTGACATCTGCTCCATATACGCTCCCAGCCTTTTGGTAAAAGCACTTCTCTCTTCCAGAGTCAGCTTCGCCTTACACTCTATTCTGAAATAAAACGGCTCCGGTTCCCTGTGATACTTCCTGCATAAGGCTAACATCGGCTTCCAGACCGCCTGTGCCGCCTCCTTCGGATTCGAAGGCAAAAGCCCCTTCACAGGAACCGGAAACAGCATTTCCCGAAATGTCCTGACCTGCTGTAACGCTGTCAGATCATCCGTCTCAATCAGCACTCCGAGTGGATGCAATTTTCCGCCCACCTGCTTTTGTACGGTTTCCCTGCAATTTTTTACCGCGGTTAAAATGACACGATTCTTCTGCTGCCTCTCATCAAACGTATGATGCATCATCTCTTCATACTGCATCAGAACCGCGTGAAGCATCCGGATTTCTTCGCTGACATGTTTGCGGTTCTCCTCCGAAATCTCCTGCGCCATCAGACTCTCCAGACACGCTTTCAGTTCCGGAACCTTCTGCTCCACGTCCATCTTCGATAATGCTTCCAGATAGGCGCTCTTTACAAACAATGTCTGCTCTTTTTGATAGGTATCAAAAAGAATATCCGCCGCGCGCTCGTACTCCAGATCTCCCAGCAACAGCGCCGCATTTTTGCGCGTCTTGGCATCCTCATGATTCAAAAATCCAAAAAAATCTGCCTCATGCGCTTCCACAAAGTGTCTAGTTTGTCTCCACTCTTCTTCTGTTCCCTTACGAAGCTCTGCCCTGAGCGCACTCAGATTGCTCCGGACATTCCTCTGCTCCACTAATTCCCTATAGATTTCCTGCAAAAAAAGTCTCCTTTTCCGGTCATTTCAATATCTATCTGTTATTTTAGTGTATTTACTTTTTTTTGTCTACTCCATTCTTGGCAATATACGCCGCCAGATCATTTCGAAAATTCACCCAGGCGTCCTCATTTTCCACATAATATTTCGGGCAATTCTTTCCGGTCACATCATAATGACGGATGACATCCTCCACCCGCAGATCATAACGTCCCATCAGCCATGTCACAAGCTCAACCAATGACTGATAAGTCTCATCATTGAACTTGCCCGTCTCATCCTCAATACAACACTCAATGGAAACGGTATCATAGTTGCGCTCTTTGGAGGCGTATGCCACTTCATTGCACGGAACGCACTGCACAATCTCACCCTTAAGCCCAATGATAAAATGGCTGCTGGCTGACGTCTCGTGAGATTCTGCCAGTCCCGCAAAATAATCCCGGTTCTGCATCGCGGAAGTCCCCGGATTTGCCGTATAGTGCACCACCACTCCGTTTACTTCCGTAAGTGCCGTCCCCGGCCTTGAATACTTGTTGATTGGAAGTAACTCCACATCCAGCTCCGGTCTCTCTTCGATATATTTTTTATCGGTAATGTTCCAGTTCTCATTTGCCGAGGTCTGCCTGCTTCCGATTCTCCGGATCATAAAAGCAATCAGAACTATTCCGGCGATAACCGCTATCAGGATAAGCATCCGCCGACGCAACTGCTTCTTTCTTCGAAGCATACTTGCTCTTGCCCTCTTCTGTGCCTCTGTCACAATCCGCCCTCCTCTGCTTACGTTTAAATCTTATTATATCATATACAAAAAAAAGAGGGCAGTTATTTTCATCTAACTGCCCTCTTTTTAACTATTCGGAGCTCCAAATAGTTACAGGATCTTATGAACCCATCCTTCCGGT
>JAQXZD010000036.1 GCA_029227035.1 Lachnospiraceae bacterium
GACTCCGGCGATGTTTTCCGTTCCCACAACATTGACCGCCCTTACCTTTTCCCTGTTGGCATCCTCTTCTGCCTTGTCCACTGCTGTCCAGGCGGCACAATGAATGACACCATCCGGATGAACCTCCGTAATCACCCTGTCGACAGCTTCCCTGTCCGTGATGTCAAGCTGCACATAACTCTCTGTGTCATTGTCAGCAGGGAAAATATCAGAACCCACGCCCTCATGTCCTCTCCGCTGCAGCTCTTTTATAACATCATACCCCAGCTGTCCTCTGACACCTGTTACAAAAAATTTCATCTGTCTCCACCTTTACCTGTTTCCATACATTTTCTCATAATAATTATGATATTCACCGGAAATGATGGTCTCCCACCATTCCTGATGGTCCAGATACCAGCGGATGGTCTTTTTAATGCCATCCTCAAACTTTGTCTCCGGAAGCCATCCCAGTTCTTCATGAATCTTGGTCGGATCGATTGCATACCGCATGTCATGCCCTTTCCGGTCTCCGACGTAAGTAATCAGGTTTTCCGGTTTTCCAAGCTCCTTACAGATGAGCCTTACAATCTCGATATTCTGCTTCTCATTGTGCCCGCCGACATTGTACACTTCCCCGGCCCTGCCATGATGCAGAATCAGGTCAATCGCCTTGCAGTGATCTTCCACATACAGCCAGTCCCGGACATTTTTGCCCTCTCCGTACACCGGAAGCGGCTTGTCATGCAGCGCATTTGCAATCATGAGCGGAATCAGTTTCTCCGGGAAATGATACGGGCCGTAATTGTTCGAACAACGGCTGATGGTAACCGGCAGTCCATAAGTCCTGTGATATGCCAGAACCAGCAGATCCGCAGATGCCTTGGACGCAGAATACGGACTGCTTGTATGTATCGGAGTTTCTTCCGTAAAGAACAGATCCGGTCTGTCCAACGGCAGATCCCCGTATACTTCGTCCGTAGATACCTGATGATATCTTTGAATCCCATAGGTTCTGCAGGCATCCATCAGTGTTGCTGTTCCCATGATATTTGTCCGGAGGAAAACTTCCGGATCCTCAATCGAGCGGTCCACATGGGATTCTGCCGCAAAATTCACCACCATATCCGGATGCTCTTCCTCGAATAACTGCTGCACTGCAGCCCTGTCACAGATATCCGCTTTTACAAAACGAAACTGCGGATGATCCATAACCGATGCAAGCGTTGTCAGGTTTCCCGCATAGGTCAGCTTGTCCAGGCAGACAATCCGGTAATCCGGATGTTTCTCAAGCATGTAAAAAATAAAATTACTTCCAATAAATCCGGCACCGCCGGTCACAATGATTGTCATTCGTTACTCCCTCCATCTTCCGGCTAGGACAGTGTATCCACATATTTGCCATCCAGGACATCCTTCAGATACTGGCCATACTGGTTCTTTTTCAGCTCCTCATACACTGCCATGAGCTCTTCCCTGCTAATCCATCCGTTCAGATACGCAATTTCCTCCAGACAGGCAATCTTACGGTGCTGGTGCTGCTCCACCGTCTTGACGAAATTGGTGGCATCCACAAGGCTTTCATGAGTTCCGGTATCCAGCCAGGTAAATCCCTGCCCCAGAAGCTCCACATTCAGACTGCCTTTTTCCAGATATATCCGGTTTAAATCCGTAATCTCAAGCTCCCCACGGGCTGAAGGCTTGAGACTCTTTGCATATTCCACAACATGATGGTCATAAAAATACAGACCGGTAACACAGTAATTACTTTTCGGCTTCTGCGGTTTTTCCTCAATGCTGATTACACTGCCTTTGTCATCAAATTCAACAATTCCGAAACGCTCCGGATCATCTACATAATAGCCAAATATGGTGGCACCTTTTCCGCTCTCTGCATTCGTAACGGCAGCTTTCAGTCTCTTTGTCAGGCCGTGCCCGGAAAAAATATTATCTCCCAGTACCATCGCCACGGTATCATCCCCTATGAATTTCTCTCCAATCAGAAACGCCTGTGCCAGTCCATCCGGAGACGGCTGTACGGCATAACTCAGATTCACACCAAACTGATGTCCGTCCCCAAGTAAATCGGAAAACCTTGGGGTATCCTGCGGGGTTGATATAATCAGAATCTCCCGGATTCCCGCATTCATCAAAACAGACATCGGATAATAAATCATCGGCTTGTCATAAACCGGAAGCAATTGTTTGGACGTTACCTTTGTCAGCGGGTAAAGTCTTGTACCGCTACCACCCGCAAGAATGATACCTTTCATCATGATACTCCTTCTCTCAAATTGCATTCAATCTATCAATAATCTTCTTTGCAGCATTTTCCCATGTCCACTTACTCTGAACTTCTTCAGCGGCTTTTCTTCCTTTTTCTGCAGCTTCGTCTTGATGTTCAAAAACATATCGCATTTGATGCATCAAATGTTCTTCACTTGGATCAGCCCATTGAAACCCTGTATAATACGGACATTTTGCTTTTGCATCTATCAATCCATTCAATTCTATCGGATATCCATTAGTCTCATTATAAAAATCCTTATGTGCACTCCAATTAGTTGCTATAGTAGGTAAACCACATGCCATAGCTTCTAAGATTGGCATTCCCCATCCTTCCCCTCTTGTTGGTATAACAAAACAATCTGCCGAACGATATAACGTAGCCATTTCATAATCAGCAAATTTTGTATTATGCAAAAATATAATTTCTGGTCCGTCAGTAGGTAAATTCAACTTTCTAACTTCTTCTTCTACATTAATTGATGGATCATTATTGATTACTTTGCATAATAAAACCACATCATCTTTGTTGGAAAAGGCTCTCGAATATGCCCGCAATAATACCTCTGGTGCTTTCCGTTCTCCCCACTCAAAAACAGACAAAAATGTATATTTATTATGCTTTTTATATGACTTTATTTGCGGATTGTAATAATTAATATCCACACCTAACGGAATAGTATATATTGGCACCTTTACACCACTATCTCGAAATGTTCTGACATTAAATGAAGATGGTACCCAGACCTCATCCATCATATTACATTGGCGCACCCATTCTTTAGGAATGCCAGTTGTTTCTAACATAGTAAACCCGATTTTGTACTTTCCATTATTCTTATAAAATACATCACCTTGTCCATAAACTACCTGCGGACAATTCTTAACAAATTTACGCCCATGTATTACGTTAACACGATAATTATCACTCGTTTTAGGTTCTTCTACTGGAAATGGTGTTCCTTTTCCATATACATACTTATACCTAATATCTACATTCAACTCATCTAAGGCCAACATCAAATTTTTTGCAGACACCGCATACCCCGATGGGAAATTAACAATTGATTGCCATGCCATCTGCGTTTTATATCTTTCTTTCAAGTCTTTATCCCATAGTTTTTTAAAGATTTTTTGTGATTTAAGAAACATATCCGAAAAATCTACGTTATTAATATCTGTAGATACATTTTGATAGTGAATCAATGTCACATTACCTGCACACACTACTTTGAATCCTGCTTTTCTTGCTGCCATACAATAATCTGTATCTTCAAAATAAGAAAAAAAGGCCTCATTTAATCCCCCGATTTTATCTATTACACACCTCTTAATATAGGCACATGCAAATACAACCCCTTCAACTTCTCTTGTTCTACAATATTGACCTATATCTCTCTGATTTCCGCCAATTTGTTGTCCCCAATATGTTTCAGGATAAATATATGTTCCTGCATGCAAAAACTCTCCCTTTTCATTAATTAATCGACACCCTACAATTCCTATCTCTTCTTCTTCATATGCCGTTAATTGCATTTGAGTAATCCAATCATTTTGTTCGATAATAATATCATTATTTAATAAAACAATATCACCCTCCGCAATTCTATCAATTGCTACATTATTACCACGCACGAACCCCATATTCTGCTCATTTTCAATCAATTTTATCCATGAAATGTTTCTCAAATATTCCAACGTTCCATCTGAGCTTCCATTATCAACGACAACCACTTCTACATTATCTATCTCTTTCACAGTGGGATACAAAGAATCTAAACATTTTTTTGTGTAATCTAAACCATTCCATGTTAGTATAATAATAGATACTTTCTCTTTAAGCATATGTTACCTCTTTCTACAAACTAAATAATAATCTTGCGCGCCAAAAATCTGCTGATTCAACTTATCAAACCCTTTTCGAACCCCCGGACTCATATCTTCTGTAATCTCAAATTTATATTCATCTGGAAATTCTTCGTCGAATTGCACAGGTTCTACTTCAAAGCCAACCTGCTCAAGCATAAATCTTAATCCCGCCGGATGTACCGGAATCGAGTGTGTCGGATCAATATAAAATCCATAACAAAATACACCTAATGTAAGCGGATTAACAGTTTCAATAATTAAGACCCCATTCTCTTTCAATTTTTGATATGCTATATTTACAAAAGCATTTCGTTGTTCTACCGATAAATGCTCTACCAATTGTCCTGCAAACATTCCATCAACTTTTCCCTCTTCTAAAGACAACAAATACTCTATACAATCCTTTTCTTCTACTTGAAATCCCTTTTTTCTTGTTTCCATTATCATTGCATGATTTATATCTACTCCCATAGCAGGTATTCCATTCTCTTGAAGTAATTCTAACAACTCCCCGCGACCACATCCAAAATCTACGACTTTATTTTTCCCTTCAAAATAAGGCATATACTTTTTGTATCTTTCCCTTATTTCTTCTTTACTTCCTCTAAATGTATCTTCAAATTTTAAGTACCATTCATCCTTAAAATCGCATTGTGTTTTACCATTTTTCCGTTCGAGCTCTCTTTTTAATTCTTTATTTTCACACATTAAATCATGTATTACTTCTTTATTTTCAAGTAACGTTTCTGCCACTTTTGTATTAAACTGAGACTGCTGAGACATAATATCCTCTAACCACCAAGCTAATGCTTTTCTTAATGTTTTCTTTATTATCACTTTAATCTTTCTAAACAGACCAACAGTCATAAACGGTCTCTTTACTTGTATTTCTTGTAAAGATATTACCTCTTCTAACTTATTCGCATACTGACAAAATGCTCCATCCACCTCTTCCTCTACAAACTCTTTTCCATATAACAAATAATCATTCACTTGATTCATCACTTCTTCTACTGTAGCATCTTTTTTCATTGTCGTTACAAATTTCATATTTTACCTCACATTAACACAATAAACTCTCTTATACTGTCCACTCATGTGGTACCCTTGCGACTCCCACATCACTTACCGCAGAAAACATCTCAAACCGATATGCTTCTCTAAAATAATCTACCGGAATTCCCATATCAGATTCAATGGCAACATCCAGCAAATACTCTCCCGGTAATAACTGCACATCTGCTAATTTAATTTCTGCGACTCCATCCTTATTTAAATTAAACTTATCCAACATATCAATCCTTGTATTGGTTCCATAACACTGCAACCCATCCATTCGAAAAATACCAATTCCAAATACTGCATCTTCAACCGTTTCATTCACGCTATATGCAAGCTGAATCGTAATATCATCGCCTGTCTGAAAACTGACACTTTCTTTTTCACCATTTTTCACCATTTTTACTGATGTAATCTGTGCCTTACCATTTCCCCAACGTTTCTTTTCCTCAGGTGCTACAGTCTTTTCACTCACATTTTCCTTTTGGTTTTTCTCCGCAACCGCTTTTTTCAACTTTTCCTGCTTTTTTCTCTTTTCTTCTTTCTCTGCAATAGCCTGTCTCTGTTCTCCCATATAATCAAGATATTGCATATCTACTTCCTTGGGAATACCTTTCGCTTTGATTCTTCCCTCATGAATCCAGATGGAGCGGTCACAAATCTGCTCAATCTGCCCCATGGAGTGGGATACAATAACAATGGTAGTCCCTTTTGCCTTGATACGTTTCAGATAATTAAAGCACTTTGTCTGAAATCCGGTATCTCCCACTGCCAATATCTCATCAATCAGCAAAATATCCGCATCCACATTGATAGCAACCGCAAATGCCAGTCTCATATACATTCCTGATGAATAAGTCCTCACCGGATTGTCTATAAACTCTTCTAGCTCGGAAAACGCAATGATATCCTCCACTCTCTCATCAATCTCCATCTTTGTCAATCCAAAGATGGATGCATTGATATAGATATTTTCGCGCCCGCTCAGATCTGGGTGAAAGCCTGCCCCAAGCTCCAACAAACTGGACACTCTCCCCCGCATCTCAATGGTTCCACTGTCCGGATACATGATTTTCGTCAGAAGCTTAAGCGTGGTACTCTTCCCACAGCCATTGTGCCCGATTAATCCAATGGCTTCGCCCTTCTTTACCTCGAAGCTGATTCCTTTTAACACTTCCCGCTTTTCATATTTCCGTCGCCTGCTGAAAAGTGTCTTTTCCTTGAGTGTGTGCCCTTTATCCAAATAGATCTTAAAACTCTTGGTTATATTTTTTACTTCTATCGCATTTTCCGGCTTCATTATAATTCCTCCACAAAGCGTTTCTGTAAGTGATCAAACACAATCCAGCCGACCAGCAGCATCACAAGTCCTACCACTACCGCAGATAAGAGCGTTCCCAGCTCCGGAACTCTTCCGTAATATAAGATATCCCTGTATGCAACGATCACACTGGTCATGGGATTGATTTTGAATATCATCTGCACCTCTTCCGGTGCCTGTTCAATCGAATACATGACCGGTGTCAAAAACTGCCATGCCATTGTGATAATTCCAAGGATATACTCCATGTCCCTCAGATACACGGTAACGGCACTCATAATCATGGTCAGTCCCAATGCCAGTATATATTCCACAAGCATAATGATTGGCAGACACAAAAGTGCCAGCGGGTTCATGGTGTATCTTGCAAATATCAGTACCGCAAATACCACAATAAAACTGAGCAGCATATTGATAAACTGACTGGTGACATGTGCAATCGGCAATACCTCTCTTGGAAAATAAATCTTTTTCACCATGTCCTGCTGCGCCATGATGCAACTTGCGCCTCCCGTAAGCGAGCTGCTGAAAAAAATCCATGGAATCAAAGCTACAAACAGGAACAGATAATAATCCTTAATGCCCGCCCGCATAATCACGGAAAATACCATTGTATATACCGCTAACTGCAACAATGGATTCAGAAATGTCCACAAAAATCCCAACACGGATCCCTTATATCTTCCCTTCAAATCTCTCTTTACCAATGAAAATATCATTTGGCGGTATGCATATATTTCTTTAATTCGTTTCATTTTATATCCTCTCTATCAGCCCTTGCAGCTTATCCATCACGATATCCCAGTGATAATTCTCCTCTACATATTTCCGGGCACATACACTCATTTTATTATACTGATCAGGCGAACATTTTACAGTCTTATCCACGCATTCTTCGAACTCTTCATAATTGGTATAATAAACTGCTCCACCACTTTTCTCACAATGCCCCTTCAACACTTCGCATCTGCCATTCACTATCCCCGGTACCCCAAGTCCCATTCCTTCAAGCAGTGCAATCGAAAGACTCTCATACCGAGACGGCATCCACAAGCACTTTGCACCTGCCAATAGAGCATACTTATCTTTTTCCGGAACAAATCCCAAATAATGAATATCCGTGCGCTCCGGAATCGCAATCATACTCTGTCCAATTAATACAAGTTCCAATTCACTGTCCGGATTGTTTTCTTTATATTTTTCAAAATATTGAAACATTTCATCACAATTTTTTCCCACATCAATGCGTCCCGCATAGATCACATAGGGTTTATGAACACTATATTTTACAATTGCCTGTTGAATATTATTATCATCCTGATATTCTTCCGGGATTTCAATACCTGCCCCCACCACTTCATTCGGAATGTCCTGATTCATAAAAAGACTTTCCACGAAATTTTTTTCTTCTTCTGTCAGATAGACAATCCCCTTATTATTGGTAAAAATCTTCTTGTAAATCGGGAAATATATATACGGCTCATCATGTGCTGTCGGAATCAGAATTGCTTTATCTGCCACATCCGGCAGTCCACATACGACTGGATAATACAAATAAGTCACAAAGAGAAAGCCGTCATATGTCTCTCTCTGTTCCCTGATATACGCCGTCAATTCTGGTGCATATGGTCCCTGCTGCCGAACCCAGGCAGAATCCAGACAGCGCCCCAGCATACGGCGGAGTTTATTTATCACGCGAAATCTTCGGATGTTCCGTGTCTTAGCGACCGGAAAACGTATGATTTTAAATTGTGGATTCATTTCCACCCCCACCGGATAGTAATTATCCCAGGTGTCGTAATCCTTTGCCGTGGTTGTCAAAATAGTAACTTCATAATGCTCACTTAAATGTTCTGCCAGCATTTTGGCATACTGTTCTGATCCTCCGTTTACTTCTGCTCCATAGCGTTGATTCACAATTGCTATCTTCTTCATAACCTCTAATCATCCTTTTGACTCTCATATATGTCATGAATACGTTCCTGGATACGTTTTTCAATCTGTTCCCGACCTAATTGATTTGAAATACTTATCTGCGCATTTTCTGCAATCTGCTGATAGAATTTTTCATCATCCCGCAACTTTCTCATATACCCGGCCGCCTGCTGCACATCGGGATCTGCCCAACGATTTCCGGCCTTAAACGGAGGCATATCTTTCTGAAGCGTTACCAGTTCATAATCCACCATACATGCCACATCGGAATTCATAAATTCCGTGTTGGAAGACCAGTTGGTTGCAATCGTTGGCGTACCCAGAAGCATTGCCTCCGCCAATACCAGCCCAAATCCCTCTGCCCTGTGAAGCGACACCACCACATCCACAGTCTGGATCAGCCCGTATACCTGTTCTTCCGACAGATTCTCTTTCAAGAGATATACGTTATCGTATCCGTCCAATGCCTTATGAATAGCTTCAATATCACTATCCTTGCAATGATTCACTTTAATAACCAGTCCTACATCCTGTTCTGTCCTGTCAAATGCCTGTTGAAAAGCCCTGATAACTCCAAGCGGATTTTTTCTCTCCTGACAACTGTTACTGTCATACATCATGAGAAAGAGAAATCTGTCTTCCGGCAAATCAAAATCATCTCTTTTGTATTCTTTTTTCAAGTCAATCTCCAGGTGATAAGGAATACAATGTACCGGCAAATTCGTTTTCTTCCTCAATGCTTTACATATAAACTCAGAAGGTGCCCATATCTCGTCCACACACTGGAAGCACGGCACCCATTCATCCGGGAATTCTTCCAGTTCCCACAGCCAGTACGCAATGTTATAACGGCAATCCCATACCTGACGGTCTGCCTGCAAATATGCAATTCCAAGTTCATGCGGATTGATATGCACAAGATTGATATTATATTTTGGTTCCGATGTGATATATTCTTTCCATTCCGGCAACATCTCGCCGTCAACCACGCCAAATGTATCATAGGGATAAATATCCATATCATACCCCGAATGTTTCAGCACATCCGCCACCAGTCTGCAACTTTTTCCTAATCCTGATACCGATTTGATATCGCCAATCAGATTGATTCCATCCGCATATCTGCTTCTGTCAAAAGGTTCTCTATCAATCTTCTGTATCTGGTCATAACTGTGCGAAATCATTCTTCCCTTAGCTTTTCTTAGCCATTCATATGGAACAAGCTTTAAAAGCACCGGTTTCAAAAAATTTGTAATTTTGGAAACACTCTTATATAGCAGACTCATTTTTACCCAACTCTCCAAACACCTTCCGGCATCTTCCAATCATCTGATCCTTTGTATATTCCTGCTCCACCCGCTTCCGGGCATTCTGTCCATACTGCTGCCGCAGCGCCTCATCCTCCGCAAGCCTGTCCATGGCTGCAGCCAGCGCGCTTTCGTTCTCCGGTTCTACCGTAATGCCGGTCTCCCCGTCAATGCTGACATCCGGCACTCCGCTCGGCAGCGCGGTGTTGATGACCGGCTTCCCGAATGCCATGGCTTCGATCTGTACCAGTGCAAACGCTTCTGCCTTGGATGTGGATGGAAGCACCAGAAAATCACATGCCTTGATCTGCTCGATCTTCTCATCCTCCGAAACCATTCCGGTAAACCGGACCTGCGTAAGATTCATTTTTTCTGCCAGCGCTCTCCATTCCTGTTCCATGGGGCCTCCGCCCACCAGAACCAGCTCGCAGTCTTTATTCTTCATCTGTGCAAATGCCCGAAGCAGCACATCGCACCCCTTGTACCATACCATCCTTCCCACAAAGAGGATACGTACCCTGTCTTTTTTCTCAGGTTCCTGCGCAAGGTACTCGCCACCTTCCCTCAGATAACGGTCATTGACACAAAAAGGAATGACAGTGCACTTGTCTCGGAACCGGCGCAAATCCGGAGACGCGTCAATATTGCCGTCTGCGGACACCAGGATCCGCTCCGCTTTCTTTAAGGTATGCCTGACAAACGGGCGGTACAAAGGCACCAGCTTTTTGTACTGTTCGTAATCGCAGTGCCACCAGACAACCAGTTTTCCCGAATACAGCCTAAAAAGCACCGCCAGATCAATCATCGGATACGGGAAATGATACAATACGATATCCGCATCCTCTGTGCGCTTCTTCACATCCCGCAGGAACCGCACCGAAAACGGCGTGGACGCAAAATCAAAGAGCTGCCGGCAGCGATGCACCGGAATCCCGTCATATTCATCATCCTCCGTCGCTTTTCCCCTCTTGTCCCGACAGACAATAATCTCCTGCTTCCAATCCCGGAAGCCGTCTGCTATCTGCTGGATGACTGTTGCAATTCCCCCACCGTTATCCGGCCAGTATATTTTAAATAACTGCGTTAGTTTCATAATCCTTGTTCCTCATAGTGCATATTCCTATTAATAATACCTCATAATCCGTCAAAAATCTACTGTTCATCTCTCTAATTTGCCTTTTTTTCATATTCAGTAAGGAGTTCACGTACCACTTTCAGTCTCTTCTGATCTCTAAGTGGTTCATCTGCCTGCAAAAAAATCCCCTCGGCTTTCTTTAGATAAGAAACTGCCTGTGTGTAATCTCCCATTTTCCCATATATCTGGCCAATATTTTTGAAATGATTTCCCTGGTCACTTATGCAGTCATTATTAACAGCCGCTGCATTTTGAAAACAGTGAAGTGCCTCCGGATACTTTCTCATTTGCATATATACACATCCATAATTGTTCCACAATGCAGACATCATCGCATGATTTTCCCCATACTGACCTATAACGCCTTCTATCAATTCCTTATATATTTCCAACGACTTCTCCTGTTCCCCTTTTTCCATCTTTAATATTGCTAACAGATCCATAGCAAGAATTTTTCTGGGAGAGTACCTTTGGGATTTTTCATCCGAATCATATTGTAATGCCAAGTCTACATTTTTCTCAGCCTTTTCATTATCTTTCAAACAGAAGTATACTTTTGCCAGCATCAGATAAATACCTGCCTTTTCTTTGCACTGTTCCGGCAATATCTGTTCTGCCCGCGTCTTAATATTTTGCATTACACGCAGTGCTTCATCATATTTTTCTAAATTTATCCAAGCCAGCACAACACATTGATAGTCAAGACAATCCTTAGCAGTAAACCGTTTTCTATCCATATCCTCTTCCAGATATCTCAGGATTTCCTGTATTTGAGATAGCAATTTTCCATTTCCGTACTCATACACATGATTCCATGCATTAACTGCCTGTAGCAGTTCTGCTTTTGACATCTTTTCAATTCCCCGGTTGGCAATTCGCCCACTCAGTTCTTCCAAATGGGACATATCCAGCTTCAAATCCCCGTAGAACTCAGTTTCCTCAAATCCCGTCATCTGTTCTTCTTCTTTTTCTTGAAACTTAAAATGATTCATAATGCAGGAATACAAATCCCTTGCCTCACGGCTCAGTACAACCGCAAAATAAGGTGACATTCCAAGTACCCATACTTTTCCCATGGACATCATCTGATCCCTCATGTAATTGAGCTTCTGGGCATATTCCACATCTCCCAGCTCCGCTCCGCACACCTGCAGATTACACAGGATAACAACAGTGACATCCTCTTTCCCTTGCAGCAATCTTCTCAGTTTTCCTATATCATCCGGCAGGCTATCCGTCGGTATCTGGGACATATCTAGAATGAGACAGCTTTTTCCTGATTTGTTTTCCAACTCCTGAGCAATTTTTTTCTGCACAACCGGATCATACGACTGAAAAAGGCATATTCCTGAAGTCATATCTGCAATTGCTATCTGAAGCATCTGAAACTGCTCCTCATTGTATTGCCTGATATTCTCCATAAAATATGCCTCCTGTAGAAAAAACATCCCTTATATTTTTCCATGGCTCTTCAGCCATTTTTCAACAAGTGGGTGTAAATCGCACCATCTCTCTCCGTTATATTCTAAAACAGCTCCTACCTGAAGAAGCTTCGTAATACCATCTGATGACGAAACATATTTTTCACCATCATAGATTCTTTTCATAATCGGAATCATATCCTCACTGTATCTGCCATTGATGTCAGATTCAAGATTATGCAAAGCCATTTCCGCATCATCCATCGAGATGGTCTCTGCCTTTCTTGACCGTGCACGGACTGCCGCTCTTGATATGCAACGGAACAAATCCCTGATATATCCGCCGGTATCTTTAATCAACCGCTGTAATACATCCTCTTCAAACAAATTCAGGTCTGCCCGCTTACTTACCATTTGAGTCATGGTCTTCGTCCCTTCCTGATAATCAGAAACGTAACCCCCATTCTCCCATTTTCTAAGTTTAATCATCGGAAGCTTCTCAGGATTCGGAAACCATGTCTGAATATCACTGTATTCCGGTGTATAAGTCAATGCAATCGGGAATGTCACGATGAGATGAATATTTAACACTCCAAATCTCGAACCGTTTTCCCTGAATATTTTTCTTGCCTGCTCCAGTGGAATCTTATCCAAACCATCCAAAATAACTAAAGGAGTCTTTTTCATTTGTTTTTCTTCGCACTGCTTGGATATTTGCTCGATAACCTGCTGTATCCGATTCACCAGTTCGCTGCTCCGCGGTTCGATATGCTGCCGAATCTGCATTCTTGAATCGGACCCGTTCTTAATAATCCCTTTAATCTGTGACAAAATCTTCAGCAGACCTGCAACCCCAAGCTTTGCCTGCATGTCTCCCACCACAGCCATCTCAGAATGTTCGCAACTGCTCTCCGTAATTTCGAGATCCTGCCTCCAATAATCATATATGGAATTTACCAGTTCATCGTCCAGTTCAATCTTATTCTCCTTTGCCAGTTGAACCAAAAGGTCCAATATCAAAAAGAGCACATCCGTATATTCTACATCGGCTGAATCCAATTCCAAGTCACATCGTCCAAGGATTGCAGCAAATTCATTTTCTTTCACTTTCTGAAGGAGCTGATACAGCTCTGTTGTCTTACCGCATCCCGGATGTCCTATAAACAGCTTATGCTGGACAACCTCTGTGCTGTCAGAGAGCTGTAAAAACAGGCTTTCCACAACATTTGAATATTGATCTCCCGTTCTGGCCAAAGAAGTGTTTTCGTAAAACTCTTTTTGCTCTTCATTTGATATTAACGGACTGGGAGCAAATGCGTTCTGTATCTGTGACAATTTCTCTGCCTTCTTGCCCATATCGTTTCCATCCCTTCACAATAAAATATGCTTTCTGCCAACTTATCTTTCGTTGTTTTCCTATTGAACTGCTTGTGTCTTATTCTATTTACTATACCCCATAACACATCAAAAGTCTAGTACAGCGAATATCAAATTTTATGACAAATTCTATGACAAACACGAGTATGATGAAACCATACTACTCTACTCACGAAAACAAAAGAAAGAAGGATGACACAATATGAGATTACCAACTGGATACGGCGGAGTGGTTAAGCTCTCCGGCAACCGAAGAAGACCTTACGCAGCGCGCATTACCACCGGCTGGCATCAGGATGACAACACCGGAAAAAGGATACAGCATTACCAGATTCTCGGCTATGCTTCCACCCGTGCCGAGGCTCTCCAGATTCTTGCGCGGTACAATGAATACCCAATCGACGGAGATTCTCTCAAATTAACTTTTTCTGATGTCTACAAACGCTGGTCCGAAGAAAAATTTCCGGGCATCTCCGAATCCAATATCAAAGGTTACCGGGCTGCCTTCTCTGTCTGTAAAGACATTGCGGATATTCCTTTTCGCAATCTGCGGCTTGATGACCTGCAGCGCGTCGTTGACCGCAGTGGGAAAAACTACCCTTCACTCAAAAAGCTCCGGATTCTGTTCAACCAGCTCTATGCCTATGCCATGAAACATGAAATTGTCGTAAAGGATTACTCGGAATTCGTCAACATTATCAAATACAAGGACCGCAACCCAAACAAAGTCAACCGCGACCGTTTTTCGCCGGAGGAAATCCAATTGATATGGAAGCATCAGAATGACCGCTATTATCAGACCATCCTCATGCTCCTGTACAATGGAGTCCGCGTATCCGAGCTTTTGGATTTAAAAAAGGAAAATGTGCATTTAAGCGAACAGTATTTTGACGTGATTGAAAGCAAGACGGAAAATGGAATCCGCAAGGTTCCGATTGCCGACAAGGTTCTTCCCTTTTACAAAGGCTGGTACAACGACTGTTCACACAGCGAATATCTGATTCACACGCTGGATAGCGAACATTTTACCTACCACAACTACTATGTCAACACCTTTAAGCCGCTTCTGTACAAGCTTGGCATCGACCGCACCCCGCACTGCTGCCGCCACACCACGATTTCCATGCTAGCGGATGCCCATGTAGAGCCGACCATCATCAAGAAAATTGTCGGTCATTCCGGTGCCATGTCCTTAACCGAGCGCGTTTATACGCACCTGGATGTGCACGAGCTGGTGGAAGCCATTAACCGGATTTAAAATGCCGTGTTACTTGTGTGTTACTTAAAAATAGGCGATTGTAATAACAAAAAGAAATAGCATGCTCTATCTTCTCCATTACTTATGCGTATATTATACGTCGCTTATTCTGCTCTTTTTTCGCTTTCTTATTTTCTGAACATAGCATAAATCCGGCGTTCTGTTCTTCTTTTATTCGGGATATTTCCGGTTAAGGTATCTTACAAGAAGTCTGCAAAGAAGAATGCCAAGACTTACACAAAGAAGCTTTACGCAACTGCAAAGACTGTTAATGCAGGTGCTAGATTTACATCTGAGAATCCTGCAACAGTTATTACTGGAGCAACAGCTTCTACAACATTAAAGAAGGTTCCAA
>JAQXZD010000037.1 GCA_029227035.1 Lachnospiraceae bacterium
TTGAGGCCTGTCACTGTTCTGCTCATATGCTTCTTTCAATGAAAAGCTGTCCTGATTACTAAAACAATTAAACAATTTTTGTGCTAATGTCATTTTTTAACCCTCCTGTATAATAATAGATCTTGATCCTATCACAGGAGGTGTCCAAATAAAAGTACTCTTTATACAAATTTACATCAAATTTTTTGAGAGTACAACCTCGATTCCGCTTACGCTTCATCTCGGTCAACTCTTGTCTTCCAATGAATTGCAGCATATAAAAAGAACTCCTCGAGTAAACTCGGGAGTTCTTTCCATATACTGCAATTCGCAGTAATCCTTATCTCTTTGAAAACTGTGGTGCTCTACGAGCTGCTTTGAGACCGTATTTCTTACGCTCTTTCATACGAGGATCTCTTGTTAAGAATCCTGCGGACTTAAGAACCGGTCTGTAATCTGCATCTACCTGAAGGAGTGCACGTGCAATACCATGACGGATTGCTCCTGCCTGTCCTGAGTATCCGCCGCCCTTAACATTAACCAGAACGTCAAACTTGTCAACAGTCTCTGTTGCAACTAACGGCTGACGAACGATAACCTTTAATGTCTCAAGACCTAAATACTCGTCGATATCTCTTTTATTGATTGTAATCTTACCTGTACCCGGTACTAAATATACTCTGGCAACAGATGATTTTCTTCTTCCTGTTCCGTAATATTTTGTATTAGCCAATGTCTTCTACCTCCTCTGATTAGATTGCTAAAGTTTCCGGCTTCTGTGCTGCATGCTTGTGATCCGGTCCTGCATATACAAATAACTTTGTATACATCTGACGTCCGAGAGGTCCCTTTGGAAGCATTCCCTTAACTGCGTTCTCAATTACACGCTCCGGATGCTTTGCAAGCATTTCCTTAAGGGTTGTCTCCTTCATTCCTCCAACATATCCGGAATGACGATAGTATACTTTCTGATCTAACTTCTTACCGGTAACTTTAATCTTCTCAGCATTTACAACGATTACATAATCGCCGGTGTCAATATGCGGTGTGAAGATTGCCTTATTCTTTCCTCTTAATACTTTAGCAACTTCTGATGCTAAACGTCCTAATGTCTTGCCTTCAGCGTCTACTACATACCATTTTCTTTCGATTGTAGCAGGACTTGCCATAAATGTTTTCATGGTTTTTCCTCCTTGATAAATCAATTACGCGAACAGTTCAAAGCCTCGTATGTCCGGACGCTGCCTCTCTCCCGTTCTTCATTTCTATATAGTCTAAATGCTCGCCGGGGCTTTGGCTCGCATTTACATACTACCACAGACTTACATATTATATTACGCGCTCCCACATCTGTCAAGATGATTTATTATTTTTCGTACTCAAGACCGATCATGGTCAGACCATGCGCCGGAGCCGTAGGTCCCGCCGCACTGCGGTCACAGGCTGCCAGAATCTCTTTCATTCTGTCAGGAGCCAGCTCTCCTCCCCCCACCTTTATCAATGTGCCCGCTATAATACGCACCATATTGTATAAAAAGCCATTGCCGGTTACACGAATCGTAATAATATCTTCCTCTTTCGTAACCGTGCATTCATAAACCGTCCGAACGCTCGTCTTGGACTGGGCATTCACTGCACAAAAGCTCTTGAAATCATGTTCTCCTATCAGGTACCCTGCCGCTTCCCGCATTTTCTCCACATCCAGCGGATGATGATAAAAATAAGTATCCAACCGGCGCGTCGGCATACGGAATCTCCGGTTAAGAATCCGGTATTCATAAGTCTTACGGCTCCTGGAAAACCGGGGATGAAAGCTCTCATCCACCTCACAGGAATCCTGAACGACAATATCTTCCGGAAGCCGCTGATTCAAGGCATAACTGATTTTTTCTGCTGGCATGCGCGTATCGGTATCAAAAATGCAGACATTCCCAAGAGAATGCACCCCTGCATCCGTTCTGCTGGCACCGGTTACCCTGATATCCTCCCTGAGGAGTGCAGACAACGCTTCATTTAATTTCTGCTCAATGGTTACACCGTTTGGCTGAATCTGCCACCCGTTGTAATTGGTTCCATCATACGCAACAATCATTTTTACTCTCATGAATTATCCCTTATCATTACATAGGAAACGGAAGCAAAATCCTCGCCACAATTACCACTGCCAGAAAGAGCAGCAAAATGAGATAGGCAAGATGATCATTTTTCCCATACTTGAGAGGCTTCATCTTGGTTCTTCCCTGTCCGCCGCTGTAACAACGGGCTTCCATCGCCATGGCCAGATCGTCTGCTCTTCGGAAAGCGGATACAAAAAGAGGAATCAGAAGTGGAACCATTCCCTTTGCTTTCTGTATCAGATTTCCATGGTCAAAGTCTGCGCCCCGCGCCATCTGCGCTTTCATAATCTTGTCGGTTTCTTCAATCAGAATCGGAATAAAACGAAGGGCAATGGACATCATCATTGCCACAGCATGCACCGGTACATGGATACGGTTCAATGGTGATAATGCCTTTTCCAAGCCATCCGTCAACTGATTCGGTGTCGTTGTCAATGTCATTAACGAAGTACCGATAATCAGGTAAATCAATCGAATCGTCATCAGAACCGCATTCTGAATTCCATCACTTGTCAGATGAAACGGTCCCCAGTGCCAATATTCCGTTCCCGTAGGGGTGAATACCAGATTAAAAGTTGCTGTAATAATGAGCAGAATCACGATTGCCTTCAATCCTTTTACAATGTAATGAAAAGGTACCTTCGAAATACTTATCATAAAAATAAGCATACCGGTAATCAGTGCAAATCCCAGTATCCCCCGAAAAGAAAACAACGCAATAATATAAATCAAGGTTGCAAAAAGCTTTACGCGCGGGTCCAGTTTATGTACGACAGAATCTGCCGGATAATACTGGCCCAGTGTGATGTCTCTGATCATAATTGTCTCCTTATCTGTGCAGTGCCGCCAGAATCGTCTGTGCGGCCTCCTGAACGGTAGTTGCCTGTGTATCAACCGGCAGGCCTCTTTCTGCCAGCTCGTTCACCAGATATGTCACCTGCGGTGCCGCAAGTCCTACCGCTTCCAATTCCCTGTAATGTGTGAAAACCTCCTTAGGTTCCCCATCATATATGGCTTCTCCCTGATTCATCACAATGATACGGTTCACATACTGTGCCACATCTTCCATACTGTGCGACACCAGTATCACCGTAATTCCAAGCTCCTTGTGCATCTTGGAAACCAAGCCGAGAATTTCATCTCTGCCTGCCGGATCCAGTCCTGCCGTAGGCTCGTCCAGAATCAGCACATCCGGTTTCATCGCAAGTACTCCGGCGATTGCCACCCGGCGCTTCTGCCCTCCGGACAAATCAAACGGCGGCTGATAGAACAGTTCCTCCGGAAATCCCACATTATGAAGAGCTTCAAAGGCGCGAAGCTCTACGTCTTTCTTATCCAGGCCCTGATTTTTCGGTCCAAAACAGACATCCTCAAAATTTGTTGTTGCAAAAAGCTGATTATCCGGATACTGAAACACCAGTCCCACTTTATTGCGAAGCTTTTTCATATCATAATCTTCGTCATAGATATCTTCTCCGTCCACATAGATATGTCCCTCTGTGGCACGAAGCAGCCCGTTCATAAGCTGGGTGAGCGTGGATTTTCCGGAACCGGTATGACCAATCAGTCCTATAAACTCGCCATCCTCTATCTTCAGATTGATATTCTTAAGCGCCTGTATCTCATATGCAGTTCCGTCACTGTATGTGTAATTAATCTTATCCAATATAATAGACATGGTCTGCTCCTCTGCTGTGGCCTACGCCAGTTTCATAATTGCATCTTCCAGTTCTTCTCTTGTCAGAATACCTGCCGGAATCGGAAGCCCCGCTTTTCTCAGTTCGTCTGCCACCAGAGTTGCCTGCGGCACATCCAGCCGATGCTCCTTGAGCTCGTCCACCCTGGAAAAAATATCCCGCGGAGTTCCGTCCATAACAATTTTTCCTTTTTCCATGACGTACACATAGTCTGCCCCCACTACTTCTTCCATGTAGTGTGTAATCAGAAGAATGGAAACTCCCTTCTCCCGATTCAATTCATGGGCTGTCTCAATCACTTCCTTGCGTCCCACCGGATCCAGCATGGAAGTCGGCTCGTCAAAGACGATACACTTTGGCTCCATTGCCACAACTCCGGCAATTGCCACGCGCTGCTTCTGTCCTCCCGAAAGCTTATTCGGCGAGTGTTTCCGATACTTCACCATATCCACGGCTTTTAAGCTTCTGTCCACGCGCTCCCAGATTTTCTCTGTCGGCACTCCGATATTCTCCGGACCAAAACCAACGTCTTCCTCCACAACACTGGCAACAATCTGGTTATCCGGATTCTGAAACACCATTCCCGCCGTCTTTCGTACCGGAATCATGTTCTCTTCCTCCAAAACATCCATTCCGTCCACCCACAGCACACCCTCACTCGGTGTCAGAAGTGCGTTGATATGCTTTGCCAATGTGGACTTCCCGGAACCATTGTGACCGAGAATCGCGATAAACTGTCCTGCCTTCACATCCAGATTAACATGATCCAATGCAGTTGTAATTGATTCCACGTTTCCTTCCTCATCTCTGCGGAAAAATTCGTGTACTACGTCCTTTGCTTTGATAATTCCCATCTTACTCATCCCAGCTCAACCTGTGGAGCTGTCCCTCTAATTTCATGTGATCAAACTGATTCTGCCGCAACGCCTCATACAGGACAATTGCCACGGAATTGGATAAATTTAAAGAGCGTGTCTCGCCCACCATCGGAATCCGCACACAGGTATCCGGATTCGCTTTCAATATCTCCTCCGGAATTCCTGCGCTCTCTTTTCCAAACATAATGTAACAGTCCGGCTCATATCGGACATCCGAATAGACATGTCTGCCTTTTGTGGTGGCATAATAAATTTTTGCCCCCGGATTCTTATTGCAAAAATCCTCCCAGCAGTCATAGGTAGTCACATCCAGATCCTGCCAATAGTCCATGCCCGCCCTCTTTAAATGCTTTTCGGAAAGCGAAAAGCCCAGCGGCTCAATCAGATGCAGCCTTGTGTTGGTTGCGACACAGGTTCGTCCGATATTTCCGGTATTTGCCGGTATCTCCGGCTCATATAA
>JAQXZD010000038.1 GCA_029227035.1 Lachnospiraceae bacterium
TCAATGGTAATGATATCGCCTTCGGATACTTTGTACTGTTTACCACCTGTTGCTATAATTGCGTACATATGGCACCTCCTATTTATCATTACTCGCCAGTTACGGTGCTGTATCATTACAGACTTCTACCTCACTGTGCGGCATACTATTAGAGAATAGCATAAATGTGTTTGTCCGTCAATATTTTTTTCAAATTATTTCAAGTTATTTTAGCACTTCCCTAAGTGATTTATACACTTTTTTCCGGGTCAGCTCCACCAGCCCCAGCTTGGTAATGTCCACAAATCTTGCCGGGACATAATCTTTTTTCAGTTCGCTGCGGATGACCTGCAGCAGTTTATCCTGCTGTTCCTTGTTTTTCATGTTGATAAAATCAATGATTATCATCCCGGAAATATTGCGCAAGCGTAGCTGCCTTGCAATCTCCTTTGCCGCCTCCACATTAACCGCAAAGAGCGTCTCCGGTTTGCGGGACTGGTTCTTGCCGCTGTTTACATCGATGACGGTAAGGGTTTCCAACGTCTCGATGATAATATTCGCGCCGGAATCCAGCCACACCCTGGACGAAAGAAGTTTTTCCATATTGCCCCTGAGATGATACAGGGTGGCAAGACTGACCGCCGGATCCGTGTACAGTTGCAAAAGCCCCTTTTCCTTCAATGCCGGTAAATACGCGGATATCTCCTGATAAAGCTCCGGCTCATCCGTATAGATACAGTCAATCTCCGTATAATCTTCAGCTTTGAGGCGCGTCAGATACCCCGGAAGACTCCGGTACAACAGGGAACCCTGCATCTTATGAATTCCGGTGCTCTTAAGCTCTTCATACTGTTTTTGAACTTCCAAAACATCCTGTTCCAGTTCCGGAAAAGGCACAGACTCCGCATTGGTGCGAAATACCATGCCATACCCTTCCTGTTCATGCCCCGGGCAAATCTGTTCTGCAAAGCTTAAAAGCTCCGCCGCTCGCTCCTTATTGATTTTTTGCGAGACTCCAAGCCGTGTATTCGCCGTGGTCAGAAAACAATAATGTCCGTGAAGCGTAAGCCCTGTGCTGACCACGGGATCTTTGGTCTTGACGGCATCCTTTATGACCTGGACCAGCAGTTCATCCCCTTCACAGAGCATCTTTTTTTCGGACTGCTTTTTGGCAAACAACGGTGCTTTCACCTCATTCAACGGCAGATAGCATTTCTGTCCGCCCGCAATGCGGACAAATGCCGCCTGAATATTTGGAACGATTTTTTCCACATACCCTACATAAATGTGGTTTAAAAGTGTCTGTTCCTCCGGTTCAAAGACCTGAAGCTCCTGGATATTCCGGCTTTCATCCATAAGAATATAAGCAATATATTTTTTCTTATGATGTTCTATTTTCGTTATGACCAGACGATTCATCCTCTAGATTTCCTCTCCCATCGCATCCAGTGCAACCAGCTTGTTATCTTCCCTCGCATAAACCTCCAGACGGTGAATCTGTATGGCATTTTCATCATAGGAAAGGCCGCATTTTTCATACACGGAAGATAAAGCCAGCTCCGGCTTGATATTGTCCGTGCTTCCCGTGGATACCTGCAGGAAAAACGAAGGGTTTTCGTCATCTCCCTCCACCTCAAGGGCATAGACCAACGGCTTTAAATCAATCTCCCGCTCACTCTTTTTTGTCTTTTTTATTATGTTAAAGGAATCCGGCTCCAAAAAGTACTTCCGGATAATTTCCTGCCACTGTGACTTCGTATAAGGGCTTTTAAAGCCCTCTTTATAACTCAACCGGTAATCTGCCGCAGCCACAAGGGACATGGCTGTTTTGGCGTTATCCGGAAGCTTTACATAGGAGACTGCTTCCACGCCATCCACCATGGTCCGGTTTAACCGTTCCAGCGCTTCCTTTGAAGACAATGTCTCATTCACTTCAATATCAAAATATTCTCCGTCACTTGTAATGCCAACACCCAGAGGTGCCGCAAAAGACATGATCTGATGCGGGGAATACCCCTCTGAATAACGGATGTCAATATTCGCTCTTCGGATAGCCTTCTGAAAATAACGCATCATATCCAGATGTCCGATGAATTTCATCACGCCCCACTTGCGGAACTTAATTCTTATCTTCAAAGCAGACACCTCCCTCATATTTTCTTGCCCCACAGCCGGAGCAGCGCATTCTGCAGTTCGGCGTTACTGTCTCTGTCATTGCCGTTTTCCACTCCCGGAGCAGGAAGTCTTTGGTTACACCCGCATCAATAAAATCCCACGGGAAAATTTCATCCTCGCTGCGCGGGCGTTTGGTATAAAAATCCATATCGATTCCACAGGCATGAAACGCCTCTTTCCAAAGATCAAAATCAAAATATTCCGACCATGCATCAAAAAATCCGCCATGCTCGTACACATAGAGAATGGCTTTTGCGATTCGCCGGTCTCCTCTTGCCAGAACACCCTCCAGCACAGTGACATCCGCTTCATGCCAGTTGTAACGGATGCTCTTGTGGTTCAACTGCTCCTTTACATGGTCATTGACAATCTTTGCCCTTGCAAGATACTCATCCGGATCAAACATTTGTGCCCACTGAAACGGGGTAAAAGGCTTCGGCACAAAAAAGGAGGTACTGATGGTAATCTGGCATTTTCCGTTTCGCTCTTCCTTCGGAACCGTCTCATAGTACAATGCCGCAATTTCATTGGCAAGCTCAGGAATGGCGCACATGTCCTCCTCGGTTTCCGTAGGAAGTCCCAGCATAAAATACAGCTTAACCTTATTCCAGCCGCCCTTAAATGCCTGCTCGGAACCGTTTAAGATGTTCTCCTTTGTCAGTCCCTTATTGATGACATTCCGAAGCCGCTGGGAACCTGCTTCCGGTGCAAAGGTCAGGCTGCTTTTCTTAATATCCTGCACCTTTTTCATAATATCCAGAGAAAAAGCATCAATACGTAAGGAAGGAAGGGATATATTGACTTTCTTTTTCTCGCATTCATCCAGAAGAAACGTAATCAGTTCATCCAGTTCGGAATAATCGGAAGAACTTAAGGAACTTAAGGAAATCTCCTCGTGTCCTGTGGCATCCAGCATGGTATGAGCCAGTTCCTTTAAGCGCTCCACGTTCTTCTCCCGGTTCGGGCGGTAAATCATACCTGCCTGACAGAACCGGCAGCCCCGGATGCAACCTCTCTGAATCTCCAGTACCACACGGTCCTGGGTTGCCTTGATAAACGGAACCACCGGCTTCTCCGGATACACTGCAGGCGTCATGTCCGTCACCACCTGTTTTTTGATGACAGACGGAATATCCTCGTATACCGGGGTAAATGCTGCAATGGTTCCGTCCTCCTTATAGCTGACATGATACAGAGACGGAACGTAAATCCCCTCAATCTTTGCCGCTTCATGCAAAAAGCGACTGCGGGTATACTCTCCCGAAGCACGCATTTCCTTATACAGGTTTAAGAAAGCGTCGTACTGTGTTTCTCCTTCTCCAATGTAAAAACAGTCAAAAAAGTCCGCAACCGGTTCCGGATTATATGCACACGGTCCTCCTCCCATCACAATGGGATCCTGATCGCTCCGCTCTTTTGAAAGCAGCGGAATCTGTGCCAGATCCAGTATCTGCAGAATATTTGTATAACACATCTCATATTGCAGGGTAATGCCGATAAAGTCAAAATCCTTAATCGGCTCCTGCGACTCCAGCCCGAAAAGCGGAATCTTCTGTTCTTTCATAATCTTGTGCAGATCCGGCCACGGAGAGTAGACACGCTCGCACCAGGTATCCTCTCTGCGGTTAAACATATCATACAATATCTGAATTCCCAGATGGGACATTCCAATCTCGTATACATCAGGAAAACACATCGCAAAACGAATCTGCGATGTGTCCTTTACAACGGAATTCAGTTCATTCCCAATATATCTCGCCGGCTTCTCGATTTTCATTAATATCTCGTCACTTAAAGCTAGTTTTCTCATGATATACCTCTATCTCTGTGCCAGTTCATTGGCAATTTCTTCCCATGTCACACCCTTTTCCACCATAAGAATCATACAGTAATACAAAAAGTCCGCAATCTTATACTTGATTTCTTCCGGGAACTGATTCTTGGCGGCGATAATAATTTCCGCACTTTCCTCTCCCACTTTCTTCAGGATTTCATCCATTCCCTTGTCAAGCAGTTCCTTCGTATAAGAACCTTCTTTTGGCTCCTCACGCCTCTGCTGAATCACCTCATAAACACTCTCAAGTACCTTAAGTGGATTTTTCTCAACATATTCTTTCTGTACAATTTTGTTAAAGAAACAGGTACGGTTTCCGGTATGACAGGCAGCCCCCACCTGTGACACCTTTGCAAGGATGGTGTCAAAATCACAATCCGCCGTGAGGGATTTGACATACTGGATATGTCCGGAAGTCAGTCCCTTTGTCCACAATTCCTGGCGACTTCTGCTCCAATACGTCATCTTGCCGATATTGATGGTAGTCAAAAAAGCCTCCTCGTTCATATAAGCAAGCATCAACACCTCATCCGTCCGGTAATCCTGGACAATGACCGGAATCAGTCCGTCCGAATTCAGCTTCAGATCCGACCAGTGCAGATCCGGCGCAAAATTATCCATCTTAATGCCCTCTTTGGAAATATTCGATTTCAGCTTCATAATATCCGTTGAGGAATCATTGATAAACGGTCCTGCAATTCCACGAATCTTCTCTCTCTTTAAGAGACTGACCACCTGCTCGTAATGATATTCCGGCAGATTCACCACATAAGGTACATTTGTCAGATTCTCCAGTGCATCCAGAATATCCGGGTTCAATACAAGAACCTCATGAAATGTATTCTCAATGATTTTCTGATTCTTAAAGATAAAATCCACATTATTGATGGAGACAAGGATGCGGTCTTTTCCAAAACGTGCGCTTGCCTCTGCCGCAAGCCCGATACTGGAAGGTTTGGAAGCATTAAAAATCACCTGAAGACAGCCGGCATAGAGAAGCTTCTTCACATCTTCAAGTCGGTTAATGTTGCCTCCGGCACAGACTTTAATCTCAATATTCCGGTTAATGTTATGAATGGTACTGATATTTTTCTCATGCTCGTCATCGCTGGTGGAGAGATCAAAAATAATAATCTTATCAATTCCACTGTCATTGTAAAGCTGACAGAGTTCATACACATCCTCAACCGGAGTAAAATCGGTCTTGGAGCGGACTGCTTTCCCGTCTTTTAAATAGATTGTAGCCACAATGTTTTTATGTTCCATTTATTATAAACTCCCTTTCGTTGACAGAATCCCTTCAATTCTCGGATCCGTGTTTACCGCCTCATCCAAAGCTCTTGCAAAAGCTTTGAACATGGCCTCTGCCATATGATGGTTGTTTCCCGGTGTTAAGACCTTCATATGAAGGTTCATCCCGGCACTGTAAGAGACTGCATAGAAAAATTCTTTCACCATCTCCGTGTCCATATCTCCGATTTTCTCCACGGTAAATTCTCCGTCGAAAACCAGATACGGCCGTCCGGACAAATCCACTGCGCAAAGTGCCAGCGTCTCATCCATGGGAAGTATGCAGCTTCCAAACCGTTTGATTCCTTTTTTATCGCCAAGTGCCTGCTGAATGGCACTGCCCAGTACAATTCCGCAGTCCTCAATCGTATGATGGCAGTCCACCTCAAGATCCCCCTCGCAATTCAATTCCAGATCAAAGAATCCATGCTTGGAAAATCCCTCCAGCATATGGTCAAAAAATCCGATTCCGGTATTGATTTTGGATTTCCCGGATCCATCCAGATTCAGTTTTACACGGATATCCGTCTCTTTTGTCTTACGTTGTACATTTGCTATTCTTTCCGCCATAATTAATACCCCATCCATTAATCTTCAAAGCGGACACGCACAGAATTGGCATGTGCCGTCAGCTTTTCACATTCTGCAAACTGTTCAATATCCTTATGTACTTTCTCAAGCGCATCCTTTGAATATGAGATGATGCTTGACTTCTTGATAAAATCATCCACAGACAGCGCGGAGAAAAACTTTGCCGTGCCATTGGTCGGAAGAACATGATTCGGTCCTGCAAAATAATCTCCCAGCGGTTCCGAAGAATATTCGCCGATAAAAATTGCGCCTGCATTTCTGATTTTTGTCATCACATGGAACGGATCCTTTGTGACAATCTCCATATGCTCGGATGCAATCTCGTTAACCGCATCAATGGCATCCTCCATATTATCCGCAACCAGAATATAACCATAATTGTCCAGAGATTTCTGAATAATTTCCTTTCTGGATAACTCTGCCACAAATTTGTCCACTTCCGCAGATACCTGTTCTGCCAGTTCCTCGCTTGTGGTAATCAGAATTGCGGAAGCCATCTCATCATGCTCCGCCTGAGACAAAAGATCTGCAGCCACATAGCGCGGATGAGCCGTCTCATCGGCAAGTACAAGGATTTCACTCGGTCCTGCCACAGAGTCAATGCTGACATAACCAAACACTGCTCTTTTGGCAAGTGCCACATAGATATTTCCCGGTCCCACAATCTTGTCAACCTTCGGAACGCTCTCCGTTCCAAATGCCATGGCTGCGATTGCCTGCGCTCCGCCAACCTTGTAGATTTCATCCACTCCGGCTTCTTTGGCTGCCACAAGCGTGGACGGATAGACTTTTCCGTCTTTTCCCGGCGGTGTACACATGATAATGCGATCCACGCCTGCCACCTTTGCCGGCAGAACATTCATAAGTACAGAGGACGGATAAACAGCTTTTCCGCCCGGCACATAGACACCTGCTGTGGCAAGTGCTGTTACCTTCTGTCCCAGGATTACGCCATCCTTTGTGGTAAACCAGGAATTCTGTACCTGCTTTTCATGGTATTCGCGGATATTGACCAGTGATTTACGAATGACAGAAAGCAGGTCTGCATCCACTTTCTCATAGGCTTCCTGAATCTCCTCTTCCGTCACCTTGATATTTCCGGCATTGATGTCTGCCCCATCAAACTGCTTCGTATAGGAAAAAATTGCCTGATCCCGGTTTGTCCGTACATTTTCAATAATGTCATTGACCCTTCCCTGAAACTCCGTATAGTTATTCGGACTTCTTTTTAAAAGATTCTCCAGAATATCCTTCCTTGAATCTTCCGTTAATTTAAGAATTCTCATGATGAACCTCCTAATGTCTATTCTGAAATTACTTTCTTTAAGTCACGTATCAGCTTTGTGATTCTCTCATTCTCCATCTTCATGCTCACCTGATTGACCACCACGCGGGCAGACAGCGGACATACTTCTTCCAACACCGTCAGACCGTTTTCGCGAAGGGTTGTTCCGGTTTCCACGATATCACAGATTACCTCTGACAGCCCGACAATCGGCGCAAGCTCGATGGAGCCGTTCAGCTTGATAATCTCCACCGTCTGATGCTTTTTATTATAAAAATAATCCTTTGCAATACGCGGATATTTTGTTGCCACACGAATCTGTTCATGATGCTGTAAAAGATCCCTTGCGCTCTCCGGACCGCAGATACACATGCGGCATTTTCCAAAGCCCAGATCCAGCACCTCGTAAATATTTCTCGCTTCCTCTAAAATGGTATCCTTTCCCACAATACCGATATCAGCCGCACCATACTCCACATATGTCGGCACATCCGGTCCTTTGGCAAGGAAAAAACGAAGCTTTAATTCCTCGTTGACAAAAATCAGCTTACGGGTATCCGGGTCGTTGATTTCCTGACAGGTAATGCCGATTTTTTCAAATAATTGTAATGTTTTCTTTGCAAGACGTCCCTTTCCCAGGGCAAACGTCAGATATCTTTTCTCTTCCATGGGTTCTCCTATGCTTCTAAAAATTCTACATTTGCAATATGGTTCTTCATTGCATACTGGAAATAATCCTCTTTACTGCGTGAATTCTCCCTTGGGATGAGCGTAACATGGGAGCCCTTCTGTCTGAGATTTCGGGCTTTTTTGACCGCATCCGCAAAGGTTTCCTTCGTGTATACCAAAAGGATCTGATCATCGACAATATCCGGCTCGATTTTCTGTCTGGACAGCGCAGACAGTAACTGATCCACCGTAATTCCGAATCCGATTGCCGGAGCATCCTTGCCAAAATAGGTAAGGAGCTTGTCATAACGTCCGCCCTTCACAATCGGCTCTCCGGTTCCAAACGTATAGCCTGCAAATAAAATTCCGGTATAATAATGATATTCACTGATGATTCCCATTTCAAAGGAGATATATTTTTCAATATCATACAACTTAATGCAGTCTGCCAGCTCTTCCAGATTGGTAATAGCTTCCAGAATCTTCGGATAAGACAGTGCATATTGCTTTGCCTCCTTCAGTTCTTCCGGCTGCGTCTCAAAACTGCCGAGCATCAGGAATAACTTCTTAAGATTTTCCTCCAAGTGAAGTTTTTCCACGAACTCTTCCACTCCGAAAAAGTTCTTGTTGGAAAGAAGCTCATAAAGCTGTTTCTCAGCCTCTTCATCCAAACCTGCCGCTTCAATTAATCCTCTTGAGAACTGCGCGTGTCCCACTGAAATCTGAAACTCCTTAAGTCCGCTGGTTTTCAGTGATTCGACCATCATGGCAAGTATCTCAGCATCCGCTTCCACACTTCCGTCTCCGATAAGCTCCACGCCACACTGGGTGGTCTCTTTTAACCGTCCCTGATAAGCAGAGGAATTGATAAAGGTATTCCCCATGTAGCAGAGTCTGACCGGCACTTCCTCCTCCGTATAATATTTTGCCGCACTTCTTGCGATGGAAGGCGTAAAATCAGGGCGAAGCACCAGCGTATTTCCATCCTTATCAAAGAATTTATACAAATCCTTGGACGGAATGGTTCCGACTTCTTTACTGAATATATTAAAAAATTCAAAGGTAGGTGTCTGTATATCATGATAGCCGTATCCCCTCAGGACTTCATGAAGCTTATCCTGAAGCAGCAGCTTCTGCTTACATTCTCCATTGTAAATATCTCTTACCCCATCCGGTGTATGTAACATCTGGTTCATCATAACTGTTCCTTTCGCTTTATTGTGGTAAAGTGATACCGTGATAATTCGGTAGCAAATAAAAACATTGCTATTATATGGGAAATCCCATAAAATGTCAATCCCTTGCCTCCAGATCCTTCTGCAGTGCCTGCAGATATGGGACCAGTACGCCGGAGACTTTCGGAAGGAAATACGAAGCATCCAGTTCTTCGTAGCGGAAACTTTTGCGCCCGCCTTCCTCTGCCCTCTGCCAGAAACTGTACAGATCCGCAAAACGCAGATAGTAAAACTCATCCCGGTGCGTAAAGTAAATCAGGATAAACGCAATCCCATCCTGTTTTTCGAACTGTTCCATAAAACGTACCTGATGAGGATGAACATTGGCTAGCGGAAAGGTATCCGTATGGCATTCCTTTGCATCAAAGCATACCGGAATCCCCTGTATGGCGCCAATGTAATCCACGGTACTTTTCTGGTCGAAATAGGCAAGTGTAATGTGTCTGGTCTCTTTATCGATATTAATGGGAGTAATAGGTGTCGGAATCTTCTGTATCAGCGCCAGCCCGTTCTCCGCATATTTTTCATTGGTACGGTTCAAAAGGTCTTCCAGCGTGGAACCTCTGAGACCTCTCGAATTCCATGTAGCCATAGACTTCCTCCCTCTTAAGGTATCATCCTGCCAAATACTTCCGGCATGGGTGCAATATAAGTCTGCCCATCCGGAAACACAACCCGGTAAGCATGAAGAAGCTGATGTCGAACCTTACAGCGTTCATAATACTTCTGATTTACGGCAGGCACGCCGTACTTTCTGTCCCCGATTATCGGATATCCAATGGATGATAAATGCGCACGAATCTGATGCGTTTTTCCGGTAATCAGATGAATCTCCAGAAGTGTCAGTCCATCCTTGTAGGCAACCGGTTCGTAAGCCGTCTCAATCCTTGAAGCCCCTTCTTTTTCCGTGGCAAAAATCTCTGCCTTATTGGTCTTTTCATCCTTCAAAAGCCATCCGGATAAATGTTCCTTTTCCGTTACATGACCAAAAACCACAGCCCGGTAATACTTTTGAATCGTGCGCTCCTTCAATTCCTTTGACAATAGCTGTGAACCTGCAAGGGATTTTCCCATCAGAAGAAGTCCCGTTGTATTCCGGTCAAGCCGGTTACACACGGATGGGCGAAAAGTTTCAAACTTCTTCAAGGTAAGTTCCCCCTCCCGAATCAGATATCCAAGCAGATATTCATTAGCGGAAAAATCAGCCGCTTCCGCTTTCTGGGACAACATATCCGCAGGCTTGTCCGCAATCAGCATATCCGCATCTTCATATATAATCTGAAGTCCTTTCATAGGAAGGGCTTTCAAGGCATTGTATTCATCTTCAAGGACTTTTTCGTCCTGCATGAACTTAAGAAGCGTATCTTCACTGAAAAAGATACAGACCTTACTTCCCCTGTGAAGAATCTCGTTTCCGGCCGCCTTCTTCCCGTCCAGAGTAATGTTCTTCTTCCGGAGCATCTTATATAAGAAGCCGGTGGACGCATTGACCAAAAGCTTCTTTAAGTATTTATCGAGACGCTGATTTGCCTCGTTTTCCTGTATGATAAATTCCCGCATAATGGTTCTCCACACATTTTTATATTATATCATGTTACTTCCTTTTGTGCACATTCCGGATTGTTTTTTTCTTCCGCTTTTCCGGTCTGTGCTCCGGCTTTTTGGCAGCAGTTTTACTGCCCTTCGTATTTCTCGGACGAATCAGACACTTTTTATCAAAACCGATCAGATCCTGCCTTCCGGCTTTTACCAGTGCTTCATGAACCAGATCATAACATTTCGGATTGCGGTATTGAATCAACGCTCTCTGCATCGCCTTTTCATGGGGATTCGTAGCCACATAAACCGGCTCCATGGTTCTTGGATCCAGCCCCGTATAATACATACAGGTGGATATGGTGGATGGAGTCGGATAAAAATCCTGCACCTGCTCCGGCATGTAGCCCAGATCCCGCAGATATTCCGCCAGCTCCACAGCTTCCTTCAACGTGGAACCCGGATGGGAAGACATCAGATACGGAACCAGATACTGATCTTTCCCCAGCTTTTTGTTCATCTCTTTGTACGCTTTCACAAAACCGTCATATACCTTAACCTCTGGCTTTCCCAGTTTTTGCAGAACCGTGTCACTGATATGCTCCGGTGCAACCTTAAGTTGCCCGCTGAC
Organism: Lachnospiraceae bacterium; assembly: GCA_029227035.1. Classification (GTDB taxonomy): domain Bacteria; phylum Bacillota; class Clostridia; order Lachnospirales; family Lachnospiraceae; genus Roseburia. The sequence goes on from JAQXZD010000038.1 coordinate 11,226, forward strand.
ATGATGCTCGCACAATTCCCGCAAAAATGTTTTGTCCTTATCATACATCAGATAATCAAACCGGATTCCGGAACGGATAAAGACCTTCTTCACTTCCGGCAATGCCCTGAGCTTTCGCAACAGTTCCAGATAATCCTTATGGCTGACCTCCAGATTCTTACAAGGCTCCGGGAAAAGACACTGGCGCGTCGGACAGGCTCCCTTCGTCAACTGTTTCTGACATGCCGGAGCCCGGAAATTGGCAGTAGGTCCTCCGACATCATGAATATATCCCTTAAAGTCCGGATCTTTAGTCATTTGCTCTGCTTCCTTAAGAATGGACTCATGGCTTCTCGTCTGAATGATTCTTCCCTGATGGAAAGTAAGGGCACAGAAACTGCAACCGCCAAAACAGCCACGGTTGCTGACCAGCGAGAATTTCACCTCCCGGATGGCCGGTACTCCGCCTGCCGCTTCATAGGACGGATGATAGTTCCGCATATAAGGGAGACTGTACACCTCATCCATCTCCTCCTGACTGAGCGGTTTTGCCGGTGGATTCTGAACCACAAAGGTTGTTCCGCCATAAGGTTCATAAAGACGACGTCCGGAAAAAGGATCTGTATTACAGTATTGCATATAAAAACTCTGGGCAAAGATTCTCTTATCTGCCTGTACTTTTTGATAATCCGGAAGCTCAATGGCATCATAGATATCTTCTTTTCTTTTGGTCTTGTAAACCGTTCCGTCAATAAAAGTGATATCCTTAACGGCAATGCCCGCGGCAAGGGCATCCGCAATCTCTACAATGCTACGCTCTCCCATGCCGTAAGAAATCAGATCTGCTCCGGAATCCAGAAGAATGGAACGTTTCACTTTGTTTGACCAGTAGTCATAGTGGGAAAGTCTTCGCAGACTGGCTTCGATTCCTCCGATGATAATCGGCGTATCCTTATAGGTATGACGAATCAGGTTGCAATATACAATTGTGGCATAATCCGGTCTCTTTCCCATTACCCCACCCGGAGTGAAAGAATCCGAAGAACGCTTTTTTTTAGATACGGAATAATGATTCACCATGGAATCCATGTTCCCGGCAGACACCAGAAACGCAAGCCTTGGGGTGCCGAGAACAGACACCGAAGCATCATCCCTCCAGTCCGGCTGGGAAATAATGCCCACCGTATAGCCATGGGCTTGCAGCACTCTTGAAATAATTGCATGTCCAAACGACGGATGATCCACATAGGCATCTCCGCATACATAGACAAAATCCAACTGCCGGATTCCCTGTTCTTCCATATCCTGTTTTGAAATTGGCAGATATCCTTCGTACATAATCCGCTCCTGTTCTATATCATATACTCTTTTTTTCGGAGGAAATCTTTCTTAAGTCCTCCACTTCCTGTTCCGTAAGTCTGCGATACTCCCCTTTGGGCAGATTCTGCAGGGACAGACTTCCAATCGAAACCCTTTTCAGATAAGTAACCGTACAGCCCACAGCAAGAAACATCCGCTTGACCTGATGGTATCTTCCTTCCGTAATCACAAGCTGCGCCCGGCACTGCTCTTTCCCATCCTTATCCTCCGGCGGGAAAATCGTCAGTTCTGCCGGCAGTGTCTTTTTCTCATCTCCGATATCCACACCCTCTTGAAACAAAGTTACGGCTTCCGCAGGCACCGGTTTGTCAAGAACTGCCTCATAAGTTTTCGGAACATGATAAGCAGGGCTTACCAGCCTGTGATGAAAGGCTCCGTCATTTGTGATGATAAGAAGTCCCTCCGTATCCTTATCCAGTCGTCCCACCGGGGAAAACTTCCTTCGCATCTGCTCCGGGAAATAATCCATAACCGTCCGCTCCGTTTTATCGGTTTTAGCGGTCACGCAGCCTGCCGGTTTGTGAAACAGGTAATAGGCATATTTCTCATAAGAAATCTCTTCCCCAAGATAGCAGACACTGTCCTTTTCTTCATCAATCTTCTGTTCCGGGCTGACATTAGAAGAGCCGTTTACCTTTACCTGTTTCTTTTTGATATATTTTTTTACTTCACTTCTGGTGCCGATTCCGGCATCCACAAGAAATTTATCCAGTCGAACCATAAGCCTAATCCGTTATTTTGCCTGTTGCAGAAATGCTACAATAAAATCCCATATTCTCCCGACAGAAGCAATGCTCAGCCGCTCCTTCGGCGTGTGAATATCATAATTATCCGGGCCAAAGGATACACAGTCCAGATTCGGTATCTTCTCTGACAGAATTCCGCACTCCAGTCCTGCATGGATGGTGGTAAAGACCGGCTTCTTTTTATAAAGCTTTTCATATACCTGCGCACATTGAAGCTGAAGCGGTGAATCTTTCCGGTATTCCCAGGCCGGATAGTCTCCTTCTATCGTACAGGTTCCGCCAAGCCTCCGAATCAGTCCCGTAACCCGCTCACATACATCTGCCTTACGGGAACGGACACTGCTTCGAATAGAAGTCACCGTGATAAATTCCGCTTCTCGCAACTCCATAATTCCAAGATTTAAAGATGTTTCCACGATTCCGTCCATCTGCTGGCTCATATGCAAAACTCCGTTTGGAACCGTGCGAAGATAAGAAATCACCTTCTGCATGGAGTCCTGATCCAATACACCGGTCTCTGTACTTTTTCCTTCCTCACAGACAATTTCGACTGCCGGATCCGATACTTCATATTCTTTTTGTAAGACCGCACTAAGCTCTTTCACATATGCCCGCAAAAGAGATAGGTCTTCCTTTAAAACCACCAGTTTTGCACAACATTCTCTTGGTATGGCATTGTCCTTTTGCCCTCCGGAAAGTGAAAGGAGGCCGCAGGAAATCCTGTCGGATAAGCCCTGAAGAACTCGCCCCATCAGGATATCGGCATTGGCATGTTCCTTGTCAATCTCGCTTCCGGAATGTCCGCCGGACAAACCTGTAACCACTACGGAAACTTCCAGACCCTTTACGGTACATCTTCTGACCGGTATCGACGCATGCACGGACATTCCTCCCGCACAGCCGGTGGTAAAGATTCCTTCCTCATCACTGTCGATATTGAGCATGATATGTCCCTTTAATTCGGACAAATCCATCTCCTTTGCCCCCAGCATTCCAATCTCTTCATCCACGGTGATAATGGCTTCCAGTCTCGGATGTTGCAAATTCTCCGCTTCCAGAAGCGCCAGCATATATGCCACGGCAATTCCGTCATCTCCACCCAGTGTGGTTCCTTTTGCTTTGACAAAGTCTTCGTCTGTATACAGTCTTAAGCCATCCTTTTGAAAGTCGATTTCACAGTCATTTTCCTTTTCACATACCATATCCATATGTCCCTGCAAAATCACCGGTTCCGCCTCTTCGTATCCCTTTGAGGCTTCCTTTATCATGATTACATTATTGCAGGCATCCTGTCTCCAGATAAGCTGATGTTCTATCGCAAACTGAACCAGAAAATCACTGATTTCTTTTGTGTTTCCGGAACCATGCGGAATGGCTGCAAGCTTTTCGAAATAGTAAAACACCCGGTCCGGGTATAAATTTTCCAAAACCATCATAATGTCCTCCCTATTGACATACTATCATTATATGAAAAAAATCGGATTTATCATTTTCCTTCTGCTTATGCTTTTGTTCTTTTTATTATTTCCATCCGAAGCACTGCAGGCGTCCAGAAACGGATTAATCTTATGGTTTGAGCAGCTTCTTCCCACGCTTCTGCCATTTTCCGTCCTCTCTTATCTTGTCCTGCAATCCGGGATTTTTATCCGGCATAAAAAGCGGCTGGCAAAAAAAATCAGTGGCTGTGAATGGTATGTCATCCTCTGTGGTTTTCTGTTTGGCTTTCCAATCGGAAGTAAACTGACGGCAGATTTATACGAACACCGGCAGATATCCAAAACCAATGCCACTCTGCTGTGCTGCTTCACCAACAATCTGAGTCCGGTCTATGTGACCGCAGCCATACAGGAGATGCTCTCTCTGCCGGGAACCTGGGAATTGTATCTGCTTATATACGGCATTCCTTTTCTGACAGGGATTTTTCTGCTCCTTCGGTACGGCCGGCCTGCCGGAATCCAAAAAAATACGGCATCAGGATTCCATATGAATATGCAAATCGTTGACACCGGTATTCTGAAAGGCTTCGAAACACTCATAAAAATATGTGGTTACATCATGCTCTTTTCAATTGTGGCAGGAATGCTTCAATTGCTCCCCGCGGAAAATGCATTTGCCAAAGTATTTCTGATTGGCTGCGCAGAGGTAACCAACGGAATCTCTGCACTGTCGGCTTATTCCTGTTCTGCGGAGCTTAAATATCTCCTTGCCGTGCTTTTTCTGTCTCTGAATGGATTGTCTGGTCTGTTTCAGACTGCATCCATCCTGAGCAGTACGGACTTATCCATGAAAAACTATATAAAACTGAAGGGACTCCTTGTCCTCATAACAACCGTCTCTGCAGGTCTGTTATTCCTCCGAGGAAGGCTCCTCTGAGACAGGGATATTGGTAACCTCCGGCTCCTTTGCTTTTTCCACCGGCTCGGTCTCCTTCGCCTTGTCCGTCTCCTGCTCCTCTTCCGGTGCCTGCGGGAACAACTGCGTCCGGTTCTGGGAAACCACATTTAAGAATCCCTGTAAGGAGTTAATCAGATTGTCGTAACGCGCCTGCGCTGTCTCAATGGAAGAAGTCAGAATATCTTCGATCCCATGAAGCTGATCATCCGCATATCCCATAATGCTCATCCGAAGATTATTCGCTTCATTGGTGGCATTATCCAGAATCTCCTGCGCCTGCTTGGTGGCAATCATAACCACCTCGTTTGCCTGTGCATAAGCCTGTTGCATAATCTGATGTTCACTGACCAGCTCGGATGTCTGAATCTGTGCCTGTGCAATAATCTGATCCGCCTTCATCTGTGCATCAGCAAGAATGGCTTCCTTGTTACTGATAATCTTCTGATAGCGCTTAATCTCTTCCGGTGTCTTTGCGCGGAGCTCTCCAATCAGTTCTTCCAGCTCCTCTTTATTGACAATAATCTTGGTATTGGATAAAGGCTGGTACTTACAACCCTCGATATAATCCTCTATCTCTTCGATAATCTGTTCCATTCTGCTGCTCATAGTCTGTGTTCTCCTTATTTCGTCTCATACTTCTGATATATCCGGTCAATAAAACACGCCGGCACAAAGTTGGAAATATCTCCCCCATAAGATGCAAATTCTTTCACGATGGTTGAACTCAAATAAGAGTACTGAAGATCTGCTGTCAAAAATATTGTCTCCACGTCGGAATTCTGTACATGATTCGCCTGTGCAATCTGAAGCTCATATTCAAAGTCCGTAACTGCACGAAGTCCTCTGACAATAATCGTGGCATCAATTTCTTTCATAAAATCAACCAACAATCCATCAAAAGAGGCAACCGTAACATTCGGCATATTCTCAGTCATTTCTGTAATCATACTAACACGTTCTTCTAAAGAAAACAATGAATTTTTTGAACTGTTATTGAGTACTCCCACAACCAGTTCGTCCACGATCTGGGATGCCCGTGTAATGATGTCCATATGCCCGAATGTCACCGGATCAAAGCTTCCCGGATAAATTGCTTTTTTCATATTTACTACCTCTTTTGTATAAATACATGCATATTATTCTTATATTTCTTTACTCTCGTGAGCTCAAAACCAATCTCTTCCAGATAGGAAAAATCCGTATGTTCTTCCGCTTCCACAATAATCAGGGAATCCGGTTTTAAAATATCCGAAGTGGAAAGAACCCTTAAGACCTGTTCTTCCATCCCCTTCTGATATGGCGGATCCATAAATATAATGTCAAAGGTATATCTGCCTTCCAACTGATGAATTCCGCTTATCACATCCGTGGTCAGAAGTTTTGCCTGCTTACTGAATGAAGTAAAATTAATATTGTCCTCAATGCATCCGGCAGCCTTTTTATTGTTCTCAACAAACACCGCATAGGATGCTCCGCGGCTCAACGCCTCCAGTCCGATCTGTCCGCTTCCCGCAAACAAATCCAGAAAATAAGTTCCCGGAATGTCCGGCTGAAGAATATTAAAAAGCGTCTCCTTTATCCGATCCGTGGTCGGACGGGTATCCGGTCCCTCAATCGTCTTTAGCGGAAGGCTTCTTGCTGTCCCTGCAATAATTCGCATCGCACACCTCCATGATTACTTTTGTTCCTTTAATACATCTTTGTTCTTGACAAGATAATCAATCAGAGAAACCACCGTAAGAACAAGCGACAGATAAATCAGTACCGTTCCCAGTATCTCAAATACCCGGTTTGGAATATTTAATATCAGGACAATAACCATAATCATCTGGGATGCTGTCTTGAACTTGCCCCAGTAGCTTGCGGCAATGACAATTCCGTTATCGGATGCAATCAGTCTGAATCCGCTGATGATAAATTCCCTTGCGATAATGACAATCACTACCCATGCCGGGATGCGGGAAAGCTCCACCAGACAGATTAATGCCGAGCATACCAACAGCTTGTCTGCCAGAGGATCCATAAATTTTCCGAAATTGGTTACAAGATTATACTTTCTTGCGATTTTTCCGTCCAAAAAGTCCGTAATACTGGCCACAACGAAGATTGCGACAGCAATATAATCACTGTATCCTCCAAACATAGATGTCAGTAAAAAGAATACAAAAAACGGAATCAGTATGACACGGAAAAGTGTCAGTTTATTAGGTAAATTCATATTGTTCTCCTATTTTATCATTTCACCGATCAAATCATATTCATAGGCTCCGGTCACCTTCACTTTGACAATGTCACCGGTGAGCAGTTCTTCATCCGTATTGACGAAAATATACCCATCCACATTCGGGGCATCCCGGTAAGTCCGTCCCACGTAAGTGTTTGCTTCATCTGCAACCTGCCCCTCGATAAAGGCATACAGAATCCGATCTTTCATGGTTTCATTCTTGTCAAAGATTACTTCCTCCTGAAGCTCCATGACCTCATCCTGCCAGTCCTTTTTCTGCTCCTCCGGAATCTGATTCGGCATTTCCGCCGCAGGGGTTCCCTCCTCCGGAGAATAAGCAAACGCGCCCAGACGGTCAAACTCCATCTCATTGACAAAACGCATAAGCTCCTCATGCATCTCTTCCGTTTCACCCGGGAATCCGCAGATTAAGGTGGTGCGAAGGGTAATATCCGGTATACGCTCCCGAAGCATATTGATACGTGCAATAAGCTCTTCTTTTGTGGTACGTCTGCCCATCCGTTTTAAGATGTCATCATTGCAATGCTGAATCGGCATATCCAGATAATGACAGACTTTTTTATTGCGGATCATGGCTTCAATCAATTCATCATAAATCTCCTCCGGGTAGCAATACATAATGCGTATCCAGAAGAGCCCAGGGATTTCGTTCAACTTGTCCAAAAGCTCATGAAGACACTTCCTGCCGTACAGATCGGTTCCGTAGAGCGTTGTCTCCTGTGCCACCAGTATCAGTTCCCTGACTCCGCCTGCGACAAGCTGCTTTGCAGATTCCACAAGCTCCTCCATCGGAACACTCCGGTAACGTCCGCGCACGGACGGAATCACACAGTAGGTACAATTCTTATTGCATCCTTCCGCAATCTTAAGATAAGCATAATGTCCACCCGTTGTAACGGTGCGGGCAGTATCCACATGCGGAAGTCCCGAAAGTGAGGAAACATTCTCATAAAAATGCTTTTCTTTCGTCTCCTCAACGGCCTCCCAGATTTTATCATAGGAATTCGTCCCGAGGATTGCATCCACCTCCGGAATCTCTGCCTTGATTTCTTCCCTGTAACGCTGTGCAAGACATCCGGTTACAATCAGTGCCTTACAGCAGCCGGTCTTTTTCTGTTCTGCCATCTCAAGAATCGTGTTAATGCTTTCTTCTTTTGCATCTCCGATAAAACAGCAACTGTTGATGATGATGATATCCGCTTCCGTCTCATCATCCGTAAGCTCCATTCCGTGCTTTGTAAGCATTCCAATCATATATTCGGAATCCACAAGATTCTTGTCACAGCCAAGCGATATAAATAATAATTTCATGACTTATATTTTTTCTTCCTCATCCGGAACGATTTTAACATCCCTGCGATATAATTCCTCTACGGCAATGGAAAGCGGTTTATTACATTTCGGATTGGTTACCATAGGCTCCGCTCCGGCAATAATCTGTCTTGCTCTCTTGGCTGCAGCCAGCACGATGGAATAACGGCTGTTAACAACCGGCTCCTCTCCGATTTCTGCCTCGTCATTGACTACTTTCATTAATTCTACATAAGATGGATGTATCATAATTATTCTCCTTTCGAAAAGCTTTTCAGCTCCTGTCTTATTTCATTGATAAAATCTATATTTGATGATACCCGGTACGCTTCGTTCCGCTCTGCATCCCCACTCCTCTGATTACAAATCAGATGGTCTATCAGTTCCGTGGCGGTCTCCACTGTATCGTTTACCACTAAATAATCATAATTTTCAATGCCTTCCGATTCCTCGCAGGCACGGCTCAGCCTTGCTGCAACCACTTCCGGGGTCTCCGTTCCCCTTCCCACCAGACGCTCATGCAGCACTCCGGCACTTGGTGCCGTCACAAACATAAGCACGGCATCCGGAAACTTTTCTTTGATTTTCAAAGCTCCCTGTATTTCAATCTCCAGAATCACATTTTTTCCGGCGGATAACTGTTGCTCCACATAAGCCTTCGGGGTACCGTAATAATTCCCCACATACTGTGCATACTCCACAAGTTCTTCTTTTGCAATCATGGTTTCGAACTTTTCCCTGCTTACAAAGAAATAGTCCACTCCATCCTGCTCACCCGGTCTCGGCTGCCTTGTGGTTGCAGACACAGACAGGGCATACCCTTCCGGATACTGACGCATCAGCTCCTTCATAAGTGTTCCCTTGCCTGCTCCGGAGAAACCGGATATCACAATCAATCGTCCCTTGTCACTCATTTTTCATTCCTCTTATTCAATATTCTGTATCTGCTCACGGATTTTCTCAATTCCGGTCTTTAAGTTGATTCCCACATCCGCAATCTCAATATTGTTGGATTTGGAAAGAATCGTATTTGCTTCCCGGTTCATCTCCTGAGCAATGAAATCCAGCTTACGGCCGATTGCACCGCCTTCCTCCAGATTTTCCTTCATCGCCATGATATGGCTGCGAAGCCGGACTGTTTCCTCGTCCACACAAATCTTGTCCGCATAGATGGTCACTTCCGTAATAATCCTGGCATCATCCATCTGCCTGTCGCCCAGAAGCTCCCTGATTTTCTCCTCCAGACGGCTTCTGTACTCCTGCATAATCTGCGGAGAACGTTCTTCTATAAAATCCACATACTCCAACAGTTCATCCAGTTTCTCACAGAGATCCTGCTTCAACCGTTCACCCTCACGACTCCGGGTATCCGTAAACTGTGCAAAAGCCTCCCTCAGTACCGGTTCCAGACTTTTCCACACTTCCTCCTCGTCAATCTCCTGTTCCTCCATGGTGAAGACTTCCGGATAACGGGACAGCGCTCCGACACTGATATCATTTTTCAATTGGAAAGATTCTGCCATCTCATTCAGATATTTCAGATATTCTCCCGCAAGAGAAGCGTTATACTTCAGGGAATAATCATTCTCCGTATAATCCTCGCAGTTGATATAGATGTCGATCTTGCCCCTGGTGGTATATTCCTTAAGCACACCGCGGATTGCCGTCTCAAAAAAATTCAGTTTCTTGGGCATTCTGATATTCACGTCCAGATATCTGTGATTTACGGATTTGAGTTCTACGGTAAATCTGCGTTTTTCATCCGCAGCTTCACTGCGTCCGAAACCTGTCATACTTTTTATCATTGATAATCTCCCATCTAAATGCACATTCTATGCATAGATAGATTTATTATAATGCTTCTGTTTCGATTCGTCAAATATTCATTGGATTTTTCTTACTTTCTATACTATACTATTAACAAACTCCTTTTTACACTACGTTCTCATAAATGAATTTTGCTATTCTAATTGCAGACCGTAAAGCAACGTCGGTACTTAATGAGTATTTTTTACGAATTTAGTACCGCTACGTTGCGATCCGAGCGAAAGCGTGTCTGCAATAGAATATGCAAATTCATTTTGGTACGCTTCTGTAAAATGGGCTATAATATATAAAATCAGGAGAAAAACTATGGCTTTTGACGGAATCGTAATTGCGGCTCTGGTTCACGAACTGAACCAGACCATCCTAAATACAAAAATCAGCAAAATTGCCCAGCCCGAAAACGACGAGCTTTTGCTGACCTGCAAAGGTGCCGGCGGACAGTTCCGCGTTGATATTTCTGCAAGCGCTTCTCTTCCGTTCCTCTATCTGACCGAAGAGAATAAACCAAGTCCGCTTCAGGCACCAACCTTTTGCATGGTGCTCAGAAAGCATATTGCAAACGGAAAAATCATCCGGATTTTCCAACCGGACATGGAACGAATTATCCATATTGAAATCGAACATTTAAATGAGATGGGGGATCTGTGCCACAAGACACTGATTGTGGAGCTGATGGGAAAACATTCCAACATTATCTTCTGCGATGAAGACGGAACCATCATAGACAGCATTAAGCGGGTTTCCTCTGCGGTCAGCTCTCTTCGTGAGGTACTTCCTGGCAAACCCTATTTTGTGCCTTCCACCCAGACGGACAAATACAACGCAATGACCATGAACGCTTCCCAGATTTATGACGTCATTGCTGCAAAGCCTGCCACGGTCTCCAAGGCTGTCTACACAAGCTTTACCGGCGTCAGTCCTCTGATTGCTTCGGAAATTGCCTTTGGTGCAGGCCTTGATCCGGATCAGCCGGTTGCCTCTTACGAAGAGGACGTGCTTCGCCATCTGGCAAATCAGATTCGGCTGTTTTTTGACAGGATACACGACTGTGAATTCCATCCCGTCATTGTGCGAAATGGAAAAAAACCGGTAGAATTTTCTGCCGTGGAACTGACCATGTACCGGGATTATGAGGTGAAAGCATACGACAGTATCTCAAAGGTTTTGGAAGTATTTTATGCCGAGAGAAATACATACAGCCGTATCCAGCAGAAATCTTCGGATTTGCGGCATATCGTAACCACCGCCTTAGAGCGCAGCCGCAAAAAATACCAGATTCAGCTCAAGCAGATGGAGGACTCCAAAAAACGTGAAAAGTATAAACTTTACGGCGAACTTCTCAACGTATACGGCTATAATCTCACGGAGGGTGCCAAAGAGCTGGTCTGCGAAAACTTTTATGACAACAATAAGGAAATTAAAATTCCTCTGGATCCCCTGCTGAACGCCAGAGAGAATTCCCAGAAATATTTTGACCGTTACGGAAAGTTAAAAAGAACCGCCGAAGCTTTAGACAAGCTTCTCGCGGAGACCAAAGCGCAGATTGAGCATCTGGAATCCATCCAGAATTCGCTGGATATCGCACTCTCCTCCGACGATCTGGTTCAGATTAAGGAAGAATTGATGGAATACGGTTTCATCAAAAAGAACCGCAGCGGAAAGAAACAAAAAATAAAAAGTAAACCTTTTCATTATATTTCCTCGGACGGTTATGATATCTATGTGGGAAAAAATAATTTTCAAAACGAGGAACTCACCTTCAAATTTGCCACCGGAAACGACTGGTGGTTCCACGCCAAAGGAATTCCGGGATCCCATGTTGTGGTCAAAAATGATAAAGATGGGGAAATGCCAGACCGCGTATTTGAAGAAGCCGGACAGCTCGCCGGATTTTATTCCAAAGGCAGGGACAGCGACAAGCTTGAAATTGATTATCTTCAGAAAAAAAATGTTAAAAAACCGGCAGGAAGCGCTCCGGGATTTGTGGTTTACTATACCAACTACTCTCTCACCATCCATCCGGACATCAGCGCACTTACGCTTGTCGAATAGATAAACTTACCAGCATATACGTTTTTCCTCTGCATATAATATGATTGTACCAAGGAGTACAACGCAAAGGAGGAAGAAAAGCATGGCAAACAGAAGTACAAAAAAATCATTGGAACGTTTTAAGTATGAAGTTGCAGACGAGCTTGGAGTTCCGCTGAGCAACGGTTACAACGGCAATCTGACCGCAAAGCAGAATGGCTCTGTGGGCGGATATATGGTTAAGAAAATGATTGAAGCACAGGAAAGACAGATGGCAGGAAAGACCAATCAGCAGTAAGCTTACGGATGTCATCCGGCAAAAACACCAACGAGAAAGAGGATGCACTTTTGCATCCTCTTACTTTTATTTAAGCCTTATTCATTCAAAGATTCATCGTTTTCAGTTCATCCTCCAAAAACCGATCCATCTTATTGCGAAGGACATGATGAGCATCCTCCTCCAGTTTTGGATCCTCTGCAAGCAGCTCTTTGACTGCAGCGGATGCATCCACAAGAACATTCGCATCCTGATAGATGTCCGCAAGTTGAAATGCCAAATCCCCGCTTTGCCGGATTCCGAAAAAATCTCCGGGACCTCGAAGCTTCAAATCCTCCGATGCAATATGAAATCCGTCATTGGATTTGTTCAGGATTTCCAGACGCTTCGCTGCTGTTTTTGTCTCAGATGTATTAACCATAATGCAGTAAGACTGGGCATCTCCTCTGCCCACGCGCCCTCTGAGCTGATGTAACTGTGCCAGTCCGAACCGCTCTGCATTTTCAATCATCATCACGGTTGCATTGGGCACGTTAACCCCGACTTCAACCACTGTGGTAGAGACCAGAACCTGTATACGGTTATCCGCAAACGCTTCCATAATCTTTGTCTTTTCCTCATTTTTCATTTTTCCGTGTAGGATCCCGATTTGGATATCTTTAGGAAGCTCTTCCGCCAGCCGCACTCCATAATCCGTAACATTCTCTCCCTCGGAATTCTCACTGGCTTCCACCAAAGGACAGATAATATACGCCTGATGTCCGTCCCTTACCTGTTCCGTAATAAACTCATAGGCTTTTTTCCGGTAGCCGGTTCCCACCACACAGTTTTTAATGGGAAGCCGCTTTGCCGGCACCTCATCAATCACGGAAATATCCATATCTCCATACAGAATAATGGCAAGTGTTCTGGGAATCGGGGTCGCGCTCATAACAAGAATATGCGGTTTTTTCCCTTTTCCCGCAAAGGCATCCCTCTGTTTTACCCCGAATCGGTGCTGCTCGTCCGTGATCACCAGTGCCAGATTCGCATACAATGCCTTCTCCTGAATCAGTGCATGGGTCCCGATAATCAGCGCATCCGACATGGTATCAAGCTTTTCGTAAATATCCCTTTTCTGTTTTGCCGTCATGGAGCCGGTCAGAAGCAGAACCGGAAAGTCCAGTCCAAACTGCCCGCAGAGCTTCTGAAAGGTCTCATAATGCTGTCTTGCCAGCACCTCCGTCGGCGCCATAATCGCAGACTGGTATCCATTATGCGCACACCACGCCATCGCAAGAAAAGCAATGATAGTCTTTCCTGAGCCCACATCTCCCTGAATTAAACGTTGCATCGCATACTGGCTTTGCATATTTTCTGTCATTTCCTGTAATACATGAAGCTGTGCATTCGTCAGGGAATAAGGCAGTTTTTGAATCTGCTCCTGTATGAACTCTGCGTCCTTCAATACAAACCGGTTACTCTCCCGCTTTTTTTGTTCCTTCTGATACTGCATCTTAAGAATAAAAAGGAAAAACTCATCAAAAACCAGCCGTTTTCTGGCAGTAATCAGTGTATCCATGGAATCCGGAAAATGAATCTGCTTGATGGCATAGTTGTATTCACACAACTCATAGGATTCCCGGATATCTGCCGGAAGATAATCCTGCATAAGAGCCTCGGCATCCAACACCTGCCGCAGCGTCTTTATCATCAGGTTATTGGTGATTCCGCTTGTAACCGAATACACCGGAAGAAAGCACTCCTGCATGGTCTGATACGCTTCCGGCGTATACACTGCCGGTTGCTCCATCACATATTTACCATCTTTTACGCTGACTTTTCCGTAAAAAACGTAATACTGACCTCTCTTTACGGTATTTTTGATATACGGCATCCGATACCAGATAATCTGCATTTTATGTCCGGTGCTCCCTATGGTAAGAAGCGTAAGCTGCATCCGCCTTGTACTTTTTACCACCGGAGTGCTTTCCACCCGCGCCGCAATGGCGTGATGCTTCTCCGAGAGGGAAACCACCTCATCAACCGGCTCCGCCATTGGATACTGTACATAATCCCTGGGAAAATGAAGGAGTATATCACCAACGGTGTATACTCCCATTTTTTCAAATAACTCTTTTGTTTTCTCGCCGATTCCCTTCACTGAGACAATCGATGCATCCTGATTCATAGATTCTCCTATTCCACCGATACAATGTAATAGTAAACCGGCTGTCCGCCATCGTTGACTTCCACTTCCACATCCGGATACTTCTCTTCGATCACACTGCCAATCTCCTGTGCAGCGCTCTCATCCGCCTCCGTACCGTAATAGATACTCACAATGGCCGAATCCTCATCCACCATGGCATCAATCATGGCAAGCGTAGTCTCCTTCAAATCTTTGCCCACTGCCTGAATCGTCTTGTCATCGATGCCCATGAAATCTCCCTGATTAATGGTCTTGCCGTCAATCTCCGTATCCCTGACCGCATAAGTCACCTGTCCGGTCTTGACATTTTCAATTTCTTCCAGCATCGCAGACTTATTCTCTTCTGCAGAATAGTCCGGAATATAGTTCACCAGTGCCACAATTCCCTGCGGGATTGTCTTGGTTGGAAGTACGATAATATCCTTATCTTCCACCAGCTCCGCCGCCTGATTTGCCGCCATGATGATATTCTTGTTGTTCGGAAGAATAAAAATATGGTCTGCATTGACGTGATCAATCGCTTCCAGCATATCCTCCGTACTCGGATTCATGGTCTGACCGCCCTCAATCAGATAATCCGCACCAAGTCCTCTGAAAATCTCGTTAATTCCCTCTCCGATGGATACGGAGATAAATCCGATTGGTTTTCTTGGTTCATCTTTCTTCTGCTCTGCGGCAAGCTTTTGTGCATCCTTAATCAGTTTCTCCTGATGTTCCTCACGCATATTGTCAATCTTGATCTTGCTTAAGGAGCCGTGTGTCAGCGCCTTCTGAATTGCAAGACCAGGATCGTTGGTATGTACGTGAGTCTTAACGATCTCATCGTCCGCTACCACAACAATGGAATCTCCAATGGATTCCAGATATGCCTTGTATTCCTGTTCTTCCTTGTCCGACAATGGATGATTCAGTACAATAATAAACTCGGTACAGTAACCAAACTTGATATCCGCCTCTGCCTGCGGAGAAATCTTTACCACGGAAGAAGAAGAAGCTCCCTCAATCTCATAATCAATTTCCTTACCGGTCAGCGCATCATAAGCACCCTTTAAAATCTGCAGCAGTCCCTGTCCGCCGGAGTCCACAACCCCTGCCTGCTTCAGTACCGGAAGCATCTCCGGAGTCTGGCTGAGCACATAATCCGCCTGCTTAATCACTTCTTCACAGAATACGACAATATCATCCGTCTCATCCGCAAGCTCCAGCGCTCTGTCCGCAGCTCCCTTGGCAACCGTGAGGATGGTTCCCTCCTTCGGCTTCATGACCGCCTTGTAAGCAGTCTCCACTGCCTTCTGGACAGCCTCGCACAAAATGCTTACATCCAGCTCTTCATATTCTGCAATCACTTTGCAGAATCCACGAAACAACTGTGATAAGATTACACCGGAATTTCCTCTGGCTCCTCGAAGCGAACCGGAAGAAATTGCTTTTGCAAGCTCCTGCATGGACGGCTTCTCTAATCCGCTCACTTCTCTTGCTGCAGACATGATTGTCATGGACATATTGGTTCCCGTGTCTCCATCCGGAACCGGAAACACATTCAATTCATTAATCCATTCCTTCTTGGCCTCCAGATTTTTTGCTCCCGCCAGAAACATTTTGGAGAGCATTTCCGTATTTATACTTGTGATTTCCACTTTCTTATCCTCCCTAGTCAATTACGCGAACGCCTTCGACGTAGATATTGATTTTCTTAATGGTCATACCGGTAAAAGATTCCACCTTATACTTGACTGTCTCAATCAGATTATCTGAAACGGTTCTGATACTGACTCCATAAGCAACCACCATATGAAAATCAATGGTAATCTGATTATCCTCTTCCACGAGAACATTGATTCCGTGTGACAGGTAATCACGCTTTAACAGTTTGACAAGTCCGTCCTTCATATTGACCGCTGCCATGCCGACGATTCCGAAACACTCTACCGCAACAGAACCTGCGTAGGTAGCAATGACATCCTCGTCAATCAAGATTTTTCCATACTGGGTATCCAACTGTCCCTTCATACTTTATACCTCCGAAATTTGCAACCCGTTCTCCCCGGTATTGCATCTATTGTTCTGCACATATGGATATATTATAACCATTTTTTACTGGATTGTAAATAAATACTACTTTATTTCAATTTTTTATATTTTCCTCTTGCATTTGAGAAATGAATCTGATAAAATATCCTTTGTTATGAGCTTAAGAGACACGAACAAATGCAAGGAGGTGCAATATCATGGCAAAGTGTGCAATTTGTGAAAAAGGCGTCCATTTCGGAAATCAGGTCAGCCATTCTCATAGAAGATCAAATAAAATGTGGAAATCAAACATCAAGCGTGTAAGCTGCAAGGTAAACGGCGTACCGCAGAAGTTATATGTTTGTTCATCATGCCTCAGATCCGGAAAAGTTGAGAGAGCTTAGTGAGCATTCTTACGGAACCATCGTTTTTCGATGGTTCTTTTTTTAATGACAGCAAAAAAGCAGATATGACAGAAACAATACCGCCGCAATCAGAACAACTCCTATAACTCCCCCTCCTATGATAAACATGACAAGCATACCCATTCCAAACCAGAACAAAGTATATCCCCATACCCGCTTCATATCATATTCCAATCAAAAAAGCATATATTATAAATAATATATGCCTTTTCGCTCAAATTTATGATTCTTCCGTATCGTTTTCCTGTGCTTCCTCTTCCTCGTCCAAAGCGGCATCCTCCGCCTTGTTTTTCCCGGCTGTAAATTTGTTTACAAAATCCGGTACCATATCGAGAATCTTCGTCATGCTGTCCTGATTCTTAATGTTCACCAGCTTTGTTACGCCGTCCTGAATTACCAGCACTGCGCTCGGATTGATTTTTCCGCCCATACCTCCGGCACCGTTGTTCTTCTTCTCCTGCGAAAAAGCACCGGCTGCAACACCAAAGGATACATCCACCAGCGGAAGTATAATCGTATCCCCAATGTGAACGGCATCACCCACAACCGTCTTTGTTGTTATGAAGTTGTCCATCCCTTTAAATAAGGATTCTACCGTATTATTAAAACTGTTCTCTGCCATACAAAATTCCTCCTTTATCTCCTGATTCTATTATATAATCTCTGGCAGTTCTTATCAAGAACTATTCCAAGCAGTGCTGACAATATCTGCACGCCAAACACATGTCCCTTTACATCAAAATCCGCTTCCACATAAGCTTCATCCGCAAGAAAATCCGGTGTAATGTTCCACCGGTTCCGATATCCGATCGGGAACATCGCAAGAATTCCAAGAAGCTGTCCCGTTGTATCCGGAGACCCTGTAGAATATTCCAGACATAATTTCAATCTGCGGGGCATCAGCTTTTTCAAAAGTCCAAAGACCTTCGCCCAAATCGTATGAAAAGCCTCCTGATTCTTCTCATCTCCCATGAAACTACTGATTTTTTTTATGCCCTCTGCAATATGCGAAACGCTCTCCTTAATCCTGCCGAAAAAAGCTTTTCTTTCTCTTTTCTCCGGCTGTTCTTTATTCGGTTCTTTATTCTCCTCTTCATCCGCCTGCTTTACAGCCGTCTCCGTCTCTACTTCACTCTCCGGCTCTGCTTCACTCTCTGTCTCACTGTCCTCAGAGGCTTTGGTATTAGCATGGGTGAAAAGGGATTTCTTTATACCCAAAATCCGAAGATATGTCTTCTGCGCCTCTTCCGCTGTCTGATCCATGCCAAATCCCAGAAGATAACACAACCAGAATACCCGGATATGCAGATTGAGCCTTTTGTCATGAAAACTGCCGTAAACCCGATAAGTAAACGGACAGAACAGAACCAGAACAACCGCTGTCAGTAAAAGTCCCAACACAATCAGAAGAATGATTCCGATAATCTTGAGAAGCAAAAGAATCACACTCATGCTTTTTGCCTCCGTTCCTCTTTAAGATAGGACCACACATCCACATCTCCGGTGCTCTGATACGTCTCATCCACAATCTGCCGCACCACTTCCAGCGCCTCATCATAGCCTCTTGCAAGACCGATAATCTTCATGTCCCGCTTGGGGTAAGATTTCTGCCTCAGCTCCCATGCCGGAACAATATCCAGAAGGTTTTCTGGGTTGGATGCAAAAGCAATCACGTAGACAGAAAGAGTCCCTGCATTATGGTTGATTTTCCATTTTATTTTCTTCTCTTTGCCCGCAATGGAATCACCGACAAATAAGTTATGGTACCATTTCATGCAATCCCTCTCCATGCGCGTTGTTAATAATACTTGTGATTTCCCCACAGGTTACTCTTTTTTAAATCCAGATATTCTGTATAAGCTCTCTCCAGAATCTGTTTTTCATTTGGAAATTTGAGCAGATGATAAGCCTCGTGGTATTTATAGTAACCGCTGTCCACAAAGTATTCTTCTCTCTGCGGCTTACTGTAATAGCTTTCGCCTTTCATCAGATACCAGTGGACTTCTTTTTCCACGATGTCCTCCGGAACCGAGAATGTATACCGGCTCTTGCCAACATACTGAATAATTGTAGCTGCCGCTCCTGTCTCTTCTCTCACCTCACGGATTGCAGTATCCTTATATTCTTCTCCTTCTTCCACTGTGCCCTTTGGCAGAACCCAGCCCTCGTATCTGTTTTTAAAGTTCTTGTACAAAAGTAATATCTTGCCACGAAAAATTACCACTCCGCCACAGCTTGTCGCCTCAATCATTGTTGCGCCTCCTTGCTTTAGCCATGCCGGCAGTATTCTGTTAAAAGTATATCATCTGTTAAAATATACGTCAAATATCTTCTTTGCAACCGGTACGGCATAAGTGCTTCCGGTTCCGCTGTTCTCTACAATTACAGCGACTGCAATGTCCTCATATCCCTCTTTTTTGGCATATCCCACAAACCATGCATTGGTCTGATCCGATGAATCGGACACCTGGGCCGTACCGGTCTTGCCATATGCCTTATACGACTGGCCTGCAAGCTTTCCTCCCGTACCGTCCGTCACAACGGCACGCATATATTTTCGCAGAAAAGCTGCTTCCTTCTCCGTCATCAGTTCCCCATACTGCTTCGGCTTGTTGGTTTTTACCGGCACTCCTGCCGCATTCTCTGTGTGATCCACCAGATACGGCCGCATCAGAACTCCGCCATTGTCCACCGCTCCTGTCACCAGAAGCATATGCAGCGGGGAAACCATGGTCTTTCCCTGACCGATTGCCGTCTCCATCATCATGGCATCCGAATCTTTGGAAGATATGGAAAAACTGCTCTTCGCCGATTCGAATGCAATCGGAAGCTCCTTATTAAACAGCAGGGCATCACAGTTTTTCTGAAAACTGCTTCTGTCCAGTGTGAGGGACAGATTGGCAAACGAGGAATTGCAGGAATTGGCAAAGGAAGTCTTTAGGTTTTCATGCCCGTGAACCTTATTTCCCGCACAGTGAATCGTCTGTCCGTTTACCGTAATCGCACCGGAACATTCGTATTCGTAATTCTTATAGTTCTTAGGATTCTCCCGGTAATATTCCAGCACGGTAAACATTTTAAACACGGAACCCGGTGCATACTTTCCCTGTGTTGCCCGGTTATAAAGCACCGTGCTTCCATCCGCCGTCAGACTGTCCCAGTTTTCTTTCACCTGATTCGGATCATAATCTGGCTTGGAAACCATCGTAATGATTTTTCCCGTCTTCGGCTCCATCACAATGACGGCACCATCATAGCTGCCAAGCGCATTGTACGCCGTCTCCTGAATCTGTGCATCCAGTGTGGTTACCACCGTATCTCCCTGGCTTTTATTGCCGGACAGATTATTTCCAATCTTCTTCAGTACAAATTCATGGGAGCGCAACAGGGAAAAATTCTCCTGATTCTCAATTCCCGCCTTTCCGTTCGAACTGTATCCAACCGCATGTGCAAAGACTCTTCCGTAAGGATACTCTCTTGTCTCTGTCATGTCCGCACCCACTTTTGTGGTGGCAAGCACCTGTCCGTCTGCGGATACGATATCTCCCCGGACAACGTCTTCGGCAAACAGATCCTGAAGGGAATTGTACGGACTGTTGATAAAGTCCTCGCTTTTTATCACCTGAAAATAGACAAAATATGCCATCATTGCAAGAAATAATCCAAGGAAAAGATACATGACAACCCAAAATTCTTTATTCCCTGCGTCTTTGCCCTTTTTCATCTTTTGCTTTCGCATATCGCTTTCCTCCTTTCAGTTTCTGTTCCTTTTTCTGCTCCCTGTCATCAAACTGCATAATATACATACCCTGAATGATTCCAAATACAATCATGGTGGAAAGCAGTGAGCTTCCTCCGTAACTGACCAGCGGCAGTGTCACACCGGTGGAAGGAATGAATTTGATGACTCCGCCTATGGTCAAAAATACCTGAAGTGCATACAGCGTTCCAAGTCCCACTGCCGTCAGCCGGTAGAACTTGTCCCGAAGCTTAATGGCAACATTCATAATCATAAAAAAACAGCTTACGCAGACCATAATCAGGCAGAGTGCAAAAATGCCTCCCAGCTCCTCCGAGATTGCCGCAAAAATGAAGTCGTTTGTCACCACCGGAATCTTCTGCGGCAGCCCCTTGCCAAGTCCCAATCCGAACCATCCGCCGGTTCCGATGGCAAAAAGCGACTGACAGATCTGATATCCTTCGTTATCGATAACGCTCAGCGGATCCGACCACGCCAGAACTCTTACCTGCACATGCGAAAAAAGCTTATACCCCACGACGGCTGCCGCCGACATGGCCAGAACTCCGCCGCAAAAATAAGCGAGCCTGCGGGTTGCAACATAAATCATTACCAGGTATGTAAAGAAATATAAAAGCGCTCCTCCCAGATCCCTGGACGCAACCAGCACCAGGACAAAAATTGCTGAAAAGATACTCGTTATCACCACCTGACGAAAATCATTTTTCCGATACAGCATGGAGGCTATAAACATGACAAATATGATTTTCACAAACTCGGAAGGCTGAATGGTAATGCCCGCGATGGAAATGGACAGCTTGGCTCCGTAGCTGGTCTGTCCTGCCACTGCCACCAGCGCCAATGCTCCGATTCCCACCACCAGATATACCCAGGTCAGTTTCCGAAACAGCGACATATTCTGAAGTATCAGAGGTATCAGAAGCGCCACAAAAAATCCCACACAGACAAATAAAAACTGCCGGAATGCCCGCTCAAACGAAATCCTCGTCAAAATAATAAATCCAATGGAAATCAGCATACACATATTGTTCAGAACCAGTTCCGAGGCATGCTTATAAAACAGATGATAAGACAGGATGATTGCCGCCAGTACAATAAGCTGCATCAAATAAAATCCAATCAACTGTATATTTTTACTCTGCAGGTACAATACCAGAAAAGCCGTAAAATGAATGGTAAACAAAAGGCCTCTCTGCACCCGGTAAATATGCTTTTGTTCTTCCTCTTCCCCATCATATTTGAACACATGAAAGCACTCATATGTATAGATGAGAAACAGGAAAATGATCATATATTTCGCTATCTCTTCAAATAAATGCAGCATCTATTCGACTCCTCTTTTATAGTGTCCTCTGGTGAACTTTTCCCTCTCTTTTGGAATCTCTCCCTTTTCCCATGCCTCCAGAATCCTTTTGGTCTCCTTTGGATTTTCGATGGTAAAATCCAGACGAAAAGCCCTGATTCCGGCTTTCTGTAACTTCTCCCTTTCCTCAAACAGCATCACCGGAAGGGAATTGTATATCACATTATAGCAGGCATTACAGTAATTTTTAACCGGAAACTCCACCTTATAGCGGTCTTTCAGGTAACACAGTCCCGGCGTTTTGTCACAGCTTTCCGTATTGGCATGTACGCACTGAGCACTGGTCATAAGCGGATAATATCCATACACCACCATCTCACTGCAGCGGTTATCCCTGTGCGAAATCTCTCCTCGGTTCAATTCCAGCGGCACGGTATTGCGAAATGCTCCCAGGGAAGCATACGCCTGTGATGCAGAGTCATTGTATGCATACAGATTGTGATCCGTCACAAGCTCCTGCTTCGGGAAATACTCGCGGACATATGCCAGTTCCTCATAGTTTCGCACCAGAAAGCCAGACACGACTTCCCTCAGTTCCTCCACATGTCTCACAAAAAAATCCGCTGTATGCCTGCGAAAAATTCGCGGCATGGCAAGATATGCCTTTTTATTCTTACTTCTCACCTGTTCGATATCTTCCCTTAATTCTTCCGCAAAATGCTCCAAGGAATAGGCACCAAAATCCAGATATACCTTTGTCACCCGGGAATGTTCCAGAATCACCGGCAGCAGTTCCCTCTTTTCCGTCAGACAGATAAGCTCCGGTTCCTTACTTTCTTCCGGTTCGTATACTGTCTCTGTATCTTCCCTGTACTCTGCTGCTTTTCTGTAATACGCGGTCAAAAGCTTCTCTTTTAAACCTTCCAGGGCTTCTCTCCGAAGCTGGTTTAACGCTCCGTTCGGCAGGAAGATATTCTCATCCGCTTCCACCCTGACATTTTCCATGACAAAAGGCGTATCCCCGGTCTTCTCCATACGTTTTTTCACGTCACATGGATCAATCGGTTTCTTCTCCGCCTGCATGACTTCCATCCCGAAAACGCGAAACTGTGTTTCCCCGGCACACACTCTATACTCCGCCGGCTGTCCTCTGTGCAGTGTTAAAACTCCATCAGCCGGAAGTTTTTCCTTTGCATCCGCATACCTTGCAATCATTTCTTCATGCAGTGCTTCATTGGTCTTTTCATAATTTGGCTTTCGAAACGTAACCATATCCGGCCCGTTTTTCTTAAAATAATATTGATTGGTAAAACCGCAACGGTTTCCCAGCTCCAGAATCTGTTTTTTGTCTTCCTTGGATACGGTGCCGGTACCGTTTTGCAACAGTTCATCAATGTATCTGCGATAAAAAGAAACGACTCCCGCAGCATAGGAAAGCTGCTTCATGCGTCCCTCAATCTTTAGTGAGTATACACCTGCCTCCAGCAGTTTATTCAAATCTTCAATCCCGCACATATCCTTAAGACTCAGCACATAGGAATGCGACAGATACTCCCTGCGCTTCTCATCCATCACCGTATACGCAAGTCTGCAAGGCTGTGCACATCGGCCGCGGTTTCCGATTCTTCCGCCCAGCAT
>JAQXZD010000039.1 GCA_029227035.1 Lachnospiraceae bacterium
CTCTTACCCAATCAGTGTAAACAGCTATTCTGAAAAGAGTTACACGGTTGTGATTCCGAAGTCCAAGCTGAAGACAAAGGCAAGCAAAATTGACCTGCGTAACTGCAGCTATTCTATTTCCGGAGATTCGGCTTCTTCAACCCTGTAAAATTAAAATCAGATTACAAAAAATCCCTGCCGTATCGGCGGGGATTTTTCTCATCCAATTAACACCTTTTTTCCTTCAAATGCAAAACCGTATTTGTGAATCCTTTCTGCTGGGATTCCTTCGGAAATCAGTTCCGAGGCATACTGTTTTTTTTCGATCTGTTCATGTGCCGCATTCACAGTATCCTGAAGTGTTTTTTCATCCTCCGGATCATGCACTTTGAATTCCAGAATGAATGCATCATCCTTTTGGATATCACAGGGCTTTAGCATCACGTCATATCTTCCAAATCCGCTTTCCCGGTTGGAAAGGATCTCGTATCTGCCCCTGAGATCCACCAGAAGTCCGAGGACAAAGCCGTGATAGAAACGTTCCGGCTCAGTTCCGGAAGGAGCAGATCCGGTATCAAAATAGCTGAATGTTTCCAGTGCAACCTTGTTCATGTAATGGTTCATAGCTTTTAAGTCTCCGACAAGCAGGGCACAGACAAAGTCATTATAGGAACCCCTTGGTTCATCAAACCATCCTCTGACAATATCACAAAACATATCAAGAACTTCTGCATTGGTAAGGCGGAGAGCATACATGGTTTTTTGTCCGGCATCGCGCTTCTCTTCTTTATCTACTACTTTTAAATATCCGCTTGCAAGCAACAAGCTCCATATTGCGCTTTCATTATTGTCCAAATAATTATAGATAATCTGCTCATCAAACGGACAATAAATGTCTTTCCCGCACAACAAATCCTCAAACAGGGTTTTGACCCTGCGGTTTCCCTCCCTAATCAGCTTTCCCACCAGACTGTTGCTGCTTGTATTCGCCCAGTAAGTATCAAACTTTCCTTTGTCCAGAAAATTCAAAATGGACCATGGATTGTAAATATCCGTATAACTGCCAAAGGTGAATCCATCATACCAGTACTTTACATCTTCCTTCCTGTCCGAATATCCATATTCATCCAGTGCCGCAAACACTTCTTTTTCTGTAAATCCAAAAGCTGTGGAATATTTTTCCGAGGTGGTGGTGACAACCTCCAGATTGTTCAGGTCAGAAAAAACGGACTCCTTACTGACTCTTGTAATTCCCGTCATGATTCCTCTTTCCAGATAAGGATTGGTTTTGAATGTGGAGTTAAAAAGCCCTCTGGTAAATGCAACCATCTGGTTCCAGTAACCACTTACATAGGCTTCCTGCATGGGCGTATCATATTCATCCAGAAGGATAATCACCTTTTTTCCATAATAACGGGACAGATAACCGGATAGGCTGTGGAGTGCCATGCCGGCTTCTTCATCGGACATCTGGGTCTTTTTGTTTGTCACGTTTAAAAAATCAGCTTTTTCGTTATCCTTTAGCAAACCGCTTTCCAGCAAAAACCAGTTTTTGTTATAAACTTCCGAAATCAGGCGGCAGATGCGCTCCCTTGCTGAAAGATAATCCGTTTCCTTGACATTTGCAAACGACAGAAAGATGACCGGATACGTTCCCTGCAAAGCCCGGTATTTTTCATCTTTCCAGATGGAAAGTCCCTCAAACAGATCTGCTCTATTTGCATAATCCACGGAGAAAAAGGACTCAATCATGCTCATATTCATGGTTTTTCCGAAGCGACGAGGTCTGGTAATCAGTGTGACACTGTCATTATTTTTCCACCATTCACGGATGAAATCAGTCTTGTCAATATAAAAACATTCCTTCTCCCGAAGATCGGCAAAACTCTGTATTCCGATTGCAATTTTTTTACTCATGAATGTCCCTCCCTATACTTCAGACGGAATTTTATATCCCGCCTCTGTCATCCTCTTCTCAAATTCAGAAATGGAGAGGTTCATTTTCTGTGCACCACGCTCAATACTGTAATCCCCGTCCTGGACGGAAGAGAAGATTTCGCATGTGCGTCCCTGTTGCATACCCTGTTGCATACCTTGTTGTATTCCCTGCTGCATTGCATTTTCTTTGATTCC
>JAQXZD010000040.1 GCA_029227035.1 Lachnospiraceae bacterium
TCCAAGAAGATGGTAGATGCAGGCGAGACAGGTACACACGAACTTTGGAGTGATGACTGGTCTAAGGGATTCTATCCGGAAGGAAAGGTATTCTGCTACTTTGGACCGGCTTGGTTAGTAAACTTCAGTATGGCAGCAGACACAGAAGGATCTATCGGATACAACGGTGGCTGGGGAGCAACCGAAGGACCGCAGGGCTTCTACTGGGGCGGTACATGGATGTGTGCAGCACAGGGAACTGACAATGCAGGCCTGATTAAGGATATCATCCTTAAGATGACAACAGATGATGAAGTTATGAAGGAAATCGTTGTAAAGGATGATGACTTCGTAAACAACCAGACAGTCATGAACGCAATGGCTGAAGATACAAGCTACAGCAGCAAGATCCTTGGCGGACAGAATCCTCTTGGAATGTACTGCGCAGGTGTTGAGAAGCTTGATTTAAGCAACCTTTCTTCTTACGATCAGGGATGTAACGAAGAGTTCCAGAATGCAATGAAGAACTACTTCGAAGGAAAGGCTACACTGGATGAGGCAAAGGATCTCTTCTACAAGGCTGTAACAGAGAAGTATCCGGAACTGACATACTAATTTGTAACATTTATAGACAGATTCGTTAGATAGAAGTATTTAACCGTGCCTGCCGTACCGGAAGGAAGGCGGGCACGGATTTTTTCGCTAAAAATCAAGTAATTTAGTAAGTAATTTATTCAAATCCCGTGATAAAACATACCAAATGGGAGGTAATAGCTATGAAGAAGAGTGGAGGAAAAGCGGTCAGATACAATAAATGGGGATACATATTTTTGCTTCCATTTATTATTGTGTTTGTAGTATTTCAATTGATACCGTTAGTCAACACGATTTATAACAGTTTTTTTGAAAATTATATGTCCGGTTTGACACAGATTGGACCGACATTTGTTGGATTAGATAATTACAAGAAATTATTCAGTGAGGGAGATGTCTGGATTTATCTGAAGAATACGATGGTTATGTGGATTATGTGTTTCATTCCGCAGATTATCCTGTCCCTGCTTTTGGGAGCATGGTTCTCAGATGTGCAGTTGAAGCTGAAAGGTTCCAGATTCTTTAAGACAGTTATGTATCTGCCAAACCTGATTATGGCATCTGCATTTGCAATGTTATTCTTCACCCTGTTTTCAGATGGTGGACCGATTAACTCATTATTGATGCAGATTGGATTTATTTCAGAACCGTATAAGTTCCTTTCGCATACAGGAAGTGCACAGGGACTGGTTGCAATGATGAACTGCCTGATGTGGTTTGGTAATACAACGATTCTTCTGATGGCAGGAATGATGGGAATTGATACATCCCTCTTTGAGGCGGCTGAAGTGGACGGTGCAACCTCCACACAGGTTTTCTTCAAGATTACACTGCCGTTGCTTCGTCCGATTCTTGTATACGTTATGATTACATCCTTAATCGGTGGATTACAGCTGTTCGATGTGCCACAGATTTTGACAAACGGAACCGGAGATCCAATGCGTTCGACAATGACATTGATTATGTTCCTGAACAAGCATTTATACAGTAAGAATTATGGTATGGCAGGAGCGCTTTCAGTAATTCTGCTTATTATTACCGGTATCTTGAGTCTGGTTGTATTTAAAGTAACCGGAAATGATAAGAGGAAGGGGTGATTGAGATGGCAAAGGAAAAAAATGAATTGAAAAAAGGATTAGGTCTTCATGCCAGAAGAGCCATTGCTTATGTTGTATTGGTTATCATCTCATTCTTCTGTCTGTTCTGGTTCTATCTGTTGTTTGTCAATGCAACCAGATCAAACGGAGAATTGCAGTCAGGATTTACCCTGCTGCCGAGTACACACTTAATTGACAATTGGAATAATCTGATACACGGAACACTTCCAGTATTGAGAGGAATGTGTAACAGTATTCTGGTTTCAACACTGAGCGCAGTACTCTGTGTATATTTTTCAACCATGACGGCATATGCCATCCATGCATATGACTTTAAGCTGAAAAAGTTTATCTATCCGTTCATATTGATGATTATGATGGTGCCGACACAGGTTACTGCTCTTGGATTTATCAAATTGGTAACAAAGATGAACCTGATGGATTCCTTTATTCCATTGATTGTTCCGACCATTGCAGCGCCGGTTACATTCTTCTATATGAAGCAGTACATGGAAAGTTCACTTCCATTGTCACTGATTGAGGCAGCGCGTATTGATGGTTCCGGTGAGTTCAAGACATTTAACCATATCGTTCTTCCGCTTATGAAACCGGCCATTGCGGTACAAGCAATCTTTACCTTTGTAAGCAGTTGGAACAATTACTTCACTCCGGCATTGGTTCTGCATGAGGATAAGATGAAGACACTTCCGATTCTGATTGCACAGCTTCGTTCGGCAGACTGGTTGAAGTTCGATATGGGGCAGGTATATGTGATGATTGCCTTTTCGATTTTCCCGGTAATCATTGTGTATCTGTTTCTTTCAAAACACATTGTACAGGGTGTTGCACTTGGTAGTGTGAAGGGTTAGTATTAGTACAACGAATATAAGAAAAAGCTGATGTTCTGTGAATACTTCGCAGTTCATCAGCTTTTTTGCGATTAGACATTTTCCTAAAGGAAAAATTATAGTATAATACACCCGAAGGGGGAAGTGGAAATGAATCCGAATTATGAAAAAGAGCGTGCAGAAAAAATTGAGTTTTTCCGTGCACAGGCAGAACAGTATAATTTTACCAGAGAATTCAATAAAGCTATGGAGTACTACATCCGTGCGGGACTTTTGGGAGACCGTGATTCCATTGAAGAGGTATGTGCGAAAGTGCGGTCCGGATATGGGATGTCTTACAATTATGATGAATTTTTCCGCTGTATGAAAGCGGGAGCAGATATGGGAATTACAGAGGCTATGATAGAGTTAGCGATTTGTTACGGAAGCGGCATGGGAACCGAGGTGGACCATGAGCAGGTGGTTTACTGGCTGGAAAAGGCCGCGGCGGCAGGAAGTAAGGAAGCAAAGAAAAAATTAGAAGGAAAACAGACAGAGAAATGAAATTAAAGGAAGACTTAACAGAAAGAAACATCATTGCAGATGGCGCATTTGGAACGTATTATGCGGAAAAGTACGGGACAAAGGAGATGGCGGAGCTGGCGAACGACTTGTATGGAGAGCGTGTAAAAGAAATCCATATGGAGTATCTGAATGCCGGAGCCGGTCTGATTCGTACCAATACCTTTGCGTCCAATACCGTTGCACTGCAGAAATCAAAGGATCAGGTTGAAGAGAATTTGAAACGGGCGGTGAAGCTGGCGAAAGCAGCCTGCGAGGAGACCGGGAAAAAAGCGTATATTGCGGGAGATATCGGACCGATTTCCGAGGATGTGGGAATGGATGATGCACATCTGCAGGAAGAATATTACGGGATTGCAAAGGTGTTTGCGGAGAGTGGAATAGAGATTCTGGATTTTGAGACATTTTCCGATATGCGACATATTCTTCCGGTTATTCGAAAGATTAAGGAAGAATATGATATGTTTATTATGGTATCTTTTTCGGCAAATCAGTTTGGCTACAGTGCATCCGGACTGGGAGCGAAGAGGCTGCTTGCGGAAGCGGCAGGAGAACCGTGCATTGATGCAGTCGGACTGAATTGCGGTATGGGACCGGGGCATATGTATCAGATTTTCCGGGAGATAGAGAAGCCGGGGGATACCTGTCTTATGGCAA
Organism: Lachnospiraceae bacterium; assembly: GCA_029227035.1. Lineage (GTDB taxonomy): Bacteria > Bacillota > Clostridia > Lachnospirales > Lachnospiraceae > Roseburia. Next base: position 3,737 of record JAQXZD010000040.1, read on the forward strand.
TTCCGAATGCCGGATATCCGACATTGTCCCGCAATCAGCTTCGATTCGGCGGTGCACCGGCTTATTTTGCGGAGAAGATGGTTGATCTGGCGGAGCTTGGCGTGGACATTCTGGGAGGCTGCTGCGGAACAAATCCGGAGTATATCCGCTGTCTGTCCAAGCAGGAAGGTCTGACGGAAAAACGGAAAGTGCAGACGGCATGTACCGACGAAGAGACGAGAAAGAAAGTGGTTCGAACCGGATTTTTGTATGATGAACATGGAGAGAGAAAGCAGAAGAAAATGATTGCCGTGGAGCTTGCACCGCCTTTTAATGCGGATGATGCCAGGCTTCTGGAGTCTGCCAATTATCTGAAGAACATGGATGTGGACGTGCTGACGTTCCCGGATTCCCCGTCCGGCAGAACCCGCGTGGATTCTATACTGATGGCGGAGAAGGTTCACCGTGTGACCGGGCTGGAAGTAATGCCGCATATCTGCTGCCGGGACAAAAACGGACTGGCTATCCGTTCGCAGCTTATGGGAGCGGAGATTAACGATATTCATAATTTCCTTGTGATTACGGGAGATCCGCTGCCGTCCATGGCGCGACAGAGCGTAAAAGCAGTATTTAATTTTGATGCCGTCGGACTGATGAAGATTGCACAGGAGATGAACGAAGAGCTTTTGGCGCAGACGCCGCTTTGCTACGGCGGAGCCATCAATCAGGGGCGCAGAAATATCGAAGTGGAGACAGCCCGCGTAAAGAAAAAGATGGAAGCAGGAGCGGAATTTTTCCTGACGCAGCCTGTCTTTACAGATGAAGATATCCAGAGACTGCGGCAGATTAAGGAAGAGACGGGAGCCTGCATTTTCTGCGGAATTATGCCTCTGGTCAACCGCAAGAATGCCTTGTTTATGAAAAATGAGATAGCCGGAGTCAATGTGACGGATGAGATTGTGAACCGTTATCCGGAGAATGGAACGAAGGAGGAGGGAGAAGCCGTCGGAGTTGCCCTGGCAAAGGAAATCATGAAAAAGGTGGAGGACTTTACGGACGGATATTATTTCTCTTTCCCGTTTAACAGGGTATATTTGTTAGCTAAAATTATGCAATAGAGCATAGGTAAAAATACACAAATAATTTGTTAATATTTGTGAAATAAATAGAAAAATTTCATAAGTGCAATAATGAAACATAAATCGCAAGAATGTGTAATGATTTATTTTTAACGAACTGTATACTTAAATTAGCTTCAAAAATGAGGTAAGTTTAAGGAGGGCACGAATGAAGTACAAAGACATTAAGAAAAAAGGGGTGGCATTGTCACTGGTTCTTGCGATGGGCGTTACAGCTTTGCCGGTAAACGGACTGGCAGGAATTAACAATGTCTATGCTGCGGAGGCAACGCAGGAAGTCTTTACGCAGAATTTTGATTCCGGGATTAACGGTTGGTATTACGGTGCAGGCTGGGAGTATCAATATTCCGGAGCTGAGAATTCCAAAGTGGAAGCAAAGGACAAAAGATTGAATTTTACTGTAGATTATTCCAAGGATAAAGGGCAGGGATGGTCGCAGGCATCAGTCGTATATGAGCCATCCACAGCAACGGATTTTTCCGGGGCAAGCCAGGTGAAGATGGATTTCTATTATGATGCATCGAAGCTGACGGCGGGAAGCTTTAAAATTAAGCTTTATGCCGAGACTTCAGCAGGTAATATTGATACGAATGTGGATGTGGATACTGCAAAAGCGGAAGCTGTATCCGGAGACATCAAGAAGGTGCCGGTAACGCTGGGCTTTGATGCATTGGCAGAAGGTGCAAAGCTTACAAAATTTGCGATTCAGCTTATTGGTGCCAATACGGATTACAAGGGGGATGTTGCCTTTGATAATCTTATCGTTGCAAGGGTTCCGGTTGTGGATACATGGTCTGTGGATTCCACAATTGCGGTTAAGGATGCATCCAAGCAGCAAGCAGCCGTAACGGCAGGAAAGCTTTCTCTTCAGAAGAAGGATGGAACGGCAGAGGAGATTGCACTGACAGACAGCATCTCTTTAGTGGACTCAAAGGCAACCGACAATACCAAACAGATTTATGCATATCTGAAGGCAGTCGGCGAGTCTGAAAGCGTTATTTTCGGCCATGAGAATGATTTGACGGCAAAGGCCGGAGCTCTGACCACATCCAAATCGGATGTCTATGACATCACAAAGAGTATTTCCGGTGTGTATGGATTGGATGCCCAGATGCTCAATGGAGATGAATATACTGCGGATCAGTATGCAAAGGATTATCCGGACGAGGCTAAGCCGGCAAACGGAATTGAGGTTGCAGCCCGCCTTTCCAACAAGGTAATTGAGCAGGGAGCCTTGGTTACACTGGCAGCACATATGCCGAATTTCAGTCTGGTTAAGCAGAATGAGAATTATAACTCCGGTGTGGATCCGATATATAAGAAATGGGATTTCAGCGGTTACACAGCGCCGGATGCATCGAACGACGTAATGAATCAGATTCTTCCGGGTGGTAAGTACAATGCACAGTATACCGCATACCTGGATATGATTGCGGAATATGCAAAGCAGGTAAACGGTACGATTCAGTTCCGTCCGTTCCATGAGGGAACCGGAAGCTGGTTCTGGTGGGGAGCTGCGTACTGTGATGCTGAGACTTACAAGAGTGTATGGCGCTATACAGTTGAATATTTAAGAGATACCAAGAATGTGCATAATCTGCTGTACGTCTACAGCCCGAGCAATACCGGTTCAGGCAGTGAGGCAGCGTTAAAGACCCGTTATCCGGGAGATGGTTATGTAGATATTATCGGTTTTGATATGTATGACAGCAAGCCAAGTGCTACCGGCACATGGATGAATGCTTTCAAGGAGCAGCTTGCAGTCGTAGATGCATTTGCCAAGAAGCACGGAAAGCTTTCCATCGTGGCTGAGACAGGCGCTTCTAATGATCCGGAGCCGGGTTCCAGCCAGACTGCGCTTCTTAAGCAGGGCAATGGAAATAAGGACTGGTACAATCAGGTACTGGATATCGTATCCCAGTCGCAGGCATCTTATTTCTTGGTTTGGGCAAACTGGGGTAAGAACAACTCTTACTACACACCGTATGTGGATTCTGTGAATGCGGATGGTACACTGCACGGACATGAGATGTTGGATTACTTCATCAGTTTCTATAATGATGGCAGAAGTATTTTTGCGGCAAACCAGAAGGATGCGCTTAAGGCACTTTCTGCAATTAATGTGACGGCAGTACAGGCAGATGACGAGGTGCAGGGATACTTCACCAGTCCGATTGCCGGAAGCAGAGTCTTAAAGGCAACCAAAATTAATGCAAAGGTATCGGGAGTAAAGGATACCGACAAAGTTAAGTTTGTACTGAACGGAAAAAAGAAAGTTACACTGACTGCAAAGAAGAAGGCAGGGGATGTTTATACGGCATCTTTATCTGCAAAGCAGCTCGCAACCCTTGGTAAGAAGACAGGAACACTTTCACTGTATGTGGGAAGCAAGAAGATTCAGAGCCTTTCCATGATATACAATATCAAGGCTCCGGAGCCGGATGCATGTCTGATAGATAACTTTGACAGCTATCTGGGAGTAAATGATCTTCTTAATAAGACATGGGCACCGAATGTGGGCAGTGACTGCAGTCTTACGCTTTCTTTGGATAAGAGCAAGAATACAGAAGGAACTTATGGCCTGAAATTTGTCTATGATGAGACAGCAGACGGCGGATATGCAGGTGCCAACATTAATAAAGAAGTAGATTGGTCCAATTGCAATGCGGTATCCTTTACCATGGTGCCGGATGGAAAGAACCAGAAGACGGTTATCCAGATTAATGCAAATGGTGTAACCTATGAAACTTATTTGAACACATACTCAGCTTTTAAGAAAAATGGCAAGAAGCCGATTCTTGTTACGATTCCGTTCTCTGAATTCTGCGAGCGTGATACGGAAGGTAATCCAAAGGGCGGTCTGGTAAAGAATGCCGGTAAGATTACACAGTTTGGTCTGTATATTAATGCCATTAAGGATTCCGGCGCAGTAAGTAACGGCCGCGTTAAGGGAACACTTTATTTTGACAATATTACAGCAGTTAAAGTTAAGAGTAAGAAGATTTCGTTTGATCCGGTTTCCGGAACAACCTATAAGAATCTTCAGAAACAGAAAGTAAGTTTAAAGAAGACAAAAGTTACCTTGAAGAAAGGAAAATCCACAACTTTGAAGGCAACGGTAAGCGGTAAAGGTGATACAACTCTGACATGGTACTCTACAAAGCCATCGGTTGTTAAAGTAAGCAGTACCGGAAAGATTACCGCCAAGAAAGCCGGAACCGCTAAGGTTATCGTTAAGACCAGAAGTGGTAAAAAAGCAGTATGTACTGTAACCGTAAAGTAGCGTAGATATCCACAGGTGTGTGGATAAGTGCGTGGATAAGTATGTCGATAAGTAAGTCAAGAACATCGACCGAAGACTCCTGTGGCAATTGCCATAGGAGTTTTTGCGTGTAAGAAGATTTTGTGTTATGATAAAATTAAACTGAATGATTCAAGCTAAGTGTAAAAATATGGCATACGAAAGGAGATGCAGATGACACTCCAGCAATTAAAATATATGATAACCATTGCAAATTGTGGTTCCATGAATGAAGCAGCAAAGGAATTGTTTGTGTCCCAGCCAAGTCTGTCCGAAGCAGTAAAGGAGCTGGAGGAGGAGATTGATCTGCAGATATTCCAGCGTTCCAACCGGGGTATAAAAATTACACCGGAAGGGGAAGAATTTCTGGGGTATGCAAGACAGGTGACGGAGCAGTTTGGACTTCTTCAGTCAAAGTACGTGGAGAAAAAGACCAAAGAAAAATTCAGTGTTTCCACACAGCATTATACTTTTGCGGTCAATGCCTTTGTCGAGACTGTAAAAAAGGTGGGAATGGAAGAATATGAATTTGCCATCCATGAAACGACCACGATGGATGTGATTGAGAGCGTTAAGAACTTCAAGAGTGAAATCGGAGTACTGTATCAGAATGATTTCAACGAGAAAGTGCTCAGTAAGCTTTTTGCGGAAAACGGATTGGAATTCGTGGAGTTGTTTACCTGCGATACTTATGTGTATCTTTGGAGTGGACACCCGCTGGCTGGACAGAAGGTCATTGCGATGAAGGAGCTGGACCCGTATCCGTGTCTGGCTTTTGACCAGGGAAGCAGTCATTCGTTTTTCCTGTCGGAGGAGATGAAGAGCACCTATGAATACAAGAGGCTGATCAAAGCAAATGACCGCGCAACCCTTCTCAATCTGATGGTGGGGCTGAATGCCTATACGCTTTGTTCCGGAATTATCTGTGAGGAATTGAATGGGAGTGATTACCTGACCATCCCGCTTAAGGAATCAGAGCAGATGCGCATCGGCTTCGTGAAGCGTAAAGGCGTGAAATTAAGCCATCTGGGTGAACTGTATGTGGAAGAACTGAAAATGTATAAAGATAAAGTGATAGGGGAATGAGAAGAATGAGACAAAAGACAAAAAAGAGAATTGCAATGATGCTGGCAGTTACATTGCTGGTTGGTCTATTTACCGTGCCGGGAAAGATGGCCGTACAGGCGGCGGACATCTCCCGCGTGATTGAGGATGAGGAGTATAAGAGCATTACCGTAAGTGTGGGGGACACCGGAACCTGGACGCCGGAAATCTCTGAAAATGGGGACCGATATTATTACTACGGTGATTATTATGATGACTACTATTATGATGATGACGATGATGACTGGGATGATGATGAAACCTATGTACCGCAGAATGTGCCGGTTGTGTGGAGTTATACATCGGACAATCCGTCAGTTTTCAGCATCAGCTCCGGCGGATATGTACAGGCACTGGCAGCCGGGGTGGCGCATGTAACCATTCTTGGAATGCAAAATGGCGAGGATGTATATCGTTCCGAACTGGAGGTAACTGTGGTTGATATGTCCTCTGTGAAGCTTGAGGAGAGCAGGAAGACTCTGTACATCGGTTCGGATCCGTATAATAGTGACGCTGTGGTATATAAGCTTACGGGAAATACCGGTACGCCTCTGAACGAGGAGACGTCGGAGTTTCGTTACACTTCCAGTAATGAGGATATGTATGTGGATGCGTATCTGGAAAATAATGAAATTCGCGTGAGCTGCTCTGACGAGGGAAGTACGACGCTGACTTTCTGTATCAATGGAAAGACTTTTACGGCAGAACTGAGTATTAAGGAAATCAGCCTGAATACAAATTCCTGCATTCTGGCAATTAAGGAGACAAAGCAGCTGAAGGTAAAAAATAAACCGGAAAATGCAAAATTCAAATCCAGCAATTCCAAGATTGCCAGCGTTAATGCACAGGGCGTGGTGAAAGCCAAAAAGGCAGGCAATGTGATTATTACCGTACAGTGCGGAGATTCAAAGCTGGGCTGCGTGGTGTCCGTGGTAAATAAAAAAGTAAAAAACGCTGTAAATCGTGCCATCAAGATCGGAAAAACCTGTACATACAGTCAGCCGAAGCGTATGCAGAAGGGTTATTATGACTGCAGTTCCTTGGTGTGGAAGTCCTATTCGCCGGAGGGAATCTATTTTGGAAATAAAACCTATGCAGCCACGTCAAGAGATGAGGCGCGCTGGTGCAGCAAGAACAAAAAAATGATAAAAGGCGGTCTGAGTGAGAAAAATATACAGAAGATGAATTTACGGCCTGGTGATTTGATGTTTGAGAACAGCAGCAATAAGGATAAGTTCGGTTCGATTTACCATGTGGAGATGTTTGCAGGATACGTTTTCTATGGATTTGATTCTGACGGAAAAGCGATTCTTGGTACGAAGTGGGCAAACCGCGGTGATAATAATTATGGTCCATTCGGACAGATGATGGGAAGACCGGTAAAATAGGAGATAACGATGGCAGTTTATTTTATAGATTATGAAAACGTACATGATGAGGGACTGGACGGAGTGGCATCGCTGCAGGAAGGAGACAGGGTGATTGTGTTCTACGGCGAGCAGATTAAATCCATCTCTTTTGAGCGGCATATGGAGATGATGAATTCAAAGGCAAGGGTGGAATATATCGAAACCCACAAGACGGCGAAGAATTATCTGGATTTTCAGCTTGCCACTTATCTGGGGTTTCTGATTGGAAAGGGTGAGGCCGGCCCGGTCTATATTGTCAGCAAGGACACAGGCTTTGACAGCGTGATCGATTTTTGGAAGGGGCGCAACATCAAGTGTGCCAGACAGGATCGGATTGCGGAAAAAGAGAAAAAACAAAGGAAGCGAACCGGAAAGAAGGAGAGCAGGGCGGAGACTACCTCGGATAAGCTGTCGGAGGTATATCGCAAGAAAATACGGGCGGCAGTCAAAGAAGATGAACTGACGGCCGGAAATTATACCAGCATATACAGGGCAATGACGGCAAGCAAGGACAAGCTGGAATTGAACAACATGCTGGTGAAGGCTTTTGGAAGCGCCAGGGGAGGGGCCGTCTATAACCATGTCCGTTCGATTTATGAAGAATATCAGGCACATAAAGCCTAAAATCCCCCATATGGGGGATTTTTAGAGACTCAGATGATATTTCTCCATCCAGTCGTTAATCTGGATAAAGTAGGCAAGAAGCTGCGGCCCTGCCATAAGCTGTCCGAACCATGGCTTTCCATACTCCTTTGGAGCATTCAGGAATTGGCTGAGTTTTTGCTTATCCAGCATTGGCTGAATAGGAGCATTGGTGTCTGCAAGAATATTTTGCATTTTTTGAATGAGAAGCTGCTCGTATCCGGGATGATAAGTCTTTGGATACGGGCTTTTTTTGCGGTGCAGCAGACTCTCCGGAAGAAGGTCTGCGCAGGCATCACGAAGCAGCGCTTTTTCCACACCGTTTTGGTATTTCATTTCCCACGGCACATTGCAGACATATTCAATAATGTGATGGTCGGCAAAAGGCACCCGCGCTTCCAGACCGGAGTACATGCTGGCACGATCCATGCGGTCTAAAAGAGTCTGCATAAACCATTTGATATTCAGGTAGGTGATTCGCCGCCTGCGGGCTTCTTCGGGAGTGTCGCTTTCCAATGCAGGAGCACGATTCAGAGAATCCCGGTAGCGGTCGTAAGAATACTCCTGAAGGTGTAGCGGCAGATAGAAGTCCTCCGACAAAAAGAGGGTGCGCGCACTAATGTCATCCGACCAGGGAAAACCGTTGCGGTTCATAAGCTCCGGCCGATAAAACCACGGATAGCCCCCGAAGATCTCGTCGGCACATTCGCCGGTCAGGGCAACTTTGTTGTGCTCTGCCACCAGAGAACAGAAATAGAGCAGGGAAGCGTCTACATCGGTCATGCCGGGCAAATCTTTGGCATCCACGGCCTCGAAAAGCTTATCAAAAAGCGTCTGCTGGTCACATTCCAGATATGTGTGATTGGTAGGACAGAAAGCCAGCATCTGGTTCACATAAGGAAGGTCGCGCTCCGGCTGAAAAGCATTGGACTTAAAGTAGACATCATTTCCGGTGAAATCAAAGGAAAAGGTGTTTAAGGTTTCTCCATGTTCCCGCATATGGCGTGCGGCCACGGAAGTGACAATTGAGGAATCGATGCCACCGGAGAGAAACGTGCAGACCGGCACATCGGATACCATCTGCCTTGTGATGGCATTGCGAACCAGTGCGCCGGTATGCAAAACGGTCTCTTCATAGGTTTCTCTGTGCTCCCGGCATGGAATGTCCCAGTACATGGTATCGGTAAGTCCGTTTCCGGAATAGCACAGAAAGTGTCCCGGCATGACTTCATGGAGATTGGCAAAGACACCGTTTCCGGAGGTGCGGGCAGGCCCGATGGCGAGGAGCTCCTGCAGGCTGTTTTCGTTGATGGATGGGGTTAATCCGGGATAAGTAAACACGGCTTTCGGCTCGGAGCCAAAGACCAGAGTATCCTCAAAAACCGTATAAAACAAAGGCTTCACTCCGACGCGGTCGCGGTACAAGAGAAGTTCGTTTCGGGCACCGTCCCAGATGGCAAAGGAAAAGATACCGTTGAGAAGCGATACAAAATTTTTCCCGTAGTGGATATAGGCATAGAGAATAACCTCCGTGTCGGAGGTGGTCTGAAAGCGGTAGCCGGCTGAACGAAGCCGGGGAATGAGTTCTGCCGTATTGTAGATTTCTCCATTATAGACGATAGCATATTCTCCACGCGGGTGACGACGAACCATCGGCTGAGTGCCTTTTTCGATATCGCGGATGGCGAGTCTTGCATGGGAGAGCCCGACATGTTCTCTCAGATAAATTCCGGCGCCGTCCGAGCCCCGGTGAGCGAGACAGCGGTGCATGTTCGCAAGTACATTTTCCCAGTGGGATTTCTGTTCGGAAAGTGATTGGTTTGCATTAAAAAATCCGGCGATTCCACACATAATAAACTCCAAGATAGGTATTCCTGTTTATTATATGAAGAAAGCCGGAGAAATATACAGGTCAGGAATTCTTTTTCCGGGCACGCAGCTCACGGAAAAATTGGGAGAGCATGCCGGAACATTCCTCTTCCAGAACACCGCGGGTGATTTCTACCTGGTGGTTGAACTCCGACATCTGCAGCAGATTCAGAATTGAACCGGCACAGCCGGCCTTTGCGTTCATGCTTGCAATGACAACGCGCTTGATGCGGGATTGCACAATTGCACCGGCGCACATCTGGCATGGCTCCAGAGTGACGTAGAGAGTGCAGTCTTCAAGCCGCCAGTCACCGGTTTTTTTACTGGCTTTTTTGATGGCGGCAAGCTCGGCGTGAGCCAGTGCGTTTTTGTCGATATTGCGGCGGTTGTAGCCGCGCGCAATGATTTTTCCGTTTTGGACTATCACGCAGCCGATTGGAACTTCGTCGATGGCATAGGCTTTTTTTGCCTGCGTGATGGCGGCTTTCATAAATTTTTCATCATCAGTCATAGACTTTCTTCTCCGATACACTTATTATTATATCATGATAACATGTATCGGAGGGGATTGCCATGTATTTTGAATATCAGACCGAAAGGCTTATCTTAAAAATTATAAAACCGGAGCAGGCAGGGCAGGTGCTGGATTTTTATCTGCGGGACAAAGAGCTGTTTGAACAGTTTGAACCCGACCGTCTGGAGAATTTCTATACCACAGCTTTTCAAGAGCAGATGTTAAAAGTGGAGTGGAATATGATGCAGCAGGGATCCATGTACCGTTTTTATGTATATCGAAGAGAGGAACCGGAGAAAATTATCGGAACCGCCAGCATACAGCATATCAGCAGAGGATATTTTTCCTCCTGTGAGCTTGGATACAAATTCTCCAGTGAATTCCACCGTCAGGGGTATGCGGCAGAAGCCCTTACGCGCGTCGCACAGGCAGTATTTTGCGAGTTAAGGCTGAATCGGATAGCGGCATGGGTTTTGCCGGATAATATACCGAGCATCCGTCTGCTGGAACATATTGGTTTTACTTATGAAGGGATCAGCCGGGGGCACCTGCTTATGAAAGGACAGTGGAGAGACCACGCCCAGTTCAGCCTTCTTGCGGCAGATTATGCTTCTGCCAGAAGACACATCCAGTAGCCGAAATTTTCGGAGACATCCGCAGGTTTTTCGGAATCGGCCGCTTCAAATTCGGGGAAGCCGAACAGGAGAGCCATCATGCGTTCCGGTTGTTCGTAGATGCCCGGTACGCCGAGGTAACGTGTGACCCCGTCTTTTTTTTCTATTGTTTTTAAAATCAGATAATGATAATTGAAAAATCCGTGTACCAGAAAGCTGTTGTTGCACAGATGGTGGTTTTGCTGCGGGAGTGCCCGTATATCGGTAATCTCAATCCTTTCATAGCGGACGGAGGGGGAGGGTGTTTCCGTAACGGAAGATTCCCGGATGGCGGGACGTTCTTCTTTGGATTCTTCTTCGGGTTCCGGTTCGGCTACATCCGGAAGGATATCCGGCAATATTTCTTTTTCCTCTTTCCAAATGTGGAAATTTCCATGCAGAATTTCATCGGAAAGTTCGCTTACCAGATTCCCAATCAGCAGTTTGCCGTTTCCGTAGCGCAGAAGCACAGCCTGAAGCTGATTGACGGAATAACCGGTCTCTCCGATCTGGTTTTGGAAACAGGTGAGCTGCAGATGTCCGGTGCCCTGTGTCAGAATCATTTCGCCGGCAGGGATGCCGGTAACCGGCTGTTCTTTTATGATGAGAAAGACACTGCATTTTCCTTTAAAACGGTCAAGACCACGGATATGTATATCCATACGGCTGCAATTATCCCGCAGATCGGAACGGATAAAGCCGACATTTCTTCCGCGGATTCCGCGTTCGTATTCATAAATGTAAGTAATAAAACGTTTCAACTTCAAAGATCTCCTATGAACTTATTTGTATATTATGCTTGGTGCCGGGGAATTATAGCAAAGAAAATTTAAAAAAAGTGTTGACAAACGAGATAAAATTCCATATACTAATATCAGTAACAGTTCCTGTTATTGATTTTAAAAGGAGAGCAGCTATGATAAAAAGGAGTCGTCAGAGAGATGCGATTCGGCAGTGCCTGATTGGACGGTATGACCATCCGACAGCGGAGACTGTATATATGAGCATCAAGGATGCGTTTCCGAATATCAGCCTTGGGACTGTTTACAGGAATCTGTCTCTGTTATCTGATTTGGGAGAGATTCAGAAGATTACCGTAAGCGGAGGTCCGGATCGGTTTGACGGGAATCCCGCCCCGCACTATCACTTTTCTTGCAGAAAGTGTGGATGCGTGATGGATCTGGATATGAAGCCGCAGGATAATCTCAACACAGTTGCAGCCGAGAAGTTTCCGGGAGTAATAGAGTCTCATGCGATTCTGTTTACAGGAATTTGCCCGGAATGTGCAAAAAAACAAAAAAACAAATAATTTTAAGGAGGACATTTTTATGGCAAAGTATGTTTGTAGTGTATGTGGTTACGTTCATGAAGGAGACAATCCGCCGGAGCAGTGCCCGGTATGTAAGGCACCTGCAGAGAAGTTTACAAAGCAGGAAGGTGAGAAGACCTGGGCTTCCGAACATGTGGTAGGCGTTGCAAAGGGTGTCAGTGAGGATATCGTTGCAGACCTTCGCGCAAACTTTGAGGGAGAGTGCTCTGAGGTTGGTATGTATCTTGCAATGGCGCGTGTCGCACATCGTGAGGGATATCCGGAGATTGGAATGTATTACGAGAAGGCTGCTTATGAAGAAGCAGAGCATGCGGCTAAATTTGCAGAGCTTCTGGGTGAAGTGGTAACCGATTCTACCAAGAAGAACCTTGAGATGAGAGTAGACGCCGAGAATGGTGCAACTGCCGGCAAGACCGATCTTGCTAAGCGTGCAAAGGCACAGAACCTTGATGCAATCCATGACACCGTTCATGAGATGGCTCGCGATGAGGCAAGACACGGAAAGGCATTCGAAGGTCTGTTAAAGAGATACTTCGGATAATCAATGAACCGAATAAAATAAGAATTTTTTTAAGAGAGAATGGAGAAATCCGTTCTCTCAGACTGTAGACAAAGTCCCGCACTTTTGTGCGGGATTTTTCCGTATTAAGTGTTAGAAAATCCAGCATTTTGCGGATTTTCCAGCACTTTTCTGATATAATAGAAGTATCAAATTAAGGCAGGTGCTTCTACTTATGA
>JAQXZD010000041.1 GCA_029227035.1 Lachnospiraceae bacterium
AAGCCTGGGACGGTGTATCGGCAAGGAGTTTCGTGCATCCCTTGCGATTACGGATGAAAATCTGGCACAGGCAGTAGAAAGAAAGCTTAAGATGATAACAACTGAATAACGGAGGTAATTATTTTATGGCAAAAATGAGAGTTCATGAACTTGCAAAGGAATTAGGAATAAAATCACAGGAAATTATAGAGGTATTAAGCAGCACAGAGTATGCAGTCAAGAGTGCATCAAGCGGAATCGAGGATGCGGCGCAGGATATGGTTCGCAGCAGATTCAAAAAGGCTGCACCGGCCGAGCCGGAAAAGCAGGAGAAAAAGAAAGAGTCTGCAGCACCGGAGACGGCAAAGGAGAACGCAGACGGCAAGGAGCGCCCGAAGAAGAAGTCCAGTATCACGGCTGTTTTCAACGCACAGTACAGCAAGCAGTCCAGAAAGAAGAATCCGGGAAACAACGGACGTGGCAATGGAAATAACCGTGGACCGAAGAGAGACGGGGCACAGCGTCCGGAGCAGCACAGCATTATTCGTCCTCGTCCGGTCGGGGAGAGGGCAATGCGTCCAATCAGTGAGCGGACAGCAGGTAATGTTGATGAATACGAAGAGAGCCGTCCGGTAAATAATAAGACTGCCGGAGAGAAAAATGAAAATCGTCCGGCAAGACAGAATAACGAGAAAAACAATCGTCCACAGAACGACAGACCAAGAAGAGACGACAGCCGTAACGACAGAAATGACCGTAACGACAGAAACGACCGGAATGACAGAAATTCCAGAGGTGACAAGGACCGCAACAATCGTCCGAATGCCGGCGGAGCCAGAGACAACAAAGGCCGTCAGAAGGGCAGCGCAGTCATTGCAGCACCGGTGGAAGATGTACGCGGTAAAGAGAGCAGAAACGGAAACGACAGAAGAAACAACAACAATAACCATCGTAAGAATTATGACAAGGCAGGCAGCAAGAAGCAGGAGAATTATGTCAACCTTGAGAAGCATGGCGGAAGAAAGAAGCCGCAGCAGCAGCCAAAGCCGAAGGAAGATGAAGATGTAATCAAGACCATTACACTTCCGGAGAAGATGACAATCCGTGACCTGGCAGAGAAGATGAAGTTACAGCCGTCAGCAATCGTAAAGAAGCTCTTTATGAAGGGTGAGATGGTTACGGTTAATCAGGAAGTGGATTTCGATACGGCAGAGGAAATTGCTCTGGAGTTTAACTATATCTGCGAGCCGGAAGAAAAGATTGATGTGATTGCAGAACTTTTGAAGGAAGAGGAAGAAGATCCGAAGACTCTGGTTCCGAGACCGCCGGTAGTCTGTGTTATGGGACACGTTGATCATGGTAAAACTTCTCTTTTGGATGCAATCCGTTCCACAAGGGTGACAGACCGCGAGGCTGGTGGTATTACCCAGCATATCGGTGCATCCGTGGTATCCATCAACGGACAGAACATCACATTTCTGGATACTCCGGGACATGAGGCATTTACGGCAATGCGTATGCGTGGTGCTAATTCCACGGATATTGCAATTCTCGTGGTTGCAGCGGATGACGGTGTAATGCCGCAGACGGTTGAAGCCATTAACCATGCAAGAGCAGCAGGGGTTGAAATTATTGTGGCAGTCAACAAAATCGATAAGCCGAGTGCCAATATTGAAAAGGTAAAACAGGAATTATCCGAGTATGAACTGATTCCGGAAGACTGGGGCGGCAGCACCATTTTCTGTCCGGTTTCCGCACATACCAGAGAAGGTATCGACAATCTTTTGGAGATGATTCTGCTTACGGCTGAGGTGCTGGAATTAAAGGCGAATCCGAATCGTAATGCGAGAGGTCTGGTTATCGAAGCGCAGCTTGATAAGGGACGCGGTGCCGTGGCAACCGTTCTGGTACAGAAGGGAACACTTCATGTGGGAGATTCCATTGCCTGTGGAAGCAGTTACGGAAAAGTACGTGCAATGATTGATGATAAGGGAGCGCGTGTGAAGAAGGCGATTCCGTCCACTCCGGTTGAGATTCTCGGTCTGAACAGTGTGCCGGCTGCCGGAGAGACTTTTGTTGTCTGTGATTCCGACAAGGAGGCAAAGTCATTTGCGGACACTTACATTTCTGAGGAGAAGAACCGGTTGATTGAGGATACGAAGTCCAAGATGTCACTGGATGATCTGTTCTCACAGATTCAGTCCGGTAACATGAAGGAACTGGATATTATCGTAAAGGCAGATGTACAGGGTTCCGTAGAAGCTGTAAAACAGTCTCTGGTTAAGCTGTCCAATGAGGAAGTTGTGGTTAAGGTGATTCACGGAGGCGTTGGTGCCATCAATGAATCAGACGTAATCCTTGCTTCCGCATCCAATGCGATTATCATCGGATTTAACGTTCGTCCGGATCCAATCGCAAAGGTGACTGCAGATAACGAGGGCGTTGATATCCGTCTGTATAAGGTTATTTACAATGCAATTGAGGATGTGGAAGCTGCCATGAAGGGTATGCTGGATCCAATCTTCGAGGAAAAGGTGATCGGACATGCGGAAATCCGTCAGATTTTCAAGGCATCCGGTGTCGGAAATATTGCCGGTTCCTATGTGCTTGACGGTGCAATCGAGAGAGGCTGCAGAGTTCGTATTTCCCGTGAGGGAGAGCAGATATTCGAAGGAGATCTTGCATCTTTGAAGCGTTTTAAGGATGATGTCAAGGAAGTGAAGGCAGGATATGAGTGCGGACTTGTATTTGAAGGGTTTAATGATATCCAGGAGCTGGATCAGGTAGAGGCATATAAGATGGTAGAAGTACCGAGATAGGATAGGGAAATGAGAAAAAACAGTATTAAGAATATTCGTATCAACGAAGAGGTCATGCGGGAACTGTCCAACATTATCCGCGGAGAGATTAAGGATCCGCGGATTCATCCGATGACCAGTGTGGTTGCGGTGGAAGTGGCACCGGACTTAAAGACGGCGAAGGCATATATCAGTGTGCTGGGAGACGAAAAGGCAGGAAAAGATACGATTGAAGGGCTTCGTTCCGCGGAGGGATTCATCCGCAGAAGCCTTGCAAAGTCAATCAATTTACGCAATACGCCGCAGATTACCTTTGTGCTGGATCAGTCCATTGAATATGGAATCCGTATGTCAAAGATGATTGATGAAGTGACAAAAAATACAAAGGAGCAGCCAAAAGATGAAGCTTGACGTGGTTTTAGAGGGAAAGAAGCGAATCGGACTTGCCGGACATGTGCGTCCGGACGGAGACTGTGCAGGTTCGACACTTGCCGTATACAACTATATCAAAAACTATTATCCGCAGGCGGAGGTACGCCTGTATCTGGAACCGATTCCGAATATTTTTAAGTTCTTGTCCCGCTCGGAAGAGATTTGCAATGAGTGTTCAGAAGAGGAAGAGTTTGATCTGTTCATCGCATTGGATTGCGGGGATATCCAGAGACTTGGCAAGGCTGCAAAGTATTTTGAGGCTGCAAAGCATACGTTTTGTATTGACCATCATGTAAGCAATCAGGCATTTGCGGAAGAGAATTATATTTTTCCGGAGGCAAGTTCCACCTGCGAGCTGGTGTTTGAACTGATGGAGAAAGAGAAAATTACAAAAGAAATTGCGGAATGTCTGTATACCGGAATTGTCCATGACACCGGAATTTTCCAGTATTCCTGTACCTCGTCCAAAACCATGCAGATTGCAGGGGTACTTATGGATAAGGGAATTGATTATACGAAGATTGTGGATGATACTTTCAACACAAAAACATATAATCAGAACCGGATTATGGGGCAGGCGCTTTTGGACAGCCGGCTTTATCTGGACGGCAGGGTGATTGTCAGTTCCGTTACACAGGAACAGATGAAGGAGTTTGATGTTCTTCCGAAGCATCTGGAGGGAATTGTGAGCCAGCTTCGCGTGACAAAGGGCGTGGAAGTTGCGGTTTTCTTCTATGAAAACGAGGATCACACCTACAAGGTAAGTCTCCGTGTTAACGGTGATTTTGATGCGGCTGCGCTCGCCATGCATTTTGGTGGCGGCGGTCATGTAAAAGCGGCAGGCTGTACCATGGAAGGCACAAGAGAGGAAATTATTTCGGAGATTGTTTCAGAGATTCAGAGACGAATTTAGTTATGGCGAGTGGAATTATCAATGTATATAAGGAGCGCGGCTTTACTTCCTTTGATGTGGTGGCGAAGCTGCGGGGAATCCTGCATATAAAAAAGATTGGACATACCGGTACGCTGGATCCGGAGGCAACGGGTGTACTTCCGGTATGTGTGGGAAATGCAACAAAGGTATGCGGACTGTTGACCGATAAGGACAAAGTGTATGAGACGGTTCTGCATCTTGGGGTGGAAACCGATACGGAGGATGCCACCGGAAAAGTGTTAAAGAACATGGAAGAAGAGGCACTGCGGCTGACGGAGAAAGCGGTAAGGGATTCAATTACCGGTTTTGTTGGAACTTATGAGCAGGTTCCGCCCATGTATTCAGCCCTTAAGGTAAACGGAAAAAAGCTTTGCGACCTTGCCCGTTCCGGAATTGAAGTGGAGAGGAAGGCAAGAACGGTTACGATTTTTTCCATTGAGATAAAGAAAATTTGTCTGCCTTTTGTCACCATGCAGGTGCACTGTTCCAAGGGAACATATATCCGCACCTTATGTGCGGACATCGGAAAGAAACTGGGAGTGGGCGGTTCCATGGAATCGCTTGTACGGACGAGGGTAAGTGTGTTTGAAATTGAGAAGGCACATACGCTTTCGGAGATTGAGCAGTATCGCGATGAGAACAGGCTTTCCGAACTGATGATGCCGGTGGACGTGCTGTTTGGAGAACTTCCAAAGAGATATGTAAAGAAAGAGACTTTTCGTCTTCTGCAGAACGGAAACCGTCTTATGGATACGGATTTTGAACAGGCGGAGGCTCCGGCAGAGGAAAGGGTGCTTGTGTACAGTCCGGATGGTCGGTTTTATGCGATTTATCAGTATGATGAGGCGGCACGAAATTATAAGGTTTATAAGATGTTTGGTGAAGAAAAAGAATGATTTGTTTGAATGAGATAGAAGACTTTCATATTGAAGAGCCGACTGCTCTTTCCCTGGGAAAGTTCGACGGGGTTCACAGAGGACATGAACTTTTGCTGCAGCAATTGTCTGAGCAAAAGAAAAAGGGTTTGAAAACAGTTGTGTTCACCTTTGATATTCCGCCCAAGAAACTGACGGAGAACAACAATTACCGTGTGCTCTGTACCAATGAAGAGAAGCGGAGTATTCTGGAGGCGAAGGGTGTGGACTATCTTCTGCAGTGCCCATTTACTCCGGAGTTCATGAGCATGGAGCCGGAAGCATTTGTGGCATGGATTGTCAGAAATCTGCATATGAAGAGCATGGTGGTGGGCACGGACTGCCGGTTTGGACATGAGAGAAGAGGAAATCATGAACTTCTGGCAGAACTTGCACCAAAGTACGGCTATACCCTTCAGGTTATGGACAAGCTGCAATACAAAGGAAGAGACATCAGCAGCAGCTATATCCGTGAGGAGATTATAAAAGGGCATATAGAGACGGCAAATCTTTTGCTGGGCTATCCTTTTTTCGCAGAAAGCGAAATTATTCACGGAAGGCAGCTTGGCAGACAGATGGGGATACCGACCATCAATATGGAGCTCCCGGCAGGAAAGCTGTTGCCGCCCAAGGGTGTCTATGCCACAAAGGTACATATCGGAGAAAACTGTTTCTGCGGCGTGACCAACGTAGGCTGTAAGCCGACGGTGAATCTGTCCAATAAGGTTGGAGTTGAAACCCATATTCTGGATTACGAAGGAGATTTGTACGGAAGAATTTTAAGGGTTGAGTTTTTCTGTTTTATTCGTCCGGAGAAGAAGTTTTCTTCTGTGGAGGAACTTAAGGGACAGATGGAGCAGGATATTGAGACCGCGCGGAAGCTTCATAACGGTTAAAGTATTACAAATTTATTACAAAAAGTTGACAAAAACAAGAATTCCTGTTATACTCTGTTACGTTGTGAGGGATAATAATAAGCAGGGAGGTTATGTCATGCTGACAAGTCTTGCAAAGAAGAGAATCAGTGCAGTGCTGGCGTTTGCATTGGTAATATCCGGTGCGGCCGCATATGCAGGTACACATACAGAAGATAAGGGACAGGAGAATAAGAAGCTGACAGCAGGGGTATCGGAGGCGCTCAATGCGAGTGAAGCAGAGTCGCTGAATGTTACGGCGGGTATTACTGACCTGCTTTATGACGATACAAAGGTTGCTGTGGCGGATAACGGACTGAATACCGTGGCGCAGTCCCCGGAGGGAAAAACGGCCGGAGAGATTTGCGGATATGAGAATCTTGGTGTTGCCATTGTTGCAGAGGGAAACCTGAACATCCGCAAAAAGCCGGGAACAGACAGTAAGGCGGTTGGAAAGATGACCAATCATGATGCCTGCGAGATTCTCGGTGAGAAGGATGGCTGGTATAAGATCCAGTCAGGAAAAGTAAAAGGATATGTAAAGAATGATTATCTTGTCACAGGTGACAAGGCAGAAGAGATTGCCGAGGATGAGATCATTACCGTTGTCACCATCAATACCACAACACTTCGCGTGCGAGAGGATGCAACAGATGATTCGCCGACACTGACACTGGTTGGCGAGGGAGAGGACCTTGTTGTTGAGAAAGAGAAGGATGGCTGGTACAAGGTGGAAGTGGATGACCAGAAAGGATATATTTCCGGAGATTATGTAGAAACTTCCCAGAAGCTTCCTACCGCAGAGTCCGTTCAGGAACTGGAAAAGGGAAGCGGAGTATCGGATACGCGTGTATCCCTTGTGCAGTACGCGCTTCAGTTTGTGGGAAACCCATATGTATGGGGCGGAACCAGTCTGACAAACGGAATTGACTGTTCCGGATTTACAATGCAGGTATATGCACATTACGGAATTTCTCTTCCGCATCATGCAGCATCACAGCCGGGATACGGTACAAGAATCAGCGCATCGGAAGCAAAGCCGGGAGATCTGTTTTTCTATGGAAACGGAAGCAGCATCGGACATGTGGGAATTTATATCGGAAATGGACAGATTGTCCATGCCAGCAATCCGAGAACCGGCATCAAGATTTCCAGCGCATATTACCGGACTCCGATTTGTGTTGTACGATATCTGAATTAGAAAAAAGTGTTTACAACCATCAGGAGCTATGTTATAGTTAACCAGTATGGAACAGCCCATATTCGGTGGATGGACACTCCGACCTTCTGCTGATTATCGGGTATAACAATCATTAAAGGAGGATCATAACATGATCGCAAAAGAAAAGAAACAGGCAATTATCGCTGAGTATGGAAGAACCCCGAATGACACAGGTTCACCTGAAGTTCAGATTGCTATCTTATCAGCAAGAATTCAGGAGCTTACGGATCACCTTAAGGAGAATCCGAAGGATCATCATTCCAGAAGAGGAATGTTAAAGATGATTGGTCAGAGACGTGGTTTGTTAGCTTACTTAAAGAGTGTGGATATTGAGAGATATCGTACTCTGATTAAGCGTTTAGGTCTTAGAAAGTAATTGCAGACAAGAGCGGAGTTTTATATTCCGCTCTTCTTTTAGTGTATGGCAAACTTTTTACCGGGACCACTGAAGAGTGCAGGAGATACCTGCTTTGTTCAGTAGTTTCGGGGTTATGCCATCAGGATGATTTTATAGAAGGAGAGGAAAGTATGTACAAAAGTTATTCAATGGAACTTGCCGGCAGAACACTGACCGTAGATATCGGAAGAGTGTGTGCACAGGCAAACGGCGCAGCATTATTAAAATATGGTGATACAACGGTATTGTCAACGGCAACTGCTTCAGAGAAGCCAAGAGAGGGAATTGATTTCTTCCCGCTCAGTGTGGAGTTCGAGGAGAAGATGTATGCGGTTGGCAAGATTCCGGGAGGATTTAATAAGCGTGAGGGTAAGGCATCTGAGAATTCCATTCTTACCGCCCGTGTCATTGACCGCCCGATGCGTCCGCTTTTCCCGAAGGATTACCGCAATGACGTGACCTTGAACAATATGGTAATGTCTGTGGATCCGCAGTGCCGTCCGGAGCTGGTTGCGATGATAGGAGCAGCACTTGCGACAACCATATCCGATATCCCGTTTGACGGACCTTGTGCGATGACACAGATGGGTATGAAAAACGGAGAATTTATTGTCAATCCGTCTCAGAAAGACTGGGATGAGGGAGATTTAAAGCTTACCGTTGCTTCCACTGCAGAGAAGGTTATTATGATTGAGGCGGGAGCCAATGAGATTCCGGAAGCAAAGATGATTGAAGCAATTTACAAGTGCCATGATGTAAATCAGACCATCATTGCCTTTATCAATCAGATTCGTGAAGAAGTCGGAAAACCGAAGCATGAGTATACAAGCTGTGCAATTCCAGAGGAAATGTTTGCAGCCATGCGTGAGATTGTCACACCGGAGCAGATGGAAGAAGCTGTCTTTACCGACGAGAAGCAGAAGAGAGAAGAGAATATCAGCCGTATTACCGAGCAGTTTGCAGAGGCATTTGCAGAGAATGAAGAATGGCTTGCAGTATTGGATGAGGCCGTATATCAGTATCAGAAGAAGACAGTCCGCAAGATGATTTTAAAGGATCACAAGCGTCCGGACGGTCGTGCCATTGACCAGATTCGTCCGCTTGCGGCAGAGGTAGATCTGATTCCGAGAGTACATGGTTCCGCAATGTTTACCCGTGGACAGACACAGATTTGTGATGTGGTAACACTTGCACCGCTTTCTGAGATTCAGAAGATTGACGGACTTGATGAGAATGTGACTACCAAGAGATATATGCATCATTATAATTTCCCGTCTTATTCGGTCGGAGAGACAAAGCCGAGCCGTGGACCGGGAAGACGAGAGATTGGTCATGGAGCTTTGGCAGAGAGAGCACTGGTTCCGGTTCTTCCTTCCGTGGAAGAATTTCCGTATACCATTCGTGCGGTTTCCGAGACTTTTGAGTAAAACGGTTCCACTTCCATGGGATCTACCTGTGCATCCTGTATGGCACTTATGGCTGCCGGTGTCCCGATCAAGAAGATGGTGGCAGGTATCTCCTGCGGACTTGTAACCGGAGATACAGATGATGATTATCTGGTACTTACGGATATTCAGGGACTGGAAGATTTCTTCGGAGATATGGATTTTAAGGTGACCGGTACACATGATGGAATCACTGCAATCCAGATGGATATTAAGATTCACGGTCTGACCAGACCAATCGTGGAGGAAGCCATCGCAAGAACCAGAGAAGCAAGACTCTACATCATGGATGAAGTAATGAGCAAGGCAATCTCCGAGCCGCGCAGAGAGGTAAGCCAGTGGGCTCCGAAGATTGAGCAGATTGTGATCGATCCGAACAAGATTGGTGATGTTGTAGGACAGAAGGGTAAGACAATCAATGAGATTATTGATCGCACCGGTGTGAAGATTGACATTACGGATGACGGTGCGGTATCTGTCTGTGGAACAGACAAGGAAGCAATTGCCAAAGCAATTGATATGATTAAGATTATTACAACCGATTTCAAAGAGGGACAGATTTTTGAGGGAACGGTTGTCAGCATCAAAGAGTTTGGAGCATTTGTTGAGTTTGCTCCGGGCAAAGAAGGTATGGTTCATATCTCCAAGATTGCAAAGGAGAGAATCGAGCATGTTGAGGATGTCCTTACCCTGGGAGATAAGGTTAAGGTGGTTTGTCTCGGCAAGGACAAGATGGGAAGAACCAGCTTCTCCATCAAGGATGTTCCGCAGGACGCAAAATAGAACCGAACCAAAAAGCCATGTGCCAAGCATGGCTTTTTTTGGTTCATTGGGAAATTTCATTGCATATAATAATGTAAAGAAATATGCATAGGAAACCGGAAGAATGAATCGCGTCAAACAGATGGTACACGCACAAAAGGTATACAGACAGGGGTATACCGGAAAAAATGTCAGAGTGGCGGTGTTGGATACCGGCGTATATCTGCATCGGGATCTTGCGCAGAATGTCATTGGTTTTCGTGATTTTGTCGGGGAAAAGGAAACCTGCTATGACGACAATGGACACGGCACCCATGTGGCAGGAATACTCTGCGGAAACGGAAAACTCAAAGGAATGGCGCCCCAGGCAAAGCTGATTGCGCTTAAGGTTCTGGAGAAGGACGGTGGCGGAGAGACCGGGCGGGTGCTTACGGCTTTGGAATGGATTCGGAAAAATCATGCATTGTACCGGATTCGGCTTATCAATTTTTCGGTTGGTTTTCTGCCGGGGGCAAAAGACAGTGAACAGCAGTTGATTATCGATAAACTGGAAGAACTCTGGGATGAGGGGGTTACCGTGGTGACGGCCGCCGGAAATAACGGACCGGCACAGGGAACGATAACAGTTCCGGGAATATCCAGAAAGGTCATTACGGTCGGAGCCAGTGATGATGCAAATCCCGGATGGAACCTGCCACGGGAATACAGCGGACAGGGGCCGACGGCGTGCTGTGTCATTAAGCCGGAGATACTGGCACCCGGTACGAATATTGTCGGGCCGGATAACAGAGGCAGTCTTTATGTGAAAAAAAGCGGTACGTCCATGGCCACGCCCGTGGTCTGCGGAGCACTCGCCCTTGCATTGCAAAAGAGGCCGTCACTTCGGCCGGAGCAGCTTAAACTGTTGTTGTATGAATCTGCGGAGGAGAGGGCAGGGAGCAAAGCAGCGTGGGGAATCCTGGATGTTGATAAAATGATGGACTTGATATAAAATGCTCTTTGGAGGAAAAGTCAGATGAAACGTTTTTTAAATAAACTCTTTAGTAAACTCGTGCTGGGAGCAGTGATTATTATTCTGCAGTTTGGCTGGTTTGTGTATCTGATTTATGGTGCCACAACAGCGAATTCCGTGGCCAATCTGTGCCTGCAGATTGCGGCGGTTGCACTGGCACTGTATGTTGCCAATAAAGATATCCGGACTTCCTATAAGATGTCGTGGATTTTTCTGATTCTTTTTCTTCCGATGTTCGGTCTGCCGGCATATTTCATTTTCGGACGCTCGGGACTCACCCGGGGCACCAGACGGAAATTTGATGAAGTAGATCGGGGAATTCAGGAATATCTGGGCGCGGAAGAAGAAACGGAAAAGGAAATCGAAGAACTGGATTTCTATGCTTACCAGCAGTCAAGATATATTACGGTCAATGCAAAATACCCTTTATACCGGGAGGAGGACAGCCAGTATTACAGCAGCGGAGAAGAGGCTTTTAAGCAGATGCTGGCAGATCTGGAGACGGCAGAAAAGTTCATTTTTATGGAGTACTTTATCGTTGAGCAGGGAAAAATGTTTGATGCCGTTCTGGAGATCCTGGAAAGAAAGGTCAAACAGGGCGTCGAAGTGCGGTTTATCTATGATGATGTGGGTTCGATTCAGACGCTTCCACCAAAGTATTATAATGTTCTGAGGGAAAAAGGCATACAATGTGTCTGCTTTAATCCGTTTCGTCCGCTGATGTCCATTATCATGAATAACCGGGATCACCGGAAAATTATGGTTGTTGACGGAAAAATTGCGTATACGGGCGGCTTTAATCTGGCGGATGAATATATCAATGAAAAGCAAAAATTCGGACATTGGAAAGATGCGGGAATCCGTCTGACCGGGGGATGTGTCTGGAGCTTTACCGCCATGTTTCTGGAAATGTGGGATTTTATCACAAAAAGCAGGAGTGATTATGCGCTTTACCGGGGAGCATCCATTCCGGAGAAGAAGAGCAGCGAGCCTGAAGTGGCTGGAGCCGGTTTTGTGCAGCCTTACAGTGATTCGCCTCTTGACCATGAGGATGTGGGAGAGAATGTATACCTGAATCTGATTCAGCATGCCAAAAAGTACGTCTACATTTTTACTCCGTATCTGATTATCGGTTCGGAGATGAAGGTGGCTTTGGCAAACGCGGCAAAATGCGGTGTGGATGTGCGCATTGTTGTCCCGGGGATACCGGATAAGAAAATGGTTTATCTTCTGACACAGTCCAATTTTGAGAATTTGATTCAGGCGGGCGTGAAGATTTATAAATATTCACCGGGATTTATCCATTCGAAGTGTTTTGTGGTGGATGATGTCTACGCAACGGTGGGAACAATCAATCTGGATTATCGCAGCCTCTATCTGCATTTTGAATGCGGAACCTATATGTACCGCACGAAAGCGGTGATGCAGGTGAAACAGGATATGCTTGATACCTATGAGATATCCCATGAGGTGACGCTGGATGAATGCCAGAACAGACGCCTTGTTGTGAGGATGTTTATGGGGGCATTGAAACTGTTTGCACCGTTGTTGTAGAAACCAAAACACTAAATGTTGTAATTTCCACTTGCTTTTTCCACAATATAAAGTTAAAATGTAAATGCGACAGAAAGGAAAGAGCAATGGACATGACTGTAAAAC
Source organism: Lachnospiraceae bacterium (assembly GCA_029227035.1). Classification (GTDB taxonomy): domain Bacteria; phylum Bacillota; class Clostridia; order Lachnospirales; family Lachnospiraceae; genus Roseburia. The sequence continues at coordinate 12,469 of JAQXZD010000041.1, forward strand.
TGCAGGTGTTTGAGGGACCTTTGGATCTCCTTTTACATCTGATTGATAAGAATAAAGTAAATATCTACGATATTCCGATTGTAGAGATTACGGCACAATATATGGAGTATATTGCGGAGATGAAGCGGCAGGATCTGGATGTGCTGAGTGAGTTTCTGGTGATGGCAGCAACTTTGATTGATATCAAGTCGAAGATGCTTCTGCCTTCCGACCCGGACAGCGAAGAGGAAGAAGAGGATCCGCGTGCGGAACTGGTACAGCAGCTTCTGGAATATAAGATGTACAAGTGCATGGCTTATGAGTTAAAGGACAGACAGATAGATGCCCAGAAGGTTCTGTTTAAAGAACCGACGATTCCGGATGAGGTGCTTGCCTACGAGGAGCCGGTTAATGTGGCAGAGCTGGTATCCGACGTGACTTTGGCAAAGCTGAATGATATCTTCAAAAACATCATGAAGAAACAGAAGGATAAGATTGATCCGCTCCGCTCCAAATTCGGCAAGATTGAGAAGGAAGAAGTGACTCTTGAGGAGAAGATGGATTATCTCACGAGTTATGCAGCGGAACACAAACATTTCAGTTTCCGCAATCTTCTGGAAGCGCAGTCCGGAAAAGTAGAGATTATCGTAACATTTCTTGCAATTCTGGAATTGATGAAGATGGGTAAGATTTTTATTTCACAGGAGCATATTTTTGATGATATACAGATTGATTCAAGGATTGCAGCCTAGGTATACGGAGCAGATCGTGTATGGAAGAGAAGAATTATAAGGCAATTATTGAGGGAATCCTTTTTACCATGGGAGAGTCCGTGGAACTGGAAAAGATTGCCGGTGTCATAGAACTGGATAAGAAGAAAACAAAGACCATCATTGAAGAGATGATGGAGGAGTGGAACAATTCCGACCGCGGGGTTGCCATCATGGAGCTGGACGGAGCCTACCAGATGTGTACCAAGCCGGAGATGTACGAATATCTGATCCGCATTGCCAAGCAGCCAAAGCGCCGCGTGCTTACGGATGTGCTTTTGGAGACTCTTTCCATTATTGCATATAAGCAGCCGGTTACGAAGATTGAGATTGAGAAAATCCGTGGAGTATCTTCGGATCATGCGGTAAATAAGCTGGTGGAATACAACCTGGTCTGTGAGCTGGGACGACTGGATGCGCCGGGGCGGCCGCTTTTGTTCGGCACCACGGAGGAGTTTTTGAGAAGCTTTGGCGTCCATTCCATTGATGAACTTCCGGTTCTGAGTCCTGTACAGGTGGAAGAATTCAAACAGGAAGCGGAAGAAGAGATGCATGTGAAGCTGGATGTATAAGAAATTATCTGAATAGAGAGCACAGGAATAATCATATACATATGTAAAGAATGTATATGGTTATTTTTTTATGAAGAAAAAACGGATAGGGATTTTTGCCCTGATTATGATTTTGCTCATAACCTTTCCACAGCCGGTATCGGCAAAAGAGCAGCCGCAGCTATCGGAGAGTAAGCTTTATTCAAAAGCCTGTGCACTTGTGGACGGGGACAGCGGAAGAGTTCTGTATGGAAAAAATGAAAACCTGCAACTGGCAAATGCCAGCACCACGAAGATTCTGACCTGCATTATTGCGCTGGAACAATGCAAGATGGATGAAGTGGTGACCGTGAGCAGGGAGGCGGCAGCGCAGCCAAAAGTGCATCTGGGTACGGCAGAGGGAGAACAGTTTTACATGCAGGATTTACTGTACGGACTGATGCTGGAATCCTACAATGACTGTGCTTACGCAATTGCGGAACATATCTCGGGCTCGGTGGAAGAATTTGCAAAAGTCATGAATGAAAAAGCGGAAGAACTGGGGTGTAAGGACAGCCATTTTGTGACACCTAACGGATTGGACAGGGAGGATCGGGAGGGCGAACACCGCACCACAGCTTCCGATTTGTGCAGGATTATGAGTTACTGTGCATGGGATTCTGAAAAGAGCGAAGAGTTTCTCGCACTGACGCAGACCAGAAATCACAGTTTCAGCAGCTTGTCCGGAACCTCTTATACTGTTTCTAACAAAAATGCGCTTTTGGATATGATGGATTCTGTCATAACCGGAAAAACCGGTTATACGGCAAAAGCAGGATATTGCTATGTGGCGGCAGTTGAGAGCAAGGGACGTCGTTATGCCATTGCGCTTTTGGCATGCGGCTGGCCGAATCATAAAAATTACCGCTGGGAGGATGCCCGGACACTGTTTGGCTATGGAATGGAAAATTATCATCTGTACAAGGGTGCGGAGGATGCTTTTTCGGTTGAACCGATTTTTGTGCGAGGCGGATATGAGAAAGGAACGCTTGCGGAGTGGGGAGCAGCTGCTGAAGTTCCGCTTCGCGTGAATATAAAAGAGAAAAACATTACTTTTTTGAAAGCCGACTGGGACGAGGCAGAGGTAAAAAAAGAATATACAAAAGCAGTTAAAGCGCCTGTAAAAAAGGGACAAAAAATAGGTAAAATTTCTTATTGTATCAACGGAGAAGAGATGTATGTTTACGACATCTGCACAGGGGCAGACATTCCCAAATGGGATTTTCAAGCCTTTTTTGGGGCGGTTATCCGGGAGTTTTTGACCATTGGAATTTCTAAAACGAAATAGTGAAAAATTTAACAATTTATGTTGAAATACGAATGGAAATAGTATACAATCACAATAGCGGAAATTTTTATTTTTTATAGATGGAGGACATAAGATGAGTAGTAACAGTGAAAACTTGGCAATGCAGCGTATTGCGAAGTTGGTCGATGAGAACAGTTTTATGGAAATCGGTTCTCTCGTAACAGCGCGCAGCACAGATTTTAATCTTACTGCAGCAAAGGCTCCTTCAGATGGTGTTATCGTTGGACATGGCCTGATTAATGGAAAGCTTGTTTTCATTTACAGTCAGGATGCGTCCGTATTAAACGGAACCATCGGAGAGATGCACGCAAAGAAAATTGCATCCGTGTATGACATGGCAATGAAGATGGGAGCTCCGGTAATCGGTTTTTTGGATTGCGGCGGTATCCGGCTTCAGGAATCTGTGGATGCATTGGATGGCTTTGGTTTGATTTATGCGAAGGAGGTTGCAGCTTCCGGACTTGTACCGCAGATCTGCGGTGTATTCGGTAATTGCGGCGGCGGACTTTCCGTTGTTCCGGCGCTTTGCGATTTCGCTTTTATTGAAGAGAGCAAGGGACGCATGTTTGTCAATACTCCGGATGCGATTGAGGGCAACCGCACGGAGAAATGCGATACGGCAAGTGCAGCATTCCAGAGTGAGAATAACGGATGTGTGGATTTTGTCGGTTCCGAGGATGAAATTATGGCTCAGATTCGTCAGTTGGTATGCATGCGTCCGGGCAACAATGAGGGAGATGTCTATACACAGGAATGTGAGGATGACTTAAACCGCGCATGCGAGAGCATGGAGAATATGAAGGGTGATCCGAGATATCTTTTATCACAGATTTCGGATAATCAGGTATTTTTTGAGACAAAACCGGATTATGCAAAGAATATGGTAACCGGTCTGATTAAATTAAACGGAATGACTGTCGGAGCTGTGGCAAACTGCAGTGAGGTCTATGATGCAGAGGGCAACAAGACAGAGACATTTGCAATGTCCCTCACGGCAAGAGGATGTAACAAGGCGGCTGATTTTATCCGCTTCTGTGATGCCTTTTCCATTCCGGTTCT
>JAQXZD010000042.1 GCA_029227035.1 Lachnospiraceae bacterium
CTTAATCTGTTCTTTAAGTAAAAAATAGTCGGTGCTTACCTTGAAAAAATCACTGTAGGCTTTTATGACCTCTGGTGTAGGTTGTTGTTCCCCATTTTCTATCCTGCTAATTGTTGATTTTGTGACATTAGCCATTTTCCCCATAGCCGTTTGAGATATCATTTTATCATGTGTTTCATTATATTCTTCTCGTAATTTTGCAAATACTGTAACTGTATTCTCATGTTTTCGTTTTCCCATGTCAACATTCCTTTCCCGTTATCTGCAACAAAATCATGTGTAAAAAATAAATTGACCTAGTGATGTGACATCCCGAATATAAATTTTATTTCTGGTATTCTATAATCACAGGCTGTAGCAAGGCAACAAAATATGATGTTGCTGATAAAAATTATATGTGCGCACATAGGAAAAGTAAAGTGAGGATTTCATATGAATGGAAAAGAGATAAAAGCACTGATAAAGAAGAAACGATTGTTTCAGTGGGAAGTTGCAGAAGAACTTCATATCAACGAATTTACACTCTCACGGTGGCTTAGAGGTTCAACATCCAAGAAGCAGGAAGAAGAAATTCTTAATGCCATTGAACGACTGACACAAAAGGAATGATGAGGTATGGCAAAACATAAAATTACTCCATTTGAACAATGGGAAAGTACAAATGCAAATGGTGTTGAAAAGCGTTATTTCAGAATGGGAGCAACGCTGATGGCTTCGGAGCAGATGAGAAGTCTATCTCCTAGTGCCTTTAAGATTTATTGCTATATGAGAATTGAAAGTGCAGGTAATAGAAGCTTCAAATTTCCCTATGCAAAATATCGTTCTTATATGAGTAAACCAACATTCCAAAAGGCTAAACAAGAACTCATTGATAAAGGTTTTATTGATGTTGTTCAAAATAATAAGAATCTTCGTAGAGCGAATATTTATGCTTTTTCTGACCGTTGGAAAACGCTTTAAAATCACTATACATGGCTATATATAGTATAAGTGTAAATAATCTTTACAAGCCATATCAAAGTAACCATGATACCAGTTGTAAATTATTTTAACAGTGGTATCTGAATCAATAGCTGTTAGGAGTAAAGAATCTTTACAAGATTTAGACATTGCTTGTAAAGAAATCTGACAGCCAAATTAGAAGAAAGAGGTATAATTATGACTCAAAAAATGAAATATGATGCGAAATCTGCAAAGGAAATGGTATTACTGAATGCAGGATATGCTTATTATGCGTTAGGTAGGGCAAACAGTGACCATACCTGCCAAGAGGAAAATTTGATTGCTTATGCAGTGTCTAAGGTATTAGAGGAAGATACTGGAAGTGAAGAACAATTTTTAGAGCTTAGGGGACTATCCTATATGTTAAGAGGCATTGCAGGTAACCTTCGGCTGTTTTGTGATGAATCTGCACCAACAGCCGCTTGTGATATTGAAACTCCGTTTTAGTAACACTTAATAGCAACAGAACAACTTAATCAATCAAAACAATTACGAAAGGAGGTGGTCAAATTGAGGGTTCTACTCTCCCACCCAACAACAAAAGGTTAAGCCGCACCGACCAAAGCACAAGCCTAACCTCTAACAACACAGGATTGCCCTGCATGAGTATTATAACACATACAAGGCAATCTATTCTACAACAATTAGTGATATGTTTTATTTTAATGCATACCATTATATAAAGGTAAAAAGGATTGATTTATATGTCAGATACTTTAAATAAATACACAGTGATTCGTGAGTACAAAAACGAATACAGTGTGAATGAACTTCTCAAACACATTATCCGTATTCACCTCGATACTGTATATCATGACATAACAAAATTACAAGAGTGTTCAAACCATGAGGTACAAAAATATGAGAACAAATAACATGGTATTCGAACAAGAAAAATTACAAACCGCCTGCTATATCAGACTATCACGAGAGGATGGCGATAAATCGGAAAGTCTTAGTATTGCTAATCAGCGGTTGCAACTCACACAATTTGTAACCAACAGCAACGACCTAACACTGTATGATTATTATATCGATGATGGTTATACTGGCACAAATTTTGAACGTCCAAATTTCATGCGAATGATTGAGGATATCGAAAACCAAAAAATCCAGTGTATCGTTGTCAAGGATTTATCAAGATTAGGGCGTGATATGCCTAGAACTACATCTTATATCAAAGAATACTTTCCAAGTAAGAAAGTACGTTTTATTTCTATCAATGATAGTGTTGATAAAAAATATTACGATGTAGATACCAGTGAAGACATGATGATTGACTTTAAAAATATGTTCAACGGTTTTTATCCTAGAGATATTGCTTCTAAGGTACGCTCTACGTTCAGAAGTAAACAAGGAAATGGTCAGTTTATCGGAGCATTTCCTTGTTACGGATATAAAAAATCATCCGAAGACCATAATCAACTAATCATCGATGAAGAAGCGGCTAACGTTGTACGTCGCATTTTTCAAATGTATCTTAGTGGAATGGGACAGCTTACGATTGTGAAACAATTAAACAGTGAAGGTATTCCTTGTCCAACTGAATATAAGAAACAATGTGGATTGAAATATCATAACAGTAACCGACTGAACACAACATCCTACTGGACATATGCAACCATACATAAAATACTTCAAAATGAAATGTATATCGGTAATATGGTTCAAAATAAGAGTTTTCGACAAGTATGTAAAACGAAAGCTATCAGTTTACCAAAGGAACAGTGGATTATTGTAGAAAATACCCATGAAGCAATCATTGATAAAGATACATGGGATAAAGTTCAGAGTTTATTAGCACGTGGTACAAGACAATTAAATTTGCAAAATAATATTCATATATTTGCAGGCTTTTTGAGATGTGGAGATTGTGACCGAGCAATGGTTAAGATAAAACGTAGCAATGGAATCTTTTTCAATTGTGGTAGTTACAATCGATATGGTAACAAATTTTGCAGTATGCATCATATATCAGAACTGGAATTGGAGCAAATTGTATTAAATGATTTAAACACAATCATTCAATCCGTGAAAAATATTCAAGAAATTGTTGAGGAAGAACAACAAAAGAATCGAGATACCTATATTAACAGTTTAGGTGATATATCAAACTATCAAAATGAGATAGACAGACTAACTCGAAAGAAAGAACGTTCTTATCAAGATTATTCAGATGATATTATTTCTAGGGATGAATACATCAAGTACAAATCCCAGTATGAAAAGGAAATAGCTACTTTTCAAGCTAAAATTGATACCATCAATCAATTAAAGAACGAACAGACTGTTACTTCTAATCCATGGCTTGAACGATTGTTACAGTTCGAGAAAATAGAACATCTCGACCGAGAAACTGTTGTTGAAATTATTTCTATGATATACATATATGAAAATCATACTGTAAAAATCATTTATAATTTTTCTAATGAATTAGATGTATTATTACAAAATACTGGTGTTGTCCACCAATCAGATATCAGTCCTGCAAATTAAAAATCTAGGGAACTCCCGTATTTACAGTCTTTTGATACCTTCCATCAACCGAACTGCGCCCCAGGCCGCATCAAAACTGAGTGCCACCTTATTTTCTTTTGTGTCCACACAATAAATCGGAAGCTCCCTGTCCCCTACCGTGGCGGTCGTCACCACCGCATCCGTTGCCTGATAAGAGACATAAGCCAGACACGCAAAAAGAGCCACGGCAAGAACGTTATTAAGAACCTTCCTGCCGGACTCCTTTTTCTGTGCACTCTGTATCCCTTTTTTCATATTTCACCTGTCAAACCAAAACTCTTGTTAGAGTCTATGTCTCCGGCAAAATAAATAGAACCGATTCGTCTTACTCCAATTCATCCGCACGGCTGATAAAGTCAAGCACTACCATAATGGACTGCAAAGCAGCTTTTTCCGCAAAAGTCTCATAATCCATGGCTCCGCCTTCCCCATCAGAAATGGAACGAAGGATGGCAAACGGAACATGATTCACATAGCAGACATGTCCCACAGAACCGCCCTCCATCTCTCCGGCAATGGCACCAAAGCGCTCATGAAGAAGTATCTTCTGCGTCTGCTTATGCAAAAAGAGATCTCCGGTTGCTATTGTTCCCATTTTGTAAGTAATTCCTTTTTCCTGAAGGCAACTGCACAGAAGAGCACGCATTTTCTCGTCACTCGGAAGGAAAATCTGGTTCAGTCCCGACAACAGTCCGATTGGATCTCCCAGCGCCGAAGTATTCATATCATGCTGGACAACCTGATCTGCAACTGCGACATCCATAACCCCAAGCTCTTTGCAGAGGGTTCCCGCAACGCCTATATTGACAATGCAATCTACCTTATATTCCAGAATCATTGCTTCCGTACAGATTGCAGCAAACACCTTTCCGATTCCACATACGGCCGCAACAACTTCTTTATCCCCGATATTACCGCTCACATAAATGATTCCGCTGAATTCCCTTGTCTGAATATTTTCCATGGACTCCTTTAAGGTATCCACTTCCATCTGCATTGCTCCGATTATTCCGATTTTCATACATTGTCCTCTCTTTCCATGATTATCATACGTTCCGGCACTTTTATTCCGGATAAGTGAACTCCATGTTTGTCTGCGCTTCCAGCACCTCCAGATATCTCCGTGCCTCTTCCTTTGCAGCATCTATGGAGAGATTCTCATAATGTCCGCATTCAATTGCAGAAGCTCCAAACACCTCTCCCTCATGGGCAATGGTCTGCTTTAAGATTTCTTTTGTCATCTCAAAAACCTCTTTCGGGCTGTGCGCATCACGCACCAGAAAATAAAATCCTGTCTGACAGCCCATCGGTCCGAAATACACCACATCCTCACCCATTGCAGAATTGCGGCTGTAAGTTGCAAACATATGCTCCAAGGAATGCATGGCTGCATTGTCCATATAATCCCCTGCATTCGGTTTTCTCGTCCGCAAATCATAGGTGATCACATCGCCGTCCACTCTGGATATATAAAACCCCGGCTCCAGCAAATTGTGATTAATCGTGAAACTTTTGATTCTCTCCATTGTATCCTCCTTTATTGCATCTGTTGCTCAAACTGTTCCAAATATTGTTCAAATACTTCCAGCGCATCCTCCACCGGCTGTGGCGTACTCATATCAACACCCGCCGAAGCAAGGAGTTCAATAGGATCCTTTGAACATCCTCCGCACAGGAAATTCTGAATATAACTTTCCACGGCCGGTTCGCCCTCTGTCAGAATCTTCCTGGAAAAAGCAACCGCTGCCGAATATCCGGTTGCATACTGGTACACATAAAAAGCCGTATAAAAATGCGGAATCCGCATCCACTCATAATCGATTTCCTTATCCACCACAACGTCCTCTCCGTAATAGAGAACATTCAGGTCATGGTAAATATGATTCAGCTCCTCCTGCGTCAGCGCTTCTCCCTGTCCAACCTTTTCATGCACAATCATCTCAAACTCCGCAAACATGGTCTGCCTGAAAAGTGTGGTTCGAAATGCCTCCAGATAGTGATTGAGAATATATTTTCTCTTCTTCTCGTCCGTCTCCGTCTCCAGAAGATAATGATTTAAAAGTGACTCGTTACAGGTGGATGCCACCTCTGCCACAAAAATCAGATAATCCGCATAGGTAACCGGCTGTGTCTTATTGGAATAATAAGTATGGATGGCATGCCCCATCTCATGTGCAAGGGTGAACATACTCTCCAGATCATCCTGCTGATTCAAAAGCACATACGGATGTGTTCCATACGCCGCCCATGAATAAGCACCGCTCTTCTTGTTCTCGGTTTCGCAGACATCAATCCATCCGTTTTCATAGCCCTCACGCAAAACGGATACATATTCCTCTCCCATAGGTGCCAGTGCTTTTGCAACAGTTTCTTTTGCTTCCTCATAGGAATACTCTGTCTCGATATCCCCCACAAGCGGCACATAGAGGTCATACATATGCAGATGCTCCACTCCGAGAATCTTCTTGCGAAGAGACATGTACCGATGCAGTGCCGGAAGATGCCGGTGTACTGCTGCAATCAGATTATCGTACACGGACTCCGGAATATTTCCGTCGCTTAAATGCATTGCACGGACGCTTGGATATTTTCTGACTTTGGCATAGAAACTCTCCTGCTTCAGATTTGCAAGAAACGTAGCCGCAATCGTGTTGCCATATGCCGCGTAAGTGTGGTACACATCCCGGAACACCTCTTTGCGCAGACTCCTGTCCTTACTGTTCATAAACTTGATAAAATTGCCATGGGTGATGCGGATCCGGTTTCCCTCCACATCCGTAACCATCGGGAATTTAATGTCTGCATTGTTGAACATGGAATAAATGTTTCCCGGTCCAACCGCCATCTCCTGCGCTGCCGCCAGAAGATTTTCTTCCTGTGCAGACAATGTATGCTCCTTCTCTCTCAGGATCACCTCAATGGCACGGCGATACTTCTGCAGCTTCGGTTCCTCTGCCAAAAACTGCTGCAGCCTTTCCTCCGGTATGCCAAGAATCTCCGGCTTGGCATAGCTGGCGGAAGAAACCGCTTCCACCATGACGGTATCCGCCTTCGCTGCATATCCCTGATATTTTGCATCCGCCGTATCCTGATGATAGCTCTCATTCGCATACACATATATTCTGTTCAGATAATAGGTCAGCTCATCATTCATTTCAAAAAAAGCAAGGAGAGAAGACGCACTCTCTCCCAGCTTTCCTTTGTAATCCTGCAACTGTCCACACAGGGTATGAATCTTATCCACTTCCCTCTGCCACTGTTCATCCGTGGCAAACAGATCTTCCAATCTCCACTTATATGCATCCGGAATATCCTGACGCTTGCGAAGCACTTTTTCTCCCATCACTTCTCCTTATTTCTTAATCAGAGTTCCCATACCGCCTGTCAGCTCTGCCGCATCCTTATTCTGCTTGGTAATCAGCACGGAACGGATTGCAGACTCTCCGATAAACGCAATTGCCGCCTCAATCTTCGGAGCCATTGTTCCCTCACCGAACTGGCCTTCCTCCAGATACTTCTTCGCTTCTGCAACGGAAAGTGTGTCAAGCGGCTGCTCATCTTCCTTGCCATAGTTTAAGCAGACCTTATCCACACTGGTCAGGATAACCAGCATATCTGCATCCAGAAGCTCTGCCAGTTTTCCTGCTGCAAGGTCCTTCTCAATGACTGCACTTGCACCCTGAAGTCTGTTGTTCTGTGTCAGAACCGGAATTCCTCCGCCTCCGCAGGCAATCACTACCTGATCGGCATCCACAAGCGTCTTGATGGCATCAATCTCCACAATATCCATCGGCTTTGGTGCCGCGACAATCCTGCGGTAGCCTCCCTCTGCCTCCACAACATGGTTGCCTTTCTTCTCTTCTTCCTCTGCTTCCTCCGCACTCATAACACGTCCGATTACCTTCGTCGGATGATAAAAAGCCTCATCATACGGATCTACCACTACCTGGGACAAAACCGTTGACACCGTCTTGTAAATACCACGATTCAAAAGCTCCGTGCGAATAGCATTCTGAAGATCATAACCGATATAGCCCTGACTCATGGCAGAACAGACTGAAGTCGGGGTTGCCGTATACTCCGGATACAGACGGCAGAATTCATTCATTGCCGTGTGAATCATTCCCACCTGCGGTCCGTTACTGTGGGTAATCACCACCTGATAATCCTCCCGGATAAAATCCGCTACTGCCTTTGCAGTGCGCGCCGCTGCCTTCTGCTGCTCCGGCAGTGTTCTTCCAAGCGCCTCATGCCCCAGCGCAATCACGATTCTCTTTTTCTTCATACTTCCTCCTTATACCTATGCCTCAAGAAACATTTTGCGAGATATAAAATTATAGGTTGTTACCAGCATTGTGGAAAACACCTTCGCAACCATATAGAACATTCCAAAAAATTCCACGGCGATCCACATAATCATCTGATTCAATGCGAGACCGACAAGACTGAGTGCCAAAAATATCATCATCTCCTGCAGCCTGCTCATGTCTTCTTTTCCGTCAAAGACAAAACGCATGCTCAGTATATAATTGACCACAACGGATGTCGTAAAAGACACCGCGCTGGAAACAAAATAATCTACTCCCGTGAATTCCGTCAAAAGTACCATCAAACCATAATCAATGGCAAAACAAAGTGTTCCGACTAACCCGAACTTACAAAACTGCACCAACAGTTTTTTCACTTTCTTCATCATTAGCTCCTGCGAAAAATAGATTGTCCTATTGGACAATCTATTATATCGCATTTCGCAGAATTTGTCTATTTATTCGTAAATGGATTCTGAGAACTGGAGGAAGCATCTGACTGTGCCCCCAATTCTACTTTCAGGGTATCCTCCTGATATCCGTTTGACATGCGCTCATAGGTAATTTCCACTTTATCGCCCGCCTTATGGGAAGCAATATACTGCTTTAATTCACTCATGGAAGTTATCTTCTGTCCGTCAAACTCCGTAATAATATCTCCCTGCTGCAATCCTGCCTCCTCAGCCGCAGAGCCTTTCATCACCTGATAAACATACACACCCGTCGGCATATTGTAAGCTTCCGCAACACTGGAAGAGATATCCTGTCCCTGTATGCCAAGATATGCAACCTGTGACTGGTCAATCTTTCCGTTCTCAATCAACTGTTCCACAATCGGCATTGCATCTGACATTGGGATGGCATAACCAAACCCCTCCACCTGTGTATCCGAATACTTTGCAGAGTTGATTCCGATTACTTCCCCGTTTGCATTCAACAGTGCTCCACCGCTGTTACCCGGGTTGATTGCTGCATTGGTCTGAATCATATTGTTGTTTACAACTGTCTGACCGGTCTGCTCATCCTGCACGGTAATGGTACGTCCCAATGCACTGATGATTCCGTTGGTAACAGACTGTCCATAGCCAAGTGCATTTCCGATGGCAATCACACCCTGACCAACTTCCAGGCTGTCGGAATCCTCGGATACGGTTGCAACCTTAATTGCACTGAGGGTATCGGAAGGAATATCCTTAAGCAGAACCTTGACAACTGCCAGATCATCCGACTCATCGGTTCCCTGTACCTCACATTCCACGGTCTCATTATCCACAAACTGAATGGTCAGAGACTCTGCGTCAGATACCACATGGTTGTTGGTAACAATATACAGATATTTGTCATCCTGCTTTACTATAATTCCGGAACCGCAGCTTTCGCTTTCCTGTTCCTGCACACCCCAGAAGGTCTGGTAGGATACTGTTCCCGTATTGGTGATTGCCACAATGCTTGGCATTGCTTCCTTCGCCATGGCAGACACATCAGACAAATCCTTGGCATCTCCGGTAGATGTCTGCGTAACCGATGCAGAGGAACTGCTTGCCTGTTTGCTGCCTGTCACACCCAGCGCTTTTGTTCCCACATAGCTTACTCCGGTAAATACACTTCCTGCGACCAGACCAAACACCAGCGCAATCGCCGCACATTTTCCGAGTGTTGCTCCAAATCCGCTTTTTTTCTTTGGTGGTCTTCCCGCTGTTCCGTTTCCTCCCGTCGGCTGCTGATACGGATTATAGTACTGCTGGTTATAATTCTGATATGAATTTGGTGAACCTCCTGCATATCCGCCCTGCTGCTGTTGCTGTGTCTGACTCTGTCCGTTATAATTATTTGAATAATTGTTATCCATACTAAAGAACTCCTTTCCTTTCATCTAAGGAGAATTCTAATCACATATTGTGTTCAAATTGTGACAGAATCTTGTAAAAAATGTTATTTTTATTCTACCGTAACCGACTTTGCAAGATTTCTCGGCTTGTCGACATCCAGTCCCTTTCCGACAGATACATAATATGCAAACAACTGCAGCGGAATAATCGCCAGAGAATTGGAAAAATACGAATTCGTCTTCGGAATATAGATAACACTGTCCGCAGTCTTTTCAATCTCCAGATTATCGTCATTGGTCACAGCAAGCACATAGGCGCCTCTTGTCTTAACTTCCACAATATTGCTGATCATCTTCTTATACAGATCTTCCTGCGTCACAATTGCCGTCACAAGTGTTCCATCCTCAATCAGGGAAATAGTTCCGTGCTTTAATTCTCCTGCCGCATATGCCTCCGAATGCATATACGATATTTCTTTCAGCTTTAAAGAACCTTCCATGGCAATGGCATAATCAATGCCACGCCCAATGAAAAAGCTATCCTTTGCAGCCACATAACGGTTTGCAAACTTCTGTATTCTCTCTTTGTTTCCAAGCAGAATCTCAATCTGGTTCGGAAGCATCTCAATCTCACGAAGGTAGCCTTTTAATTCTTCATCATTGATCTGCCCGCGCACATGTGCAAACTTCAGCGCCAGAAGATACTGCGCCACAAGCTGGCAACTGTATGCTTTCGTGGTTGCAACGGCAATCTCCGGCCCTGCCCATGTATACATAACCTTGTCGGCCTCTCTTGCAATGGAACTTCCGACCACATTCACAATTCCGAGTGTCTTGACGCCTCTCTCCTTTGCCAGACGAAGCGCTGCCAGGGAATCTGCCGTCTCTCCGGACTGACTGATGATAACCACAAGGGAATTCTTCTCCAGAATCGGATTGCGGTAACGGAATTCCGAAGCCAGATCCACTTCCACCGGAATTCGTGCCAGTCCCTCAAAAATGTATTTGTTGGTCACGCCGGTATGATAGGCCGAACCACATGCCACAATGTGAATCTTCTCAACGGCACGAATCTCTTCGTCCGTCATGCCAAGCTCCTCAATCACAATTTTGTCATCCTTGATACGAGGACTGATGGTATCCCGGACTGCCTTCGGCTGCTCATAGATTTCTTTCAGCATAAAATGCTCGTAACCGTTTTTCTCTGCCGCATTGATGTCCCAGTCAATATGCTTTGGCTCTTTCGCAATCGATTCTCCGTCCACGTTAAAGAACTCAATGGTATCTTCCGTCAACCGCGCGATTTCCTCATTCTCAATAAAGAAGACATCTCTGGTGTATTTTAATACCGCAGGAACATCAGAAGCAATCAGATTGCCTCCTTCTGCCTTTCCCACAATCAGCGGACTGTCCTTGCGGACAGAATATACCACATCCGGATGATCCGCAAAAATGATACCGAGGGCATAGGAACCTTCCACACGATGAATCACTTTTACCACAGCCGTAAGCGGATCCTTGTCATACTTGTTATAATAATAATCCAACAGATGTGCCACAATCTCTGTGTCTGTCTCAGAGCGGAATTTATACCCTCTGTCAATCAACACTTTTTTCAGCTTCAGATAATTCTCGATAATACCGTTATGAACCACGGCAATAGTTTTCTTTTCGTTGAAATGCGGATGTGCATTGGTCTCCGACGGCTCTCCGTGCGTTGCCCATCTGGTATGTCCGATTCCGATGTGTCCCGGCATATTTGCCCCATCATGTGTCAGTTCACTCAACACCTTGAGTCTTCCTGTCGACTTATTGATTACAATTTTCTTTCCGTCAAATACCGCCATTCCTGCCGAATCATATCCCCGGTATTCCAGCTTGGACAATCCATCCAATAAAATAGGTGCCGCCTGTTCTTTTCCCACGTATCCAACAATTCCACACATATCTGCTTCCTCTCTCTTTCTTTCTGATTTTCCATCCCCTTAAATTGCAACCGCATTTTTGACGAGAAGCTCTCTCGCCGTCTCAACGGAATCTGTTCCGACTGCATTCTTAATCGGTGCAAATTCCCGTTCTCTCTCCACTTCAAAAGCAAGGCAGTTGTCCATCATATAAATCATATCCAGAATCAACGTCTCAAATTTATAAGCGTTTGGCTCCTCCGGCTTTTGCAACGCTCCGTTTTCATCCAGATAAGGTACTTTTTTCTCTACAATATGAAGCGGAAGCCGTGAACCGGAAAGTTCCAGCAGGCAGTCTACCCGAAACAGATAATTCAGGATAACACCGAATCCATATAACAGTGTTCCTTTCTCATCCGTCGCCTCTGCCATCTCCGGTGTCAGCTCATAATATTCCACAATGGACGGCTTCCCGTTCTCCAGACACATTGCTCCCACCTTTTCGTGCGGCGATACTTTACGCACCACCTTGGAACCGCTCACATTACCGGACAAAATCGTTGCTCCCACAAAGACCGGATCCGCAATGCGCTGCAACACATTATCCACGGCAAAGACATTCAGCCACTCAACCCCCTTTTCCTTAAGGTCGGCATCCAGTCCCGCGCGAAGCATGGACTTAAACCATCCGCCGTTTCCGTTTGGAGACATTGCCAGGGAATCCTCTGCTTCCATGAGAACATTTCCCTCAAAATCAACTGCCGGAACCATCTCCTGCACAAAAAAACGGATATAGTCCGGGCAATAACCGAAATAATCATGCTCCAGGAAAAAAGCCCGTGTCTGCTTATCATTTTTTTCACTTGTCATAATATACAAAGGAATCCAGACACCAGCTTCACGCTTCACCTCCATAAGATTTGCAATCAGTTGCTCAAAAATATAGAGATTTTTGTGAACGCCTATGTTAAACATTCCCTTTGCCTTATCAAAGCCAAGTCTTGTTCCCTGACCTCCGGCAAGAAGAATTGCTCCAACCTTTCCTTTGCGGATTGCCGCAAGCCCCACCTTGCGATATTCCTCTTTTCTGTCCTCAATCTCCGGAAGTTCAACGGCCGCAAGAGGCGCAAAACTTCCTCTCTCCTGCTTCTTCTCATGAATCAGATTCAGGTAAGACCAGTCCATTTCCTCCAACTGCTTCTCAAGCTTCTGCGGAATTTCCTTTCCAATCAGTCGCGAAAGATATCTCTGATTTGTCTCCTCAATCCTCTTTTCCACATCCGTGTTCATACATCTCCTCCGCTTCCACTTATTTCAAGACTGCCTCCGGCAACTATCTTGCCGGAGGCATTATCTGATACTAATTCTCTTCTGTACTTTTCTTAATATTATCGGTTCCGGTAGCACCTGCAGTCTCATTGTAATCCTTTGTATTGATTAAGGCTGCTTCCGTCGTGATGCCGGTATTGTTAACAATCGTACTGCTGATGGTCTGCACCGTCTGTGACGGCACATAGTTTGTATCATCAAACAGATACTCATGTATCTCTTTTACATTGGTTGCAAGATCTGCCGGGATAACGGTATCTCCCATGGATGGCATATGCTTTGTTGTCAGTTCCAATGGGAATCCTGTGGTACTTGCGACCTTATACTTTGTTACACTCTTGGCAAGGGACAACATCTGACTCAATGACATACTGGTCGAGATATCATCCACAACACTGTTACAGATACTTGTCAGTGTACCGATATCCGCTTTCTTTGCCTTCTCCAGCATTGCCTCCAGTACAATTCGCTGACGGGAAGCACGCTTGAAATCGTCTCCGGCAAGCTTACGGATTCTGGCATAAGTGGTTGCCTGGGTTCCGTCCAGATGCACCATACCGTACTGGGTCACATCCGGTGTTGTCTTGCCTGTCACCAGATCCACGTCTTTCTTATACTTGTTAATCTGGGACATCTCACCCTGCGTAATCTCAATATCCAGACCGCCAAGGTCATCTATAACCTCCACCATGGCTGCCCAGTCCACACAGACATATTCCTTGATATCCAGATCCAGATTCGAATTCAGCATCTGAACCGCCTGCTTTGCTCCGCCTGTTGCATAGGCATTGTTACACTTAAAGTATTTTCCGTTTCCAACGCTCAGATAGGTATCCCTGTATACGGAGACAAGCTTGATTTCCTTTGTCTTATTATTGATACTTGCAATCATAACAACATCGGAATTGCCCCGGTCATAATTGTTCTTACTGCGGTTATCCAATCCAAAAAGCGCAATATTGGTATATCCTTCCAGCGATTCCAATGTATTCGCATCCAAATCGTCGTTGATTCCCGCCTCAGACTCATCCATGCTCTGGTAATCAATCCGATTCACCATCTGGATAAAATATGCCGCTATCAAAAGAATTGCCAGAAGCAGCACTTCAAAAATAAATATTACTACCTTTTTGCTCTTTTTCTTTTTTCTTTTCTTTCTTCTTCTATTATCAGCCATATCTCATTCCTTCTGTTTATTGTGTATGTATTGCCATGCCTGTGCGTAATCGCTGCGCTCCTTCTCCGTCATCGCCGTATACTTTTCCAAATCCAGATTTGTAAGCCGCATTTCCTTATTCCCACACTGGTGGCACTCCACTTCCTTGCGTCTGGAAACCATACGTATCCATCCGCACTGTGGACAAATGTATATTTTCATCATAGCCCTTACCGATTTTTATTTTGCCTTCTCCTAAAGTTGACACTGATTTTGCATCACACTGTATGTCATTTTAGCACAATCTTTTTCGTTTGGAAAGTTTTTCTGCAAATATTAGAATTTCTTAAGAAATTCCGCGCACAACAAAAGCGCCGCATCGTACAATTCTGTATCGACACAGCGCCTTCGTTCACACAATTCTGCCATATAACCTCCTCTAGCAATACAACTGAAATGTCTGATTTTCGTCCATCACAAGATTATTCATCCGCTGCTTCAAGATTCCGCTAAAGGCTTTCTCTTTCCTCTTCCCCTGATACGCATCCTTGCTTCTCGGGTTCTCATAAGCGATTGCACTAATCCTCGTGATTGGAGCTACCGTCTGATATCTTCCTTCAAAGTTTGCGGTAACGCGCCTCCCTTCCCTGATTGGCGTTTACTTTGTTCCTTTACATTATATTTATCGGACAATTTTTGCTTTTCTTTAGCTTTTTTCCGAAATATTTTTTACATTTCACAAATTTAATCCACAAAAAAGGATTCAGCCCTCTGTTATTTGACTGAATCCTTCTTATTTTCTACTAATTTATGCGAACCGTACAGCTAAAAGAGGTTTTACCTGTTGTCAAGGTAATGACCGCTGTTCCCGCTGACTTTGCAGTAACTTTTCCCTTACTGCTTACCGTCGCAACCGCTGTATTGCTGCTCTTCCAGGTTGCCTTTGATTTATTGTCGGTCAGCTTAAAGGTGCCTGTTTTCCCAACGGAAAGCGTCATCGTACTCTTATTAAGCTTACCGCAGGCTGTGGTTGTATAGGTTTTATCCACCCCCGATGCGGAAGTAATGGTAGATGCCGTGTAAGTCTTTCCTGCAATTTTAACCGAATTTTCCGTGTGCCTGGTTCCGTTTATCACTTTCACCGTAAAACCATATCCGGATAATCCGAAAGAATCCAGAATCTTTTTATAAGCATTGGCATAACCGCTGTAATTGCATTTTCCGGTCTCCAGCGCAGTCTTCGCAGATGCGGAGGTTCCGCTCGGATCCACATTTGCGCTCATCCACTTGTTTGCCGCTACCACCTTTTCATAATCGCTCATCTGCGGCTTCACATAATTCGCACAAACCACCTTTAACACATTTGCCTCTGTTCGTGCCAGCACGGTAAAGGTATAACTGTAGGTCTTTTTTGCAATGGTCGCCGTAATTTTAGCCGTACCAGCCTTCTTTGCCGTAACCTTTCCGCTCTTACTTACTGTTGCGACGGATTTGTTACTGCTCTTCCATGTCACCGCATTCTTGTTGTTCATCACGGCAATCGTCTTGCTCTCTCCCGCATACATGGTGGTTCCGCCTGTCTCAATGGAAAGCGATTTGCTATTGGAATAATGAATCCCGTTTGCCTTCGCGTACTGCTCTGCCTTGGAACCGTATGGTGCCACAATTGTAAGTTTCGTTGTATCACATCCGGAAAAAGCCTTCTTTCCTATTTTCTTGACCGATGCCGGAATCTCTACGCGGTAAAGCTCCTTTTGATTCTGAAATGCATAAGCTGCAATCTCCGTATACCCGGATGGAATCTTCACCGTCTTTAATGTAACATCAAAAATCGAAAGGCTTGTGTTTTTTCCGATATAATCAAGCACTCCAACGCTTGTCACCTGGTAATCGTTGCATTTTGCCGGAAATGTAATATCCGCCTTTGTACCGGCATACATACAGATGCCCGTTCCGCTCTTTTTCGTTGCGTTGGTCGGGATACAATAGACAAATCCGTTTTTATCACTTGCAACCTTTGTTCCGTCTGTATCGGTATAATAGGTAAGAGTTTCTGCTTTCACAGATACCGCGGAAGTCTCCACTCCCGTAAAAAGCAGACAAGCTGCCACCAGAGCTGCCGCACACTTTTGTATGCTTTTTCCAAATCTCTTTTTTGCCATTCTGCTCCTCCTTTATTGTACTTCCGGCAGTTTCACATCCTCATCTGTCAGCGTCACGCCGTCCACCACTTTATTGACCAGAAGACGGGCATATGCTATCTGCGTCTCATCCGGATACATGACATAACTTCTTTTTGTCGGCATGGAATAAGTTGTCGATTTTCCTCCCTGTCCGGATACCGCAAAAGATTTCACATTCCAGGATGCTCCATCCGACAACTGCATTTTTACCAGAGAAGAAATCTCTCCCGAACTCATATCCGTTGCAAACATTCCACTCATGCTGTCCAGAATCTGGGAATAGTTCGTAAGAACCGTAGTTCCCGAAGAAATCTGCTTAATAATTGCCTCTATCGCCTGCATCTGATGACGTCCGCGCGCATTATCTCCATCCGCAAAGGATTTCCGTTCCCGCACATAGGAAAGCGCAACTTCGCCATTTAACTGATTGGTTCCCTGTGAGATATAGTAGCCACCCTCACTGCAGCGGAACGCTTTCTCCGACTCAATCGTAATGCCTCCCACAGCATCCACCAGTGTCTTAAATCCGCTGAAGTTAATCTGCGCATAATAATCCACATCTTCCTCATAAAGATTGCCAAGAGTTGCCATGGAACAGTCAATCCCATATACTCCGCAATGCGTAAGCTTATCTTTCGCTCCTGCACTCGCCGCCGTGTCTACATAATAGTCACGGGGTGTATTGATGAGAAGAACCTGCTTCGTGGTCGGATTGACAACCACAAGAATATTGACATCACTCCGGCTGGTAGCCAGAGACAGATTTCTTGTATCCGAACCGCTGAGATATACCACAAAGGTATCTTTTGTGATGTCCTTCGTCGTACTTTCCCGGCTGACCACCTTTTCCTCTTCATGATCAAACAAAACCTTTGTCTTTTCCGAGAAATCTTCATAGCCCTCTTGGGCTTCGATGACATCCACATATGCGGCATTTAAAAGCATCGCCTTCACACTGCCGTTGTACAGGCCATCCACCATACTTAGAATATCATCATATTCGAGTGTCCGTATCTCGCCCTGAATCTCTTCATTAATCTCAGAAACGGCTTTATCCGTCCGCTCTCTGTCATGCTGATTCGTAATGGCAAAAACATAATCCTTTGCATCTGCTACCGTCTCTGCCGGATCATCCTTTAGAACATAGACGGATACCGTATCCGTCACCACAACGTTGTCTGCAATATCGTTCAATGTATCTCCAGCCATAAGAAGCATGGCTGAGCCCACCGTACAAATCAGCATGGCCACCACCGAAATCACACAACCGATGGCTCTCTTAATATACAGCTTCCGCTTCCTGTTCTTTTTATTCTTCCGGACTCCTGAATAGAACAGAGAATAACAGACCGTCAGCAGGAAAAGGAGAATCAGTCCCACCAACGCCAGATAGATATTCGGGAGTATGTCTAACCAGACAACCACTCCCATCAAAACAATACTGAGTGTCAGTTGAATAATAAGCAGAGCCCCTGCGGCTAGTTTCCACTTTTTCTTACTTTTCATTGCTCTTTCCCTTTACAGCAGTTACAATTCCCTTGCTGTTGCTTTGATACTTCTTCCCATTGAATTTAAATTTTTTATTGCAAACCAAATGTCCTTCCTTGTCAAAATAATACTTATGCTTGCCTATCTTGACCATGCGGTTTTTCTGCATAACTCCTTTACTGTCAAAACAATATTTATACCCATCTATCGTTGCACGTTTTCCTGCTACAAGAGTGCCGTCTTTCCGAACTGCATAAGTGTCAGTTTCCCAGTCAAAGAATTCGATTCCGGAATCTCCCTGTAGTAGAGCACCATCTTCATCAAACAGATAATATTCTCCATCCAGCTTATACTTCTGATTGCGAATCATTTTTCCGGATGCGTCAAAATAGTACAGAATATCATCAATCTCTTCCCAGTCTTTAACCGTAATCTCGCCTTCATAATCCATCGCATAATAGCTGGATCCGATTTTTTCAATGGTAACGGAATCCTCTGTTCCGTTCACAATCTTATATCCGTTGTTGTCAAAGTACAAATATTTTCCCTCTACCGTGTCGAATCCACGCTCCATATAAGCGTATTTCTTATTCTTCGACAGCGAATAATACCGCATTCCTTTCGTGTAGGATTTCCAGCCAAGATATTTTCCTTCCGAAGAATAACTTCCGTAATCCATCTGACCTCCCGGTCTGAACCGGTAGTAATGACTTCCAATCTTCCTAACTCCCGTTACAGGCTGACAATCGGAATTCAGATAATACATATCATGATCTCTGTTTTTTCCATCTGCACCGTAGAGATACTGCCAACCGGTCATTTTCGTATCAACCGTTATAGAATTCCCCTGAAACAACGTAATTTTGTCATTGACAATATGATAAATCAGAGTTTTCTTTTCATTTCCAATCAGATAACACATTCCGTATTTCGATGCCTGCTTGATGGCTGAATAAGTACGCCAGCGTCCTGTTGTCTCACTCTTTTCCGGTACGCCTGTGTTCGGAATAATCGAATACGTTGGTTGAATTGCGCCGATAAGATCTGCCGAATTCCCAGTTCCCACTCCATGATGGCAGAGCTTCATGATGTCACAGCGAAGGCTGCTTCCATATTTTTCCACAAGAGCCGCAGCTTCAGCACCGTAACAATCGCCCGCCGTAAAGTAGCGGGTATTGCCACAGGTAAAAATCATTGCAAGGGAACTGTTATTTTCATATGCAATATAGCGATCCTCTTCCTGAGAATACTGTGTAAACTGCCCCGGTGTAAAATTCCAATCACTCCACGGTCCAATCACCTGACCACTGACATCTCCGAACTGAATCTGAGCTCCAGAATTCAGATAAACAATCTGACCGCTTCCCTGCCCTGTCATAAAATTCTGTATCTGCTGATAACGCCCCGGATATCTCCGTGACAACGGAGTAAGGCTTGCAGCCGGTAAATACAACGTGTCAATCGTGATTCCTTGAGACTGAATCAGCCTTAATCCTTCAACCACATTGTCATCAGATGCCGAGCCGATGTGATCACTGTGCAGATGACTAAACAAAACATCTATACGTGTTGCCCCCAGCTTCTTCAACTGCCCGACTATCTCCAGCGCATGTGATGCCGCTCCGATGTCCACCAAAAGATAATGCCCCTTTGACTCCAACAGCGTCGCATCACCTTTATCCTCCGTATTCAGATACATCGCATAAATATTTAACTCTTTGCGTTCTTCTGCCTGTGCAACATTTGTTGGAACCGCCGAAAGTAAGATTGCGATTAATACTATAAAGGTTATAATTTTTTTTCGCATATTCCATCCCTTTTCTTATAATTCATCATTTCGTTTCTTCTATATTAGCTCCTTGTTTTAACTCATTAATTTCCTCTTTCAGCCTCTGTATATCTTCAAAGCGTTTATTGCAAAGCTCATAGGTTCTTCGAAATTTGCGCTTTAGCTTTTCATTCTGCTCCTCTTTTGAAGTGCCTGCAAATGCCGGAAGCGACTTTATAAGTTTTTCATAACTGTACGGCTGCAAATTCTTCTCCTGCGGACATACAATATTTCGAATCCCACAAAAAAGCGAGTTATATACACTCATCAGATAGGTCTCATCCTTACTGATGCCTTCGTCCATTGCCTGCTCCAACCGGTTAACGATTTCTTCTGCATTAAAGTCCGGACGCTCAATTGCACGGTTTGGATATCCGATGCCGTTATAGAAACCGGTCACCTTGGAATTCCACACCAGACTGACTGCCGGGATATTCATGGAAAACGAAATAATACTCGGATGCAGACGGCAGGTAATCACGCCGTCATAATCTGACATCTGCTTCAGCAGAATCTCCGGCAGATTCATATTGAATACACATTTACTTTGTGAAACATTATAGTTTCGAATCAGATAATCCAAAAATGACTCATCCCCAAAATGCCCGCTGGAGAGCAATTCATAGTCATATTCCCGCTTCTTGAGTTCCCGGATAACATCCAACCACAACTCTGCAGCCTCTTCCCTTGAAAAATCCACATGGTTATCCTTAAACCCATTTGCGCGAAGCACAAAAATTCCAATCTTCTTTTTCTTATTTTCATTTTCTTCTAGCGAAACCCTTGAAAAAAATCTTTTTTTCTCGTTCTTCTTTGTAGCATAGTTTGAAAAAACCGGTGCACAAAAAACCGCCGGGTCTGAAACCCTCCCGATTGTAATATCATCCTTCTCAATATACTTTTCCAGAGCCTCAAGACCATCTCTTGTGGTAATCTGCTTCACACAATCGAAATTCAGTGTTGCTTTTAATCTCTGGCATTTCTTACTTTTCTCATCATAGGATTCCACTCCGATAGCAGAAAAAATAACAGGTTTATCATATTTTTTTGCAAGCTCAAGAGTAATTGCGGTTCGCTCATAAAAATTCTGATAATGATAGTTAAAAACCGGTGCTCCGCCAAAAAGAACCAAATCTGCCTCCTGAATCGCTTTCTCTGCTCCCTTTAAAAGCTTTTGATCTCTGGTTGCCATATACTTTTTCGTCACAATTGATGCCGAACGACTATTAATTTTATACTGACTCTTATTGACATTAAGATTTTTCATAACCGCATGTATAAGAGCGATATCACTGGCCTCAATCACCTGATCGCCAACATTGTCTGAATCCCTGTTCGTCAATAAAAGGATTGTGAACTTTTCATTTGCTTTTATCTCCATATATCGTCTCCTTTCTGCTTCCGCAACCATTCTCTTACTGTTGTTCCCGCATCCAGCGAATCATTCGCCTGTAAGACTCTTCCAGATTGACAGCAGGCTTCCAGCCAAGTGCACACATCTTCGACGCATCCAGCCACATTTTTACCGGCGGCGCATAACCAAGGGATGCACTGTTCTCCGGAATATCAATCACAACCTGAATCTGATGATTGGCAATTTTCCCTGCAACCATTTCTGCCATGCTTCGTATATTCGTATGGCTCTCCTCATTCGCAATATTATAGGCTTCTCCTGCCTCACCTTTGACCAGCAGCGTAAGTATTGCAGCGATTGCATCTGCTGTATAGACATAATTTCCCTCAGATTCACCCGTTGTGTGCAATACAATATCTTCTTTGTTCACTGCACTGCGCGCGAATTGTGCAAACACGCGATTTTCCGACGGCAGAATTCCTGCACCAAAGGTCTGTGCCAGTCTTGCACTCTTGACATTGACTCCATACTGAGCCGCATAAGCGGTACACAGACATTCGCACATACGCTTTCCCTCCGGGTAGCAGCTCCGGACTGCTCCGATGTCCACATAGCCCAGATCCTTTTCCGCTGTCTTTCCTTCCACCTTTGGCTGTCCGTAAATTTCCATGGAAGAAATATAAATAAACGACTTTACCTTCTTTTCCACAGCCAGTTGCAACATTTTTTCAGTTCCGTCAATTGCAGTACGAATCGTACCAATCGGATCGGATACCATAAGCTTTGAAGCCGTAACCGCTGCCGCATGTATGATATAATCGCAATCCCCGTCACAATGAACTCCGGTCTTTGCCAGATCCGAAACCAGATAAGACAATTCTCCCGGTTTTTCTTCTCCAAGAATCTGTCTTGCTTTGTCCACGTTTCGAACAACCGCCTTAACCTGCACATGCAGATCATATTCCCGGTTTGCAAAAAGCAGGAACCGAACCAGCAGCGAACCAATCAGCCCTGTTGCTCCTGTTATCACAAAAGTGCGATTTTTAAATTCTTCCATCGGAAGGTTGCCCTGTGCAATTCTCTTAAAATCTTCAACTAATACTTCTTCCATCTCTTCACCCAAATTCTAATCTTCCAAACCGTAAATCTGTGCTTCTTCCTTTGCATCCAGCAAGGCACGCATTGTATAGAAGTCATCCGGTGTCGTAATCTTGATATTTTCCTGCGGTCCCTCTATCAGATACAGTTTTCTTCCGTAATACTGCATCATTGAACAGGAATCAATAAAATCATATTTGTTCTCTTCGATTGCCTTGCGATGTGCCGCAATAATCTCATCCAGATAAAAGCTTTGCGGTGCTCTTGCAAGTCTGGTATCTTCACGGCTTGGGATATCATCTATGGAATTATCTTCCGCAACCACCAGTACCGTCTCTTTCACCTTAACACAGGTAATTGCAGAGCCGTGCTCCTCTACCGATTTAATGTTATCCGTAATGGTCTGCTCATTAATCAAAGGACGTACTCCATCATGTATCAGTACAATGGACTTTTCTCCCTGCGCAATATCTTCCGCAGCTTTCAACCCGTTAAAGATGGATTCCTGACCGGAAGCTCCACCCGGTACGATCTTTTTCACTTTTTTAATATTAAACTTGTCCAAAAGTTCCTCAAGATACGGAATCCAATCCTCCAGACATGCAACTGCAATTGCATCGATCTGCGGATGGTTCTCAAACAGTTCAAGGGTGTGTATAATAATCGGCTTTCCATACACATCAATGAACTGTTTTGGCTTTACCCGGCTATTCATACGTTTTCCGACACCGCCTGCAAAAATAACACCTATGTTCATCTTTTATTCCTCCTTCAAAATATGTTCCTTCTGATACTCAATCATAGTATTATAAATTCTCTCACAATTGTTGCGGTCATTATAATAGAAGAAATCATCGGCACGACGCACATACTCTTCTTTCATCTTGCATCCGCTTGCCATATATTCGATCAATAAATCAATGAGCTCGTCGTTATCGTGTGCAATCTCACCAAACGCCATGGTATCATAGAAGAATGTTCCCTCCTCATAATGCTGCGGGATATCTTTGTGATGAAGATAAACCAACGGCTTACGCATGTAGGCAAAATCAAACTGGATACCGGAAAAATCCGTCACCATAAGGCTTGACTCGCAAAACATCCGCTCATAACTCATATCTCCGACTGCCGGAATAATGTCCACATAATCATTCTTATCAAAATCATCCACCTGTGCGCTGACAATTGGATGCAGAACATATTTAATTCGATAACCGTATTTCTTTGCTGCCTCTATGAGCCGCGGATCATTGATAAGAGAGTTGAACACCTGATAATACGTGCTCTCCTTAAACAGCGGATTATAATCTCTCTGTTCTCCCTCATTTGTTCGAACCGGAACTGCTGCCTGCATTCTCCAGGTCGGACTGATCATAATCTGCTTTTTATCATCATCAACAAGTCCGTCATAGCGCGGTACTCCGGTCAGTTTTAATGCGTCATACCCAACATAATCATAAATCGGTCTTGAAAGATTTTCAATCTCATACTTTGATGCACAGAAATACAATCTTGTATTATCGCGCAAACGGTTCTGCGCCACAGCAATCTTTTGTACCGACATACCATGCTGTACACAGCAGACATGGAAATCTACCAGATCCCGGACAAAACTGGAATTTGGCAGTCCATAATTATTAAATGCAAAAACCGTCGAATTGGAAATGACCATCATATCTGCCATCAAAAATACCAGTCTGTGCTTAATACTGCCTCGAACCAATGGCTTATAGCCATCTTTTTTCAACCGCCTGTAATCCGTTGCATGCTTATCTACCAGATAATAATGCTGAATTCCGTCTTTTTGTGCACATGAATACCGATACAGATACTCCGAGGAATCTCCACCCTTGTAAATCTTATCCAGATACATCCAGATTGGCTTCCGTTTCATGATTGGACGCATCAAAAAATATACTTTACGGATTGCCAGGAATATCCACACATGCTTACTGAAGGTCTTAAACATCTCCACGGACAGCTTCCGTTCCTGCTTCCGTTTCTGCTTTTTATTCGTAAGTGCAAATGTCATTCCGTCCTCTGCCTTCAATGCCATATACATCGGATTTGTTCCAAAGCACCAGTAACTGTTGGAAAAAGCACCGCTCATTCTGCTAAAGTGTGAATCATAGGATAAACCAATCTTAATGAGCTCTCCTCCGATTTTTGCATAGCAGAACAGGGATGACTTTTTGACGCCGTCCATAGGAAGCCTGACAGTGAAAGACGCTCCCTTATAAATACTGACACCAAACACTTTCGTTAACGCATATCTGTCATTGTACTCCAAAAGATATTTTTTCCCGCCAAAAGAAAAATACACTTCATCGGCCATGGAAAAAAGAATCGGGTGAATCTTTCCGTCAATATGCAAGGTTTTGTTTTCATAATTCATAAACAAAATGTTCGTCTTAAGATTCTGTATTTTGCCAAGTATCACAGAACCCGATCCATAATAGAAATTGCCGGAAAGATAGAACTTTTCAAATTTGAAATCCTTACCTTTTTTTAATATTCCGTATATCCATTTCACGGAATCCGGAGCATTACTCTCACGCACCCGGTGACAGTTCAGCATAATATCATCATCTACATACTGAAGCACCTGTCCCATCAGCTCCAATACATGCTCTTCCTTTCCCTCCGGAATCACATGCTTATTGCGGTTGTTCCAATTGCTCTGAAAACGATTGTATATGGAAAACATCACATGATACTGAATAAATTTCGGCACCTCACCATACTTCTCTTTCCAGTTGCCCAGTGCCGGAATCCAATATTTCGTAAAGGACTCCTCATACCAGGCTTCCTCATAGATATCCTCAAAGAAAGTATAGTCTCCCTCTCTTACCGTGCTGCTTGTATAGGTGCACTGCGCGCAAAAGACAACGCGCTTCTTATCCGCACACATTTCCAGAAAATAAGCCCGCTCTGCCTCAAGTCCGTACTCCGGGCGAAAGGCATGCTCTCTCAGATAATCTGCACGCACAAAGGTCCCGCCAAAATAAAACGGATAATGGCTGTAATCACAGTTTAAATTCACAACCTCTACCTTACCGTTTAAATTGTCCTGTGAAAATGCCCCGTTTTTCCCATCCGGCATAACCTTCCGGAACATAAATACCGTATCGGATTTATATTTTTCAAAAACTTTTGCCAGTGTTTCGAATGAATTTTCCGAAAACACATCGCCACCATCCACCAGGGTGACGCAATCTCCTGTCACATAGGATATTGCATCATTACAACATGCAGCTTTATCCAAATTGCCGGATTCCGGCACGGTATATTCCACATTTTTTAATTCATCCTGATAATCTTTGGCATTTTCCCCCTGCAAATACAGAATCAACTGCAGTGCCAGCTTTGCCTTTTCACTCTCCTGAAGTAAATTGGACAGTGTTTTCTTATTCTCCTCTTTGTTCTTTGCCAATCGAACTATAACCGATAATTTCATTGTATCGTTTTGCTCCTTGCTTTCTTTTTCCGTGCCTTTTCAGATTTTTTCTCCCCGATCATCTCCTGATAGACAGGAACTACCGTCTCAATATCGCCATAAGTAACCAGTCTTCCGTGATCCAGAATCATTGCCTTATTGCACAAACGCTTTACCTGTGCCAGTGAATGGGAAACAAATAAAACCGTTACTACGTCATCGAACATGCTCATCACTTTCTGCTCGCTTTTCCTGCGGAACTTGGCATCTCCCACCGACAATACCTCGTCCAATATCAGGATCTTCGGTGACACAACCGTCGCAATGGAAAATCCAAGCCTGGATCGCATTCCGGATGAATAATTCTTAACCGGCACATCGATAAATTCTCCCAGCTCCGAAAATTCTACAATTTCATCGTACTTTTCATCAATAAACTTTTTACTGTATCCAAGCACAGCTCCGTAGAGATAAATATTCTCCCGTCCTGTATACTGTTTATCAAAACCTGCGCCCAGCTCCAGAAGCGGTGCAATCTTACCGTGCTTTTCCACAGTTCCCTCCGTCGGCTTAAACACCCCGGCAATCACCTTTAAAAGCGTACTTTTTCCGGCACCGTTCAATCCCAGAATTCCCACACGGTCGCCCTCGTTAATAGACAGATTAATGTCCTTCAACGCCCAGAATTCATTATACTTTAACTCATGTCGAAATGCTTTAATAAAGTACTCCTTAAGGCTGTCAACTTTCTCCTTGCTCAGGTTGAATTTCATGCCGACATGATTTAACACAATTGCTTTTTTACTCATTGCGTACTCCTACTCTTAAATCTGAAGGATGAATTCATCCTGTTTCTTAATAAAGCAAACCAAACCTATGATAATCGTCACCACCGAAAAACCCAACGCATACAGGAAATATCCCATATTCATCAGTTCTCCGAAAATGGAAGAACGGAAAATACTGATAATGCAATATAACGGATTATATTTTAAAATCCAATAAAATCCACTGGACAAAAGTCTTTCCGGTTTGTAGAAGATTGCGCACATATACATAATCAGCATCAATGCTACCGACCACAAATATTCCATATCCCTAAAAAACACACCCAATGTGGCCAGAATCAATCCGCTTCCCACTGCCAACAACAGCACCAGAAGCAATGCAAGCGGAGCCTGAAGCAGATAAATGGACGGCTGGATCCCAAGCACTGCTCCAACTGCAACCAATACAACCAGTGAAATTAAAAAGATAATATAATTATAGAGGATGCTGGAAAGTGTATACAGATACTTCGGAACATACACCTTCTTAATCATCGCAGCATTCTTTCTTATGGAACTGAGTGCCGCCTTCGTCGAAGATGAATAGAAGGAATACAGAAGACGTCCGCTTAATATATAAATAGGAAATGTCTTCTCATGATTCCCCAAAATTGTTCCGAATACAATTGTCAGGACAATCATGGTAAGGAGCGGTTCCAAAAGAGACCAGACAATTCCAAGATAGGAACGCCTATACTTTAATTTAATGCCTTTCTTTACCAATTCCCACAACAGGAATCGATAATGCATAAATGAATCAATATACTTTTTCATGATTACCTCTTTATCTTATATATTACCTGAATTTTACAAAGTCAGTCTATTTTATCACGCAACACTGATCTCGTCAAATGTCTGCCGAATACCAGACCTTCATCTTATGATCCTTCCGTTTGTTCTCCGGCGGTAATGTCATATACTCTCCGTAAATCTGCCTTAAATAACTGTCATAACACCCCGGAGCCAGATATTCTCTTCCTTCAAACTCTACCGGAACAAACCTTGTCACCTCTTCGCGCAGGCATCTCTCCCCCGGACCATACAGACCATAAGTGATTGCCCCTACATAACGGGAGCTGTCATAATCATATGTCTTTGCAATTCTGTTCATCCGGTTGATTACCCTCTGATGTCCCACCAGACGCATAAGAAGAACCATCGGAGTCTTTAAAATCATACGCTTTTTGGAAGCGCCTTTTCCCAGTTTGGACCGTGCACACTGTATCAGATAACGCCCTTTCTTCATATTTGCAAAAAGCTTCTCTGCCTCTCTGTCACTTTCCGGCCACCCATCCTGTGGAAAAATATCAATAAACAAATGCAGATTTCTGCACTTTTTTCGAATGAACCGCGAACTTTTTCTCTCCAGATGTGTCTGCATATTCACCAGTTCGCAGTACGGATTGGATAACGTTCCCTCTTCTCCCGAGATTGCCACAAGCTGCTCGCCCACCGGCTCTGTTTTTACCAGTTCCAGAAACCTTTCGTAATCCGGCCGCGGCATTCCCACATCAATGTCATCATCCCACGGAATAAAACCTTTGTGCCGCACCGCCCCAAGCAATGTGCCGCCCACCAGATAATAGCGGAGCCCATGCTTATTGCAATACTGCACAAACGCATCCAGCATGGACAATAGAACCTCCTGCGTTTCTCTCTTATTCAAAAGCTTTGGTTCCCGATACTCTCCCTCAAACCGCAAATCATAAATAACATGATGCTCTCTCTTTTCTTCCGGCGGCAGCGTCATATAGTCTCCGTACAGATTACTCAGATAATTTTCATAATCCTTTGTTACCGGGAACTGATACTTCTCAAATAGCATCTTCTGCGTTTTCATAAAATCTTCCCGCTCATACATTTCTCCAAAAAAATGCTTTCTGCCGGAGGGAATCGTAACATAATGCGAATCATCATCTTTGCAACTGCTCATGCATTTTTGCACTCTGCGATACAAAAAACCCGGTCGCAGGGCAAACGGCGCACCAATCACTCTTTTTATCCGCATAACCCTTGCCGCCGCTGGATTGGCTTTTGCCAAAGCCTTAAATTCATCCCTCCATGCAAACATCCGGTAACACGACAGAAAAAACAAGCCTGCCTGTACCCGCAAACCGTGCCACATTCTGCGCAATGCATTGTCATAGGTGTTCTCTATCACAAAAATGTCTATCTTGATTCCGCAGTTCTCTTTTTTCTGTACCAGATATTCCTGAAAAACAGTTCCTCTGCGATGAATCTGGATGAATGAGCTGAGATATCCCGGTGTACGAAGCGGTGCTTCCACATAATATTTGTCCGGATATCTTTTTTCCACTTCATCCAATAATGGATCGATATACTTTCGCGGTATATTCAAATCAATGTCATCATCCCACGGAATAAAACCCTGATGCCGCACTGCTCCAAGAGCCGAGCCGCCCCCAAGCATATAGGGTATCTGCAGTTCTTCGCACAATGCGGCAATATCAGCCGTAGTCTCCAGTACGCATCTTTTTACTTTTTCGGTTTCTTCTTCCGTCAGGCAATGTAACCCGGCTTTCCGGGACAACTGCTGCTTCAGAAGTTCATTCGTTTCCAAACCCGCCATACTATCTTCCTGCCTTCAGTTTCGCAAAAAGTTTTGTATTTCTTTCCTTCACAAAAGTAATCACCGCTGACTCCAGCCATGTCAGATACGTATTCTTCCAACGAATCGGAATCAGCATCAGCTTCATATACCGAGACCGCGGCTTTGCAACGGCAAGTGCGGCATCCACACGGGGATTGTGAAGCATTTTCTTAATCTGTGCACGACGCTCTTTGGAAGACAGGGTGCATTTGGAACTGGTGACATTGGCGATGCAGCCAACCATGCGCTCAATATAACGCCTTGCCACCATCTCCTTTGTCTCCTCCGTACAAATGCCCCACTCTTTATACAAGTTTTCCATCCAGCCCTGCTCTTCTTCACGCTTCTCATACATGTCTGCACGGTACGCACTGGTTTCCGAGTCTGCACGGGCACGAATAAAATGATAATAGGCATTTGTTGAAAATGCCACTCGCTCCACATGAAACAGATAACTCAGGTTAAACGGAAAATCATCCCACAGGGTATCCGGGAACCGCAGATTATAGCGCTGAATCATATCCATCCGGTACAGCTTGTTCCACGGAGTATACAGCATATTACGGTCAAAGTACCGGTAAGACTGCTCCCTGAAACTCTGTGCATCCGTATAAACTCTATCATCCACACAGATTTTCTCGGAGAGATGCCTGTCCCCATAATAGGTATCAATATAATAGCCGCAAACCACAAGCTCTGCCTCATTTTTTTCTGCAAGTGTATACATATCGGAAAGCATGTCCGGCTCTGCCCAGTCATCTGAATCCAGAAAATACACATATTTTCCCCTGGCCATTTCAATGGCTGTATTCCTGGCACTTGGTGCGCCTCCGTTTTCCTTGTGAATCACCTGAATCCTTGCATCTTTTTTGGCATACTCATCACAAATTTCGCCACTCTTATCCGGGGTTCCGTCATCCACAATCAGGAACTCATAATCCGTAAAACTCTGCGCAAGAATGCTTTCAATTGCTTTTCCAACATACGCCTCCACATTATATACCGGCATGATTATGCTGATTTTAATCTCATTCATGCTGCGTCTCCTTTACTGCTTAATTGCAGTGGTCTGATCCTGATCGACACCTTCTGTATTTTCTTTCTGGAACAATATTTTAAAAGTCAGAAACAGAATCTTTACATCCATCCAGATCGAATAATTCTCAATATATGTTAAGTCCAGTTTCAATTTGTCGTACGGTGTGGTGTTATACTTGCCATATACCTGCGCATATCCGGTCAATCCGGCTTTTACCTTTAACCGTAATACAAATTCCGGAATCTCTTCCGTATACTGATCTGCGATAATCTGGCGCTCCGGTCTTGGTCCCACCACGGACATCTCGCCCTTCAAAATATTAAATAGCTGTGGCAGCTCGTCAAAATGAATGGCACGAATCACCCGGCCAACCGGAGTAACCCTTGCATCGCCCTTTGCCGCAAGTCTTGCGCCCTCGTCTTCCGAGTGCATGGTCATGCTCCGGAACTTATAAATCATAAACGGCTTTCCGTCCTTTGTCAGCCGCTCCTGCTTATAGAGAACCGGTCCCCTGTCATACAGTTTAATGGCAATGGCAATCAAAAGCATAAACGGAGACGCAATCACAATTCCGATTAACGAAATTACAATATCCATCATGCGCTTCACAAACAGGTTTACAATACTGAGCCCCTGATTACGCGACAGAAAAAGCGGTGTGTCAAACAAATGAATGTCATCCGCTCCACGGAAAATAATATCAGATATCTTTGGCGTCACATAGGTACGCACAGATTCCTGAAAACAATATTTCATAATCTGATTGCGCGCTTCTGACGGAAGATCGCAGAGCACAACCGCATTGTACTTCTTTATCATCGGATAAAGCTTCTCATATCCGATGCGGTAGCTTTCGGAAGCGCAGATATTATACTTGTCTTTTCTGGTGTTAATCTTGTCAATCAGATCATCCGGTGAATAATTTCCGTAAATCACAAGCATCTGTCTCGGCGGATACAAGTGCTGATATCCCTTCCGGACCACAAGCACCCACGGAACAATGAACACAATCTCCACAAATGTCATGCCGATAAGCGGCTTTGCCGACAGGTAATCATTTGCTACCAGACAGATTTCGAAATAAGCAACCACCATCGACAGAAGAACTGCCAACACCTGCGACAGAACGATATCCGACACGCGCATGTAGCTGATTTTATATCCTCCGAACACCTGTGTAAAAAAGAACACAAACAGAACGTACATACCGATTACCGCCCAGTTTCCTCGACGGAAAAGAGCATTTGCCTTATCCAGCATCGGAACATACTTCTGATACCATATCCATCCAAACAGAAACGCTTCCACTGCCAACGTGATGACATTGGCTGCAAAAGTGTATAAATGCTTATACTTTTCCTTCATAATTAAAAATATCCTCTATTCACCCAAACCATTCTCAATAAATTCCACCAATGCTTTGAGCGCTTCCTCTTCATCTTCCCCATCGCATTTCAGAGTAATCTCATCCCCGGACTTAATGCATGCTCCCAGTACACTCAGTACACTTTTGGCATTTGCATTGTTCTCTCCGTAATCAAAGGTAATCTTACTCTGGTACTTCATTGCTTCCCTGCATAAATTACCTGCCGGGCGAAGATGCAGCCCGGTCGGATTCGTAATCGTAATTGCCTGTGATACCACGCAAATCCCTCCTATAACATCACTTTTGTAATCAGCTCGGCCAGCTTTCCGGCCTCGTTATCTATCAGTTCCTGATCTTTTCCCTCAATCATAACCCTTACCAACGGTTCGGTTCCGGATGGACGAATCAATACTCTGCCCTCTCCGGCAAACTTTCTTTCCAATACCGCGATTGCCTCTGCAATCTCAGAATACTCCATATAGCTTTCTTTTTTGTGGTTCGGCACCTTTGCATTTACCAATGCCTGTGGAAGAACTTCCATGACTGTTGCCAGCTCCGAAAGCTTCTTTCCGGTGTCCACCATAACCTGAAGCATATGAAGCGCTGTCAAAAGACCGTCTCCCGTTGTATTGTCATCCAGAAAGATCACATGTCCGGACTGTTCTCCTCCGAGATTGTATCCGTTCTCTCTCATGTTCTCCAGAACATAGCGGTCTCCCACCTTGGTCTTTTCCACATGAATTCCCTGTGCTTCTCCCATAAGCGTAAAGCCCAGATTTGTCATGACCGTTACAACAATGGTGTCCTTTGCAAGCTTTCCCTTCTGTTTGAGATAATTGCCGCAGATTGCCATAATCTCATCTCCGTCAACCAGCTTGCCGTTCTCATCTACTGCCAGCATTCTGTCCGCATCACCGTCAAAGGCTATCCCGACATCCGCCTTCTCGGATACCACTCTTGCGCGAAGTTCATCCATATGCGTGGAGCCACAGTTTGAGTTGATGTTCGTTCCATCCGGACTCGTATGAATGGCAATCAGATTGGCACCCAGATCTTTTAACGTCTTCACGGACGTATAGGAACTGGCGCCCTCCGCACAATCCACAACGATCTTTAACCCTGACAAGTTGACCGGAACAGTCTTCTTCTCAAACTCCACATATTCATCCACAATGTCGAACCGGTATTCCACTTTTCCGATACCCGGTCCAATCGGGAATACCACATCCTCCATATCATTGCGAATCAATGCTTCAATTTCATCCTCAAGGTCATCCGAAAGCTTATAACCGTCTCCGTCAAAAAACTTAATTCCGTTAAACTCCATCGGATTATGGGAAGCGGAAATCACAACTCCCGCATCCACCTTATGCTTTCTGGTCAGATACGCCACTGCCGGAGTCGGTGCCACGCCGATATAAATCGCATTTGCACCTACGGAACATATTCCCGCCATCAGCGCATTTGCAAGCATCCCTCCGGATATTCGTGTATCACAGCCAATGATAATGGTTGGCTGATGAGACTTCTCCTTCGTCAGCACATAGGCACCTGCCTGCCCAAGCTTCATTGCCAGTTCGATGGAAAGTTCTGTTCCCGCTATTCCTCGGACTCCGTCTGTTCCAAACATTCTTGCCATAATTGAGAAACTCCTTTTCTTTTACTATTCTCCGGACTCCTCTTCACTGTTGTCGCCATCTTCTTCATCCTCCACAGCGACAATTTCAATGTCCAGTATTACTTCCTGGTATGCATACATACCTTCATCCAAAACTAACGTAAGCGTCACCTGATGCTCGCCCTCTCCCAGTCCGGTGACATCTATGGTCGGCGACAGCGACTCTACATTCAATTTATCCAGATCTTTTCTCAGTCCATTAATCATTACCGGAATCTTATTGCTTTGAAAGACCACTTTGTAATTATCGTCCAGTCCGTTAATGATAATATTATCCGCATCAATCTGATAGTTTTGCGATTCATAAGCTTCAATTCTCACCGTAACGGTAACCGTGGCATCCTTCGAATCCACAAGTTCCACGCCTTCCGGCAGATATTCCGTAATATCAATCGTCGTTTTCACTTCTTCTTTTGCACCGGTCACATCCAGAACCGAATCCGGTATTGTCAATGCCGTCAGAGGATTCAACACATTGGAAGCCCCCTTTAACTTAACAGTCTTCGGATCGCTATCTATCTCCACCACTCTGTATGCCCCGTAAGGAGTTCCCGTGGTTCCGAAATGCAACGGAAGTTCCTTTACATTCAATATCTTTGCCGAAATCGTAACCGTCGTGTTGCTCAGGGTAAGTCTTGTGATATCCACTTCCTCTCCCTTTGCATCATAAAGCACCGGGATAACGTTGTCGGAAAGATTGGATGACATTCCCTCCACATCAATCGTTGCAACCACCTTGTCAATCTTCTCGACGATGGATGCCGGTCCCGCCACGTTCAGCACATTCGGATTGGTAACCACTACCTCGCCAAGCGCATAACCTTGCGCAACTTCTCCCTTGGTATCTGCCGTAATCATAAACCGACGGCTCATCAAATCCTCCACCGCAATCTGCAGGTATTTATTCTTTCCATTGTATTTCAGGGAAGAACCGCCCCTCTTGCAGGAAATCTCAATCGGAATGCTCGCCTTCTCTCCGGTAGCATCAATCACCATACGGTTCATATCCGCAACTGCCTGAAAATCCGTATCTTCCAGCTTATCCAGCACACTTCTCTTGGCGCTTACGGAAAAAGATACCGTATTGGTTCCGTTAATCACTTCATAACATTTATTCATTTCCCGAATGGCGCTTTCATTCTCCACGGTAACATTCGTCGTGAATGTCTTCGTCTTGTTCGGATCATCAATATTATATACGGCAAGCCACATAATAAATGCGAAAATAACCGCCAGAATTTTCAATCCAAGATTATTTGTCAAGGTTTTTAGAATTTTTCTTGCCATTCTTAAACCTCCTTTTCAGCCGCTCCCACTTGGTCACTTCATGATTTTTGCTGTTCTGAAGATATTCCAGCTTATTCCTTAAGAATTCCGCATCAATATCGTGGTAAATCTGCCCTCTCATGGCAACCGAAACCTTCCCGGTCTCCTCCGACACCACAATAGTAAGGGAATCGCTGACTTCGCTGATTCCAACGGCTGCCCGGTGGCGGGTGCCCAGATCCTTGCTTAAAAGCATGCTGTCCGAAAGCGGCAGATAACAGGTTGCGGAAATCACACGATTTCCCCGGACAATAACCGCGCCGTCATGCAATGGTGTATTCTTCTCAAAAATATTAATCAGAAGCTGGCTGCTCAGTACCGCATCCACATCAATGCCGGTACGCACATATTCATTCAAAAGAATCTCATCTTCTATGACAATCAGTGCCCCTGTCTTCACCTTTCCCATGGCATAGCAGGCCTTAATCAGCTCATCGATTGTCTTATCCGAAAATTTACTTTCTTCCGCCTTTCCGATATTAAAAAACCTTCCCAGCACATTTTTGCCTCCAAGATTCTCCAACGCTTTGCGAAGCTCCGGCTGAAAGATAACAACAAGTGCAATCAATCCCACATTTAAGGTTTTCTCAACCAGCCATAATATTGTATTCATCTGGAACAGAGCTGCAAGAAGCACGAACAGAAGAATTACGATAATTCCTTTGAACAGGTTCCACGCTCTGGTATTCTGAATCCATAACAATACATGATAAAGCAGGAATGCAATAATGAAAATCTCTATAATATCTCCGGGAGAAAAGATAATATCCGGCATTCCAATTACATCCGTTGCCTTATCATAAAAATTACGGAACATATCCAGCATATTCTGCATCCTCTTCTCCTTTCCTATTATTTCTAACGATCTATTTTCAACCAGTCATCATCCAGATCAATGGGCTTGGAGATAACCTTCTTACCCATTTCCTCTTCCTCCGGTGTCAGTTGCGTTTTGGCATGATCAATCCGTTTTCCCATACTTGCAGTATTTCCAAAATGCTTTACGGTTACTTCACGAACCGCAACCATTTTCTTTGGCACGGCCTTGACATAGTAATAGTAATCATCATCTTCAAACTGAACCCGCTCGGTTCTCGCATAATCCAGATTCATAAACAGGAACTGCAGGATAAACTCTATCAGCATGGATACAACGCTTCCAATCAGAAGCCATACAGTCCTGCCGCTGATATTGAGAACCAGAAATCCGACAAAAAGTCCTGCAATCTCAATCAGTGCACCGGAAATAATTGCCAGTGTCCAGGCATAATCCACATCCATCCTGCGGACAATATATACCACGATTGCGGTTATAACAAAAATCGCCACCGTAAGAAACATCTCTTTGTTCCCCAGAAGCTGCCCAACTGAGATACCGAACTTGGCGGACGCCTCCATCCCTTCTGATGCCGCGCCCATAAGCGTTGCCGCATTCCGGTGTATTCCTTCCAGAAAATAGAAGACAACCGTACCGCAGACCACTGCAATCACCGAATACGCGCTTCGTAAAAGGCTGCACCCTACCGGCATCACATACGGAATATGAAACCGGAAACAAATCGGTGTCAACAGTACTGCCATCCCGTCCTTCGGCGCAAACCGAAAGTACAAAAAGAACAACGCCGCAAACAGCACAAACGTTGTCAGCATAACCTCCAACGACAGAGCATACATATCTGCCAATATCACTGCCGCCCCAAGCCAGATCATCGCATTGGTAGGCAGAATTGCACACACCAGCGACAATATCAAAGCAACCGGCAAACTGCTGATTTTTGTCATGTATCCCAGATAGGTATTGATACTGGTAAACAGAATCAATGCCACAATAAACTTCACCACAGGATACAAATAAGTTTCATATTTACTGTAAAAACGAATCAGTTGATCCTTAATCTCCAATAGTTTTGTCATAAATCCTCCACTATGATTTTCTTCCTGCCTCGCGCCTATATAACTTGCGCACCTTTATCAGATGGTTCACATACACGCGCATCTTCTTTCGTCCATATACATAGCGGACTCCGTATACCAACACCGTCACCAGCAGATACACCGCCATAAATGCAATATACAACGCTGCAAAGTGCACGATTAAATCGGTCAGCTCCGTGTTGTTCAAATAAGAAACCAATGCTTCCATATCACCGATTCCCCAAAGCACCACCAGCAAGACATAGGCAATCGTTCCGGAAAAGAAACTCTTAATCAGTTCTTTTCCTATATAATCTCCCAGGTAATATTCGCCCATCTGATGACAGTTTTTTTCCTGGTACGCATCATATACTGCCATATGATACATTTCTTTTACCCGTTCTTCGTCAATCATAATCTCTCCTATGTGCCTTGTCTAAGACAGGATAAGGCATTATCATAACTATTCAGAGCCCCATCTCGATTTCGCTAACGCTTCATCTCGATGTGGCTTCTCGCCAAAGAAATCTCCGCAAAGGCATCCATTTGTGCAAGCACAATGTCTAC
Organism: Lachnospiraceae bacterium; assembly: GCA_029227035.1. Lineage (GTDB taxonomy): Bacteria > Bacillota > Clostridia > Lachnospirales > Lachnospiraceae > Roseburia. Next base: position 36,759 of record JAQXZD010000042.1, read on the forward strand.
CTTTGTGTCGATTGCCTTGGCTCTGAATAGTTACACATTATTTTTTATTATACCATATCTGTTTATTTTTTCATAGGGTGAACTTTCTTATGACACAAAAAAGAGAAAAAGCCCCTTTTCCCGGGACTTTCTCTCTTTTTCTTTCATATAATTACAGGAAACGCATCCTGTCCTTTTCCTTGCCCTGTTTCTTAATCTGCTGTGGCTTTGGCTTTTCATATACATGCATCAGATCATTTGCCATACTCGCCTTGCACTTATCGCAAAATCTTCCGCTGCAAATCGGAACCCCGCATTTTTCACAGGTAATTCCCGCATCACTTGGTGAAGATAAAACCAGTCTCTCTTCACGAACCCACTGCTTAATCTGCTTTACGGATACATCATTGTCCAATGACGTCTGTTCTACGGATGCATTCGGGTGTTCTTCAAGATACTGACGTACTTCCTGAAATTTGTCCTCAAGCAACTTCTGACATGCCGGGCAGATTTTTTCTCTTCCCATCACATTGAATAATCGTCCACATGTTTTGCAATTTAAAACTTCCATAGTCATCCCTCCTAACACCCTTTTCCGGTACATACCGTAAGGAGAAAAACTTTACCCACTCCTGCACGGCGTAACTCCATGGCCACACTCTCTGCCGTATATCCCGTGGTATAGATGTCATCTACCAGTAAAATACAACTATATTGTACTACATCTTCCCGCGCCTGAAAAGCGCTTTTCAAATTATTTTTTCGCTCCTTATCATCCAGTTCCTTCTGCGGCCTTGTATCGCGCACCCTGAGCACAAGCTCCGGCTCATACGCCAGATTCAGTTCTTCCGCGATTCCTCTTGCCAGAAGCTTCGCCTGGTTGTATCCTCTCCGCTTTTCTTTTTTCCGGTACATCGGAACCGGAACCACTGCCTGAATCCCACAGCTTCTCAGCCAGTCTCCACAGCTTCTGCAGGCCTCCTGCACATAAAACGACGCATACTCCCTTCGGTTTGCATACTTGAACCGATACATGGACTGCTTCATTTCCCCCTGATAGATAAAGACGGATCTTCCCCGTTCAATATACGAAAAAGGTTCCCGGCGCCCATACGGTGATTGGGCTTTTTCTCTTCTCCTTGCGCAGTCATGGCAATATTCCCTGTCCTCAACTACCGGTCTTCCACAGTGAAAACAATATGGCTGAGTTACCGGAAACAGCTTTTTTCTGCATATCCCGTGAATCTTCTGCCCGCTCCGAAGTTCCTCCGCATCCAGAATCCTGTCACAGACCGGACATCTGGGCGGGAAAAAGATATCCAGGATTTTTTTTACCCCCATACGCAATTAACCAAGACGAATTCGATTAATCAATGCAATCGCTGCTGCTTTTTCGGCGAACTCTCCCTCTGTCATTTCTTCTGTCGTAAATCCAACTTCACCATCGATACCGGCATCCACATAGCTTACCTGTCCGAATGCACTCTCAATCTGTGCCTTGTCTGAAGAAGTACGTACAAAAAAGCTGTTTTTGCTCTCTTTAAAGTCCACCAGTTCCAGTTTCTCCGGAGCCCAGTCAATATAGATGTTGGTATTTTTATGTTTTGTCATATCCACAATATCTGCCACAACAGCACTGGCTGTCGGCAGTTTTCCGGCGCCGCTTCCGTAGAACATGGCGTCACCAAGTACATTTCCATGTACAAAAATACCGTTAAACACGCCGTTTACTCCGCTGAGCGGATGCTCTGCCGTCAACATAAACGGTGCTACCACGCAGGAATAGCTTGCGCCAACCTTACGGCTTTTTGCAAGAAGCTTAATGGAACGGTTCATGGCTTTTGCGTACCGGATGTCCGTAGCGCTGATGCCTGTAATACCCTCGCAGTGAATATCTTCAAAATCCACCTGCTTTCCGCATACCAGTGAAGTGAGAATCGCAATCTTACGGCACGGATCATGTCCTTCAATATCAGCGGTCGGATCTTTCTCCGCATATCCCTTTGCCTGCGCATCCTTTAACACATCATCAAATTCTGCGCCTTCATCTGCCATCTTGGTCATCATATAGTTGGTAGTTCCGTTCAGAATACCGGTAATTTCCTCAATCTCGTCTGCGGTCAGACACTTGTTAAGCGGTCGGATAATCGGAATACCGCCACCCACGCTTGCCTCAAACTGGAAGTTCACATTGTGCTCGCGGGCAATACGAATGAGCTCTGCTCCCTTTGCTGCCACAAGATTTTTGTTGGAAGTTGCCACCTGCTTTCCTGCTTCAAGCATTGCCTTGACAAAAGTATATGCCGGCTCAACGCCTCCCATTGTCTCGACAACAATGCCGATCTCCGGATCCTTCACAATCGTCTCATAATCATGAACGATCTTATCTTCCATCGGATCTCCCGGGAAATCTCTCAAATCCAGTATGTATTTTACCTCGATTTCCTCTCCTGCCCGCTTCGCAATCTTCTCCTTATTGATTCTCAGCACATCTACAACTCCGCTTCCGATTGTGCCGTATCCCATAACTGCTATCTTCATTCCATACTCTCCTTCGCTATAATTTTTGCATAATGAATTCCCTGCAGGGATTCAATACTGTTCTTCATATTCTCCACATCCCCCGTCTCTGGAAAGACGTCAATACTCAGGGACAGAGAAGCTATTCCGTTGACCGGCACGCTCTGGTGTATCGTCAGTATATTGGCATGACTGTCCGCAATCATCTTTAAGATTGATGATAAAAGCCCCGGCTCATCATCCAACTGGATAACCATCGTAATGGTTTTTCCCTTTGCATTCTCGTGATATGGAAAAATATCATCTTTATACTTGTAAAATGAGCTTCTGCTGATGCCGACCGCCTCCGTCGCTTCCTGCACAGAGTCTGCCTTTCCGGACTCCAAAAGCCGTTTGGCTTCTGCGACTCCAAGCAGCACTTCCGGCACAGCCTTATCCCGTAGCACGAAGAAAGATGTCTTCTCTTCCATCCTGCTTCCTCCTTCTACATGTCATTTTTGTAAACTGTCTGCTATGCCCGCGGCTTTCCGCAATTGCTGCAGAACTTGCCGGTATTTACCTGACCGCATGAGCAGGTCCAGTCAGAGGACGGTGCCGGCTTTCCACATTCCGTACAGAATTTTCCTGTATTGGACTGACCGCACGAGCAGGTCCACTGCCCGCCTGCACCTGCCTGCTGCGGAGTCGCCTGCTGTGGAGTTGCCTGCTGTGGATTCTGCATCTGCATCTGTGCAAGATTTGCATTGGATGCCGCACCCATCATGCCTGCGGTCACATTGGATGCCATACCCATCCCCATAAATCCTGCCATGGAGCCGTTGGCATTGCTGCCTGCAGCCTCCATTCCGCGTGCAACTGCTCCCTGTACATAGCCTTCCCGGACGGTCGGATCAGAAAGCATTGCACCTTCGTTTCTCATATTGATGAGCTTTTGTGATTCTTCGTTATAAGATACGGTAAGACCTACCGCCTGAATCTCCATTCCTCGCATCTTATTCCAGTCTTCGTCCAGAATGGATGCCATATAACGTCCAAGCTCTGTTGCCTTGCTGGATACAAAAGAAATCCGGATGCCGTCTGCCGACATCTGATTAATGGCCGACTGCAGTGCCTCCAGAAATTCTGACAGATACTGCTCATTAATCTCATCAATCTCTACATGATCCTTATTTTTCGGGATCGCCTCTGCATAAAACTGCAAAGGATTGACAATTTTAATGGAATAAGTACCATGCGCTCTCAGAAAAAGTTCCGCATTATAAAAGGTATCAAAATAATTGACCGGCTGTCTGGTTCCAAACTTAATCCCCTTAATCTCCTGAAGATTGATAAAGAACACCTTCTGTGCCGTCGGAGTCTGTCCTCCGAAACGGACTCTGTCAAAGGATTCCTTGATGCTGTCCCCGAACTGACCGTTAAACAAAGACGGCATTGCCGAATTGTCTACCTTATAATAGCCCGGCTCCGCAGTATAATCTACAATCTTGCCTCCATCCACAAGAAGCATAAACTGATTATCGTATACATGAATGATGGAGCCGTTGCTGACGGTATCTTCCGTGCCCTTCGTGTTCTGACCTTTGCGGATCTTCACGCCGCGGCTAAAAACCGTCTGGTCTCCCATGTTGTCGGCTTCAAACACCTCCAACCACTGATCTGCAAACGCTCCTCCAACTGCCTGACCAATTGCCTTAATAATTCCCATAAGCTCCTCCTTACAGTTTATAAAGATTAGTAACGCATCTATGACGCTTAATAACTATGATTATAATCGACCTGATACAATTTGTGAAGAGACCAAATCTTAATATTCAGCGGCGTCACCTTGCTTCCACAGTATTCACAGACCATATTGCCCAGACTTCGAACAGGCGCGCCACAGTTTGGGCAGGTAATTCCCAATGCATTTCCGCCATCAAAAGCATCAACATCCTGTATGTAAATCAATTCAATATTGTATTTCGTCTGCTTCTTTCTTTCCCGGCTTCCTGCAATAACACTTCCATTTTCTTCTTTATAATGATAATACTCCACGGCACTTTGAATCGTGATAATGCACTTTCCGCCTTCCTTGCGATAATTGGCAATTTCCGTCTGGTGAATCCGGACATCCCGATAGGTTTCTTTTGTGCCGGTTGCACGGTTTTCCTCTATTATATTGGAAATCTGATTTCTGACATCCGGCGACGCTTCCACCAGCCTGTCAATATCTCCCGCTGTAACGGCAAGCAGTGCAGAACTCAGCATGTTTTCTGCCTTATGCCGGAACTCCTCCCAGACAAAATCCGGAAAATCCTTGACAATCTGCGGCTCCATCAACCGTGTCATGGAAGACACGGATTTTGGTGTCTCTGCCGCAATATCGGACTGGCGGTTAATTCCCTCCACAATCCTCTCCGTTCCGAATACCTGCTTGGAAAAATCACGTATTTTTCGTCTGATCATCAGAGCTGCGACCGTTGCCACAATCAGAATTGCAGCAAAAACCCATACTCCGATTCCGATATTCAACTGAATCATTCCTCATTATCCTCCATGGATTTCGGACACCCGAGACTCTGCCATTTCAGATAGCCGGTCATAAACGGATCAATTCCTCCATCCATCACCGCATCCACATTTCCGCTCTCCACACCCGTCCTGTGATCCTTGACCATGGTATACGGTTGCATTACATAAGAGCGAATCTGGTTACCCCAGCCGATCTCCGTCACTTCTCCACGGATTCCCGCCGCTTTCTTTGCATTCTCCTCCTGTCGCAACAGATACAGCTTTGCTTTCAGCATCTGCATCGCCTTATCCTTATTCATATGCTGCGAGCGCTCATTCTGGCACTGCACAACAATTCCGGTAGGAAAATGCGTGATTCGGATTGCCGAGGAAGTTTTATTGATATGCTGCCCACCGGCTCCACTGGAACGATAGGTATCAATGCGGATATCCTCATCCTTTACTTCAATATCCACATCCTCATCCAGTTCCGGCATGACATCGCAGGACACAAAAGAAGTCTGTCTCTTTCCTGCCGCATTAAACGGGGAGATACGCACAAGCCTGTGCACACCTTTTTCCGATTTCAGATAACCGTAAGCATTCTCTCCGTTTACCTGAAAAGTAATGGATTTAATCCCGGCTTCCTCCCCGTCAAGGGAATCCAGCACTTCCAGCGAAAATCCTTTCTTGTCCGCCCATCTTGAATACATACGGAACAACATGGACGCCCAGTCACAGGATTCCGTTCCGCCGGCTCCGGCATGGAGCGACAGAATCGCATTTTTTCCATCATACTCTCCGGACAAAAGTGTCTTCATCCGGATTCCTTCATAGCTTTCCTCGAAATCCGCAAGCATCTGGGCAATCTCCGGAACCAGTTCCGGATCATTTTCCTCATATCCCATCTCAATCATGGTTTCAATATCTTCATATTGTTCGTCCAGTTTTGCAAAAGTAGTCACATCATCCTTCAGGCTTTTGAGTTCCTTCATCTTCTCCTGTGACTTCTCCGGATCTTCCCAGAAATCCGGTGCCTCCATCTCGCGTTCGAGCTCCTGGATTCTTTGTTCTTTGCCCGCTAAGTCAAAGTGAATCCCTCACTTCCTGTAGCGGAGATTTATAACCGGCAAGCCGGCTTTTGAATTCGTCTAATTCTACCACAGTATCACCTCTTTCTTTTTTTCTGTTATTTATCGCGTCGTCGCCTTGACAATTTTATAACGGCCGCTGTAATAAGCAGCCCTGTCAAAGCTCCGGCTGAATCAATTAATACGTCGGTAACCCGACCGCTGCGACCGCTGACAAAGAGCTGATGCACCTCGTCTGTCGCCGCATATCCGGCTGTTATCGCCAACGCCAAAGCACACCTTTTCATAACGTTTTCTCCACAGCCCATTGTCAAAAGAACAAGTACCGCAAAAATTGCATACTCTGTCATATGCGCAGCTTTGCGAATCGGATACTCGATTTTTTCTGCCCACATCATCTGTTCTTCTGTTGTCATATTCCATCCGAAAATATGATCTGCTGTCTCCACCACCCGATAGCTTACACCACCGCTGATCTGTGAAGAATCACCGGCCGGCTGTGCGGAGAACCAAAAAATAACCACTGCCCACGCCAGCGTCAGGATCAGAAACAGTCTTCTCTTCCATGTTTTCTTCTGTGTCATCGTCTTATTGTTCCAATTCATCCCTTACTACCGCAAAGGCTTTCTGTACCTGATTGTCATACTGCATATCGTAGTCTTCATCTTCCGGACCGGAATACTCATATTCCAGTTCGATATCCGGTTCAATTCCGGTGCCGTGAATATTTTCACCTTTTGGCGTAAAATATTTTGAGGTTGTAAGCTTTATCGCACTACCATCATCCAGCTTGATGATACTTTGCACGATTCCTTTTCCCAATGTCTTCGTGCCAATCAAAGTGCCGTAATCATAGTCACGAATCGCTCCCGCAAAGATTTCCGAACTGCTGGCACTGTTTCCATTGATCAAAACTGCCATAGGAATTTCCAGACAGTTTGCATCAGAGTTCGTTTCATTTTTGTTGCCGTATTTATCTTCTGTCCAAACCAGCAGACCTT
>JAQXZD010000043.1 GCA_029227035.1 Lachnospiraceae bacterium
CAGATTTATGCGGAACCGCATAAATCGTATGAAAACATATAGCGGGTATTTTAAGTATTCGAAAGGCATGTGCAGCTCTCGCCTATCCATTGTATCACCGAAACATTGCACCGGATGGATTAGGGGTAATGGAGTGGAAGAAAATCAAAAACTCAACGTATCTTTACGAATCATGAAGATGATGTTTCAGATGGGTTATGCTATCAAGATCGGGAAAATGTACTATATATCACTTGAATCTCAAGCTGAGTTTTTGGAGAAAATGAAAGGAAAAGAAGTGTTTATGGTATAAAATGGTAGAAGTAGTAAACTACTAGAATATAGTTTTTGATTGGTAATGGGGCTATTTATAGGAAGGATTCCGTATGAATAGCCCTTCTAAATTTTTGGGAAACACTTGCAATCCTCCGCAAATTATGTAATATATAAGAAGGAAAGAGAGGTATAATTATGAGCAAAAAACCTGTTGTATTAATGGTGCTTGATGGCTATGGTCTCAATGACCGCACAGAGGGGAACGCAATTGCGATGGCGAATACCCCGGTTATGGATAAATTAATGAAGGAAGGTCCTTTTGTACAGGGACAGGCTTCCGGACTGGCAGTAGGTCTGCCGGACGGACAGATGGGTAACTCTGAGGTTGGACATATGAATATCGGCGCAGGCCGTATCATTTACCAGGATCTGACCAGAATTACCAAGGCAATTGAGGATGGAGACTTTTTCGAGAACAAGGCTCTTCTCGCTGCAATGGATAACTGCAAGAAGAATGATTCCGACTTACATCTGTGGGGACTTCTCTCTGATGGTGGTGTGCACAGCCACATTACCCATCTCTATGGTCTGCTTGAGATGGCAAAGAGACAGGGGCTGACAAAGGTATATGTACACGCCTTTTTGGATGGACGTGATACTCCACCGGCATCCGGCAAGGATTTCGTGGAAGAGCTGGAGAAGAAGATGGCTGAGATTGGTGTGGGCAAGATCGCATCCCTTTCAGGCCGTTATTATGCAATGGATCGTGATAACAACTGGGATCGTGTGCAGAAGGCATATGATTCTCTGGTAAAGGGTGAGGGCGTACAGGCAGAGAGCGCCGTAGCTGCGATGGAAGAATCTTACGCAAAGGATGTGACCGATGAGTTTGTTCTTCCGACAGTTATTACGGAGAATGGTAAGCCTCTTTCCGTGGTAAAAGAAAATGATTCCGTTATTTTCTTTAACTTCCGCCCGGATCGTGCGAGAGAGATTACCCGTGCATTTTGCGATGATCAGTTTAGCGGATTTGACAGACCGTTTATTAAGACAACTTATGTATGCTTTAAGGATTATGACGAGACCATTCCAAACAAGCTGATTGCCTTTGAGAAGGAGTCAATCGTCAATACCTTTGGCGAGTACCTTGCAAAGAGCGGCAAGAAGCAGCTTCGTCTGGCAGAGACAGAGAAGTATGCCCATGTTACCTTCTTCTTTAACGGAGGCGTGGAAGAACCGAACGTGGACGAGGCAAGACTTCTTGTCAATTCCCCGAAGGATGTGGCAACCTATGACCTTAAGCCGGAGATGAGCGCACCGGAGGTTGGCATGGATCTGGTGGAAGCAATCAAGTCCGATAAGTATGATGTAATCGTGATCAATTTTGCAAACCCGGATATGGTTGGACATACCGGAGTGATTCCTGCAGCAGTTCAGGCAGTGGAGCGCGTGGACAGTCTGGTTGGAGATGCAGTACAGGCAGTCAGGGATACGGATGGAGTACTCTTTATCTGTGCCGATCACGGAAATGCAGAGAAGATGATTGATTATGAGACAGGTGAGCCGCACACGGCGCATACAACCAATCCGGTTCCGTTTATTCTGGTGAATGCAGATCCGAAGTATAAGCTCAGAGAGGGTGGATGCCTTGCAGATATCGCACCAACCCTGCTTGAGATTATGGGACTTCCGCAGCCAAAAGAGATGACAGGTAAGAGCCTTTTAGTACAGTAAACGAAGGAGAAAAGCGATGAAAGAATTTAAGCCATTTAAAGAGGGAAAAGTCAGGGAAGTATATGACAACGGAGACAGTCTGATTATCGTAGCAACAGACCGTATCTCTGCATTTGACAATATTTTAAAGAACAAGATTACGGACAAGGGAGCCATTCTTACCCAGATGTCCAAGTTTTGGTTTGAATTTACAAAGGATGTCGTGCCGAACCATATGCTGTCCGTGGATGTGAAGGATATGCCGGAGTTTTTCCGGCAGGAGCGTTTTGATGGCAACAGTATGATGTGCAAGAAGCTGGAGATGCTTCCGATTGAGTGCATTGTCAGAGGATATATAACCGGAAGTGGCTGGGCAAGCTATCAGGAAAACGGAACCGTCTGCGGAATCAGACTGCCGGAGGGACTTGTGGAGTCCGACAAGCTGCCGGAGCCGATTTATACACCAAGTACCAAGGCTGACCTTGGGGATCATGATGAGAACATCTCTTATGAGCAGTCCGTGGAAGTATTGGAGAAGATTTATCCGGGCAAGGGCGAGGATTATGCGTCACAGATTAAGGAATGTACGATTGCTCTGTATAAGAAGTGTGCTGAGTATGCACTTTCCAAGGGAATTATCATTGCGGATACAAAGTTTGAGTTTGGTCTGGATGAGAACGGAAAAGTGGTACTGGGTGATGAGATGCTCACACCGGACAGCTCCAGATTCTGGCCTTTGGAAGGATATAAGCCGGGACAGGGACAGCCATCCTTTGACAAGCAGTATGTAAGAGACTGGCTGAAGGAGAATCCGGACAGTGATTATCTGCTTCCGGAAGAGGTTGTGACAAAGACCGTGGACAAATATAAGGAAGCCTATGAACTTCTGACAGGAAAACCGTTTACAAGATAATTGGACAGTTACAGATGGAGATAAGAATGAATAATTTCTTTGATAGCAGCTATGACGAAGACACTCTGCACGAGGAGTGCGGTGTCTTCGGAATGTATGATTTTGATGGTGCGGATGTGGCATCTACAATATATTACGGTCTGTTTGCACTGCAGCACAGAGGACAGGAAAGTTGTGGTATTGCGGTAAGTGACACAAGCGGACCAAAGGGAAAGATTTTGTCCTATAAGGGCATGGGACTGGTCAACGAGGTGTTTGCACCGGAAAATCTGGAGCGTATGAAGGGCGATATCGGTGTCGGACATGTGCGCTATTCCACAGCCGGGGCATCCACCAGAGAGAATGCACAGCCTTTGGTTCTTAATTATGTAAAAGGAACTCTGGCTCTGGCGCACAACGGTAATCTGATTAACGCGCAGGAGCTTCGTAAGGATTTGGAGTACACCGGAGCCATTTTCCAGACAACCATTGACTCCGAGGTGATTGCTTACCATATCGCGCGGGAACGCCTGAATTCCTCTTCGGCGGAGGAAGCGGTATGCAGAGCCTGCCAGAAATTAAAGGGTGCTTATGCATTGGTTGTGTCCAGTCCGAGAAAGCTGATTGGAGCAAGGGATCCTTATGGATTTAAGCCTTTGTGTATCGGAAAAAGAGACAATGCGTACATCATCACTTCGGAGAGTTGTGCGCTGGATACCATCGGAGCGGAATTTGTCCGGGACGTAAAGCCGGGAGAGGTCGTTACCATTTCACCGGAAAAGGGAATTGAGTCCAATATGACCATGGCAATTTCGCCGGAAAAAGAGGCACGGTGTATTTTTGAGTATATTTATTTTGCAAGACCGGACAGCCACATTGATGGCAAGAGCGTTTATGCAAGCCGGATTCAGGCCGGAAGATATCTGGCGCAGGATTCTCCGGTGGATGCGGACATTGTGACCGGAGTACCGGAGTCCGGTAATGCGGCAGCGCTGGGATATTCGTTGGAATCCGGGATTCCGTATGGCACGGCGTTTGTGAAGAACAGTTATGTGGGACGAACCTTTATCAAGCCAAAGCAGAGCAGCCGGGAATCCAGCGTGCAGGTGAAACTGAATGTACTGAAAGAGGCAGTTGCGGGAAAGCGTGTCATTATGATTGATGATTCGATTGTTCGTGGAACGACCTCCGACCGTATTGTCCGTATGCTGCGGGATGCAGGAGCTACGGAAGTGCATGTCAGAATCAGTTCGCCGCCGTTTTTATGGCCTTGCTATTTCGGAACCGACATTCCGGCGAGAGAGCAACTGATTGCATATAATCGCAGTATCGAAGATATTCGGCAGATTATAGGGGCAGATTCTCTTGGATATCTGAAGATTGAACGTTTGTCCCAGATGGTGGACGGACTTCCAATCTGTACAGGATGCTTCACCGGAAAATATCCGATGGAGCCGCCGAAGGAAGACATCCGAGGAGATTATTACGACAAGGAAATAGATTTAGAGAGAAAGATGAGCAGATAAGGAGATAAGAATGAGCACAGACAAGTATTCCAGTCCTCTTTCCGAGCGTTATGCAAGTAAGGAGATGCAGTACATATTTTCACAGGACATGAAGTTTACCACCTGGAGAAAATTGTGGATTGCACTTGCAGAGACGGAGATGGAGTTAGGACTTTCCGAGAATGGCAAGCCGGTTATCACACAGGAACAGATTGATGAGTTAAAAGCTCATGTGGATGATATCAATTATGATGTGGCAATTGCACGGGAAAAAGAGGTACGCCATGATGTGATGAGCCATGTATATGCGTATGGACAGCAGTGCCCGAAGGCAGCAGGCATTATTCATCTGGGAGCAACTTCCTGTTATGTGGGTGACAACACAGATATTATTGTGATGAACGAGGCATTGAAGCTTGTACATAAGAAGCTGGTGAGTGTAATCGCAGAGCTTTCCAATTTTGCAGATAAGTACAAGGATCAGCCGACGCTTGCATTTACCCATTTTCAGCCGGCGCAGCCGACCACGGTTGGTAAGCGTGCGACCTTGTGGACACAGGAATTTCTGATGGATCTGGAGGATCTGGAGTATGTGCAGAGCACATTAAAGCTTCTGGGTTCAAAGGGTACCACGGGAACACAGGCAAGCTTTCTGGAGCTCTTTGACGGAGATCAGGAGACCATTGACAAGATCGATCCGATGATTGCAAAGAAGATGGGCTTCAAGGAGTGCTATCCGGTTTCCGGACAGACCTACTCCAGAAAAGTGGATACCAGAGTATTGAATGTGCTGGCAGGCATTGCGGCAAGTGCCCACAAGATGTCCAACGATATTCGTCTTCTCCAACATCTGAAAGAGGTGGAGGAACCATTTGAAAAGAGCCAGATCGGATCTTCCGCCATGGCATATAAGCGCAACCCTATGCGGAGCGAGCGAATTGCATCCCTGTCCCGCTATGTGATGGTTGACGCATTAAATCCGGCGATTACCTCTGCAACCCAGTGGTTTGAGCGTACATTAGATGATTCGGCAAATAAGCGTCTGTCAGTTCCGGAGGGATTTCTTGCGATTGACGGAATTCTGGATTTGTGTCTGAATGTGGTGGATGGACTTGTGGTATATCCGAAGGTTATTCATAAGCATTTTATGGCAGAGATTCCATTTATGGCAACAGAGAACATTATGATGGATGCCGTAAAACAGGGCGGCAATCGTCAGGAGCTTCATGAGAAAATCCGTCAGCTTTCCATGCAGGCTGGCAAGACTGTGAAGGAAGAGGGTAAGGATAACAATCTGGTGGATCTGATTGCTGCGGATCCTGCGTTTGGTCTGACCAAGGAGCAGATTGAGGAAAACCTGAAGCCGGAGCTTTATGTTGGCCGTGCACCGAGACAGGTTGAAGTATTCCTTCGGGATGTGGTACAGCCGGTTCTTGATAAAAATAAAGAAGAGCTTGGAGTAAAAGCCGAGATAAACGTATAATCCATGAATAAAACAGTCCTCTTTTCGAAATAATAAAGTCGAAAGGGGGCTGTTTTTATGTCTTTAATGATACGGATTGTAGATGTTCACGGAAGAGAAATTCTGGATTCAAGAGGAAATCCGACCGTTGAGGTGGAAGTGACGGCACAGACGGAGACCACCGGAAGAAAAAGTACGGGAAGGGAATCGGTACCTTCCGGGGCAAGCACCGGACGCTTTGAGGCGATTGAGCTGCGGGATGGTACGGAACCTTATTTCGGACTGGGAGTAAAAAAGGTCGTGGAGCATGTAAATACCAGAATACGACAGGAAATCGTCGGGATGAATGTTTTAGACCAGGTAAAGATTGACAGAAAGCTGGTGGAAGCAGACGGAACGGATAACAAGGGCAATCTCGGAGCGAATGCACTGCTTGGAGTATCCCTTGCCTGTGCGCGCTGTGCAGCAAATGCATTGGATATGCCTCTGTACCGGTATCTGGGCGGATTTAACGCAAAGCGCTGGCCCATGCCCATGATGAATGTGATTAACGGTGGCGCCCATGCCAAAAACCATCTGGATTTTCAGGAATTTATGATTGTGCCTGTGGGAGCGGACAATTTTCCGGACGCGCTTCGCATGGGAGCGGAGGTCTACCATTTTCTGCGGCTGTTGCTCCATGAGGATGGAAAGCTGACGGCAGTGGGGGATGAGGGAGGCTTTGCCCCGGATTTTGCGGATGCGCGGGAAGTATTCTCTTATCTGGGACGAGCTGTGGAAAAAGCAGGTTACCGTGTGGGAGAGGACATTGCCTTTGCCATGGACGTGGCGGCATCCGAACTGTACCATGAGGAAGATGGCATGTATCATTTTCCGGGGGAGAAGTCTGAAGGGACGGATACGACGGAAAAAGCGGAGGTGATGCGATCCGCAGAGGAGATGATTGGGCTGTATGAAAGTCTGGTGAAAGAGTATCCGATTATTTCCATCGAGGACGGACTGGACGAGGATGACTGGGACGGCTGGAAGGAGATGACAAAGCGTCTTGGAGACAAGGCGCTGCTGGTGGGAGATGACTTTTTCGTTACAAACGTCAGGAGAATTCACTGCGGAATCGATTTGAAGGTTGCCAATTCCGTGCTGATTAAAGTCAATCAGATCGGAACTTTGACGGAAGCTATGGATGCGATTGAACTGGCGCAGAAAAGCGGATACAAAGCCATCATTTCCCACAGATCCGGCGAGACAGAGGATGCATTTATCGCAGATCTTGCGGTGGGAGTCAATGCCGGATGGATTAAGACCGGAGCGCCGTGCAGAGGAGAACGAACCGCAAAATATAACCGGCTTTTAAGAATCAGCGAGGAATTAGCTTAAAAAAGCATTGAAATGGAAGAATTTATGTGGTATACTCGTCTAGTGTGAGTTCAAGAACTAGGAGGTGAAATCGTGAGCGTTTTAAATACGGTTTTAACTGTTGTATTTATTATACTGAGTATTATCATTACAGTTGTAATCCTGATGCAGGAAGGAAAGTCGGCAGGACTTGGTGCGATTGCCGGTGCAGCAGATACTTACTGGGGTAAGAATAAGGGACGTTCCATGGAAGGAATGTTGGTTAAGCTTACAAGGGTAGGTGTCATTTTGTTCCTTGCTATTGCATTAGTGCTGAATCTTGGAATTTGGTAAAGAGCGAGACTGTCGATAATATCGGCAGTCTTTTGTTGTTTTATGGAAGTTGTATAGACATCTTTTTAGTGTGCGGATGGAGAGACAGGAATGGCAGATAAAAGATATGAAGATAGAAAAAAAATGATATATGAATTCATGTGTGATGATATGTACGTTCCTATGAAAATCAAGGAGCTTGCCATCGTGCTGGGGGTGAATAAGGAGCAGCGTCCGCTTTTGGAGCAGATTCTTGCGGAGCTTCAGGAAGAGGGAAAAATTGTGTGCTCCAAGCGCGGAAAGTATTCCAAGTCTGAGGTTAAGAAAGTGACGGGTACTTTTTCGGCAAGCGCCAAAGGGTACGGTTTTGTCTCCGTTCCGGAGGAGGCAGAAGATATTTTTATCCCGGAATCGGAGACACACGGAGCCATGCATATGGATACGGTTGAGGTGGTTGTCTCTCCGGGAACCACGGGGCGCCGCAGAGAGGGAAGCGTTACCCGGATTATTGAGCGCGGCATGCAGCAGATTGTCTGTACGTATGAGGAGAGCAAGACCTTCGGCTTTGCGGTTCCGGATAATCCGAAATACGGCACGGATATTTTTATTCCGAAGGAACGCTCCAAGGGTGCGGTCAGCGGCCATAAAGTGGTGGTTGAGATAACCGATTACGGCAGAAAACAGAAAAACCCGGAGGGAAAAGTCGTAGAAATCCTCGGACACATCAATGATCCGGGTGTGAATATCCTGTCCATTGTCAGGGCATACGGTCTTCCGGTTGAGTTTGACGAGAAAATCATGACGCAGGTGGAGCATGTGGCAAAGCCTGTTTCCGAGGCGGACATGGCCGGGCGCATGGATTTGAGAGACTGGCAGATGGTGACCATTGACGGGGAGGACGCCAAAGATTTGGATGATGCTGTTTCCCTGACTGTGGAAGGGGAAAATTATATCCTTGGAGTGCATATTGCGGATGTGACCAATTATGTGCAGGAGCACAGCGCACTGGATAAAGAGGCATTAAAGCGCGGAACTTCCGTGTATCTGGTGGACCGTGTGATTCCGATGCTTCCCCACGCACTTTCCAATGGAATCTGTTCATTGAATCAGGGGGAAGACCGGCTGGCACTGAGCTGCATTATGACAGTCAATCAAAAGGGCGAGATTATCGATCATACCATTGCGGAATCGGTGATTCGCGTGGACAGACGCATGACCTATACCAATGTCAAGAAAATCCTGGTGGATCATGATCCGGAAGTGATGGCGGAATATGAGACACTGGTACCTATGTTTGAGCAGATGGAGACGGTGGCGGGCATTCTCCGCAAAAAGAGAATGAAACGGGGCTCCATTGATTTCGATTTTCCGGAGACGAAAGTGATACTGGATCCGGAAGGAAATCCGGTTGAAATCAAGCCTTATGAGCGTAATGTCGCAACGAAAATGATTGAGGACTTTATGCTTGCCGCCAATGAGACGGTGGCGTCGGATTTTTACTGGCGGGAGATTCCTTTTGTCTATCGGACGCATGAGAATCCGGACAGTGAGAAAATTCAGAAGCTGTCGGCATTCATCAATAACTTCGGATACAATCTGCACATAGGCACGGAGGAGTTGCATCCCAAGGAACTCCAGAAGCTTTTGCAGAAGATTGAGGGAACGGAGGAAGAGCCGTTAATCAGCAGACTGACGCTTCGTTCCATGAAGCAGGCGAAGTATACGGTGGAGAATACCGGACATTTTGGACTTGCGGCTCCCTGCTATTGCCATTTTACTTCACCAATCCGCCGTTATCCGGATCTGCAGATTCACAGGATTATCAAGGAGAGCCTGCGGGGAAGATTAAACGATAAGCGGCTGGAGCATTATTCCCATATTCTTCCGGAGGTGTGTAAGCATGCAAGCCAGATGGAGCGCCGCGCGGATGAGGCAGAGCGTGAGACCGTGAAGCTGAAAAAAGTGCAGTATATGGAAAAGCATGTGGGTGAAGATTTCCGTGGTGTGATATCGGGCGTGACCGAGTGGGGATTCTTTGTGGAACTGGCAAACACTGTGGAGGGACTGGTGCGGCTCTCAGAGCTTACGGATGATTATTACCGATATTATGAAAACACCTATGAGCTGGTGGGCGAGGCGACAAACAAGCGCTATAAGCTGGGGCAGAAGGTCTGTGTCCGGGTGGAGCATTGCGACCGGATTATGCGTACCATCGATTTTTCTCTGTCAGATTCACAGGAAATGTGCGACAGCGAAGAATAATCGAAAAATTTAATCGCCAGTTTATTGCTTTTTTGAAAAAAATCAAGTATGATATGTGCTAAGGAGGGACCCGCTTGCGGGAGGATTCCTTGGCACCTACGCAGATGCCGGCGAACGAAGTTCGCATGGAATGCATCTGCTCCATACTAAGGAGGGACCATAGATGGCTAAGCCGAGTAAAAAGTTAATAGCCAATAATAAGAAGGTCTACCATGATTATTTTCTGGAAGAGACGTATGAAGCCGGAATAGAACTTGCCGGAACAGAGGTAAAGTCCATGCGGATGGGCAAATGCAGCATCAAGGAGTCATTTATCCACATTGAGAATGGGGAAATGATTCTCTATGGAATGCATATCAGCCCTTATGAAAAGGGGAACATTTTCAACAAAGATCCTCTTCGTCCACGCAGACTTTTGATGCACAAGCAGGAGATACAGAAGATGCTTGGAAAAATCGCACAAAAGGGTTATACAATAGTTCCGGTGGAGGTATATTTTAAGGGAAGTCTTGTGAAGGTTCAGGTGGCGCTTGCAAAAGGTAAGAAACTGTATGATAAGCGTCAGGACATTGCAAAGAAGGATCAGAAGCGGGAAGCTGAGAGGGACTTCAAAATTAGAAATTTGGGCTAGTAATGGTTTCGACAGGGATCATGAAGCTGGAGAAGCGAGTCGCATGCAATGCGTTAAATGGCACAATTAAAATTAAACGCTGAAGATAATAATTTAGCATACGCTGCCTAGTTGCAGCAGTCTGACCTAGAGCACCTGCACTTTAGAATTCAGGCTTCGACTCTGCAGGAAACGACACAGATTAAGCTTTGCGTCTGTGGGCGTATCATGAAGCTACTGAACCCACAAGGGTGTTTGTTCCCGTGTGGCGGAGGGAATGTTAAATAACAAACTACACTCGTAGAAGGACAGGGAATTGATTTTTGGACACGGGTTCGACTCCCGTCTAGTCCACTATGTACTAAGGAGGGGCCCGCTTGTGGGAGGATCCCTTGGTACCTACGCAGATGCTGGCGAACGAAGTTCGCATGGAATGCATCTGCACCATGAGAAGGAGGGGCCCGCTTGCGGGAGAATTCCTTGGTACCTACGCAGATGCTGGCGAACGAAGTTCGCATGGGATGCATCTGCACCATGAGAAGGAGATACCAAAGAGATGGCAACATTAGAAAAACTGATGCAGTCAATTATGAGTGGAACGCAGGACAGAAATATAAAATTTGCAGACTTGCAGAAAATACTTGATGCATTGGGATTTCAATGCCGTATAAAAGGCGATCATTTCATATACTGGAAAAATAGTGTTGAAGAAATTATCAATATTCAGCCAGACGGAAATCAGGCAAAGCCGTACCAGGTAAAGCAAGTTAGAGGTATAATTTTAAAATATGGGTTGGAGGTGTAAAGAATATGCATAAATATGAGAGGATTATATACTGGTCTGAACGAGATCAAAAATTTATTGTTGAGGTTCCGGAACTTGCTGGATGTATGGCAGATGGTAAAACAGCAGTTGAAGCATTGGAAAATGTGGAGATTATCATTTCTGAGTGGATAGAGACCGCAAAGGAAATAGGACGAGAGATTCCGGTACCCAAAGGAAAATTAGCGTATGCCTAGAAATGGAAAATGATGGTATAAAAATCATATTGAAAATATTGTCAAGGTAACTGCCCCAGATGTGTAGGGCAGTTTTTCATTTGTGCAAGGATTTTAGAAAAGAAATTCCATTTCTTATAAAACGTATGTATAGACTAAAAAGACCGAAGCCTCCACAAATCCCGGTAATAAATCGTCTTGTATTAGTGGATTCACAGAACTTGATTTCTTGAATTCCCCAATCCAGTCCCATTATACCAAGTAGAATAAATGTGACATTGCCAAATTGGTTGAATCAGGAAGCCATAATACCCAAAAATAAGTAGAACTCAAATGAATAATATGTTAAAATTACCATATACGAAAGCTCGGTCTGGTTTTCGGAGTTTAGCGACCGGGTGAGGGAAGAAAGGAATGGTGATTTTTATGGAATATGATGAGCAGTATTTTAAAGGAAGTGCCAATAAGCTGGCGGCAATGATCTGGGGAATTCTGGATGTAATATTGACGGCTGCTTATACGGTGGAAGTGATAAAGGGATCGCGCACGGTGCCGTATTTTATTGTTTTTCTTTGCTTTTGCTGGCTACCGCTTATTTTCAGCCTGATTATGTTAAAAGTGAAGGGGATTGCATGGAAATATTATAAGGATGTTGTGGTAGTGGGGTATGGTGTTTTCTATACCTTTGTGCTTCTGACCACGCACACGGCGCTTACATTTACCTACATGCTTCCGCTGATGAGTATGCTGATTCTGTACAAGGACAGAATCTTCGTGCTCAAAACAGGAACGGCGGCATTGGTGGTGTTAATTGTTTATATTATCCGAAACATTATGATGGGAAACAACAGTCCGTCGCAGATCGTGGATTATGAGATACAGGTGGCAGTTATTGTCTTATGTAATATGTGTTACATCCTTTCCATCCGGCATTTGTGCAAATCCGATGATTCCATGATGAACTCCGTGAAAGGCAATCTGGAGCGTGTTGTCACAACGGTGGAGCAGGTAAAGGATGCCAGCAACTCTATCGTGGAAGGAGTCACCGTTGTAAGGGAGTTGACGGACGAAAACAAGGACAGTGCCTCATCTGTCGTACAAAACATGACAGAACTGTCCGGAAATAATAACACATTGTACGATAAGAGCATGTCATCCATGGATATGACATCCAAAATCAACATGCAGGTACAGAATGTGGCGGAAAAAATCGAAAAGATAGTAGGGCTGATTGATGAGTCTATGTCCCATTCCAAAACAAGTACGCAGGAATTGGAAGAGGTGGTGGACTCCACGAACCGGATGGCAGCTTTGTCGGAAGAAGTAGAAACGGTACTGGCAGAATTTAAAAAGGAATTCGAGATGGTAAAAAGCGAGACCGGAACCATTGAGCAGATTACATCCCAGACAAACCTGCTGGCGCTGAATGCTTCCATCGAAGCAGCCAGAGCAGGAGACGCGGGAAAAGGCTTTGCGGTTGTGGCAGATGAAATCCGGAACTTAAGTATGGGTACCCAGAATTCCTCCAACAGTATTCTTGCCGCGCTGGGACATCTGGAAGAAACAGCCGATAAGATGACAAGTTCCATCACAGAGACCTTGAATCTCATACAGGAAACCCGCACGAAAGTGGAAAAGGTCAACAGCAGTGTGGTAAGCATTGCCGATGATTCCGTGCAGCTTGGCAGCAATATTCAGGTAGTGGACTCCGCCATGAAAGAGGTGGAGGAATCCAACCGGAACATGGTGGACAATATGCAGCAGATTTGCGACGTTATGGGAATCATGAAGCAGAGCGTGGAAGATGCAGATTATGCTACCAAGACAATGCTCGGTAAGTATCAGGAGACTTCCGGTAATGTGGAAAATATTGAGACCATTGTGGGAGGTTTGATGAAGCAGCTCGGCACAGGCGGATTCATGGGCATTAAAGATGTCAGAAAAGGAATGCGGATCGGACTTGCAACAGACAGTGGCACAGACAGCATTTATAACGGTGAGGTGATTGAGCAGAAGGACAACACCATCATTGTACGGACGGATACCGAAGTGAAGAGTGCAGACGTCCGAAGGCTGAAGCTGCAGATAGTGGTGGACAGCATCCTGTATATCTGGGAGGAGATGACGCTTACTCCGGCAAAGAAGCATGGGGAGAACTGCTATGTGATTACGATAGAAAGTAATCCTACCGTATTGAACAGGCGTAAATATCCGAGAATGCCGTTGTTTGACAGTTGTACCGTGACACTTGCGGATGGCAAGAGTTATGCAGGCAGAATGGTCAATATCAGCGCGGGAGGCTTTGCATTCTCAACCGGACAAAAGGAACTGGAAAATATTAAGGGGCAGAATATTGAAATCAATATTCCGAATATCAGAATATCCGGATGTGAGGTTCTGGAAGGTCATGTCATTCGAATTTCAATGACGGAAGGCCAGTATATTATCGGATGCCGTATGCCGGAAGATAATATGATTATTCGTGATTATGTTGCAGAGTATTATAAATAAAAAAGTGATTATCTGATTGTTTAGGCCGTCAACTACTGTGAATAGTTGGCGGCTGTTTTTCAAAATTCCTTTTTGGCAAAAAGTGCCCAACGTACAATTTTTGGGGAGATTTTTGCTTATGAAAGAATTAAGTATTTTCGTCGACGAAAGCAGTGCAGTTATTGCTTGAATTGTCTGAAAAGAACATTAAACAAACACAATATTTTGCAAATGAAAATTATTGTAAAAAATTTTTGAAAAACATGTTGACATAATGTAAATTGCGTGTTATATTAAATACATCAAAAGAACAAAGCAATCACTTAGGAGGTGACGAGAAAGCCTTCAGGTGAAATAAAATAAGGAGGTACGGTCCGAAGGGAATATAAGCTAAGGTAAGAAGCAATCAAGCATGACATTCGGTATCGGGAGACCGGTGGCAGGAAAACAAAAGAGGAGAGGAACGGAGCTTCGGCGGAAAGATTCATCTGATACGGAGTCGGTTCAAAAGGCCACGAACGGAGAACAAAGAGACGAATGAAGAAAATTAAGTAAAGAGAGGTACAGTCCAATGGAGTGTGAACAGCTTTAGGCATCATCTGAAGAATCGGATGGTGCCTTATTTATTTCCTGTGAAATAATATGGCACTTATTCCGGAACAGTACGCATTTTGGTGATGACATGTCCGAATTTAAGCCACTGAGCCATGTCTGCTTCGTCGTTGCTGTCCACATAAAAAATCTGGCCGTAGCTGGTGATGGGTTCAAGACGGCAGGGGCTGGTCTGACGGAATTTGCGGATATAGGCAAGACCGGTTGTTTTGTTGATAAAGATACCGGTGTCTCCGTCACGCATGGGACTGCGGCTGATGAGGAGAATATCGTTCAGATGGTAGACCGGATGCAGATGGTTGCTTGTGACATACAGGGCACAGTCAATGTTGCTGCCGTAGCGCTTCCGGTAGGGGGCGATGTTGATTTTTTTGAGGGAGCAGGAATCGACAATCATGCCGTCCTGCATGTCCCCACTGGGGATAATCAAGGTGGTATAGTCATAGGCATTCTCTGTGTTTTTGAGGTTTGAGGAAAAATCATGTTCAAACTGGATGATGTCGGAGACGAAATTGCGCTGCGGTTCGGACAAATTCTGAAGAAGGTGATATTTTTGTGTTGTGGGAGACTCATATCCCCACAGCTCTTCAAACAGTTTGCCGGTTAGCTTTTGTGCCAGAAAAACCGTATAAAAGTCAATTTTGCGGCTCTCCCCGCAGATAAGCCTTTTGTAAGAGGATAGGGACATATGCAGTGCGCTTGCCATCTGCGCCTGTGAATAGCCAAGACGAACCCGCTCTTTTTCCAGATTAAGCACCAGATTCTCCAATAATTCCTCTCTTGAAATCATAAAACCATCTCCCAAAACAAACGTAGCCGGAATAATTCCGTACAAATTAAATATATTATAAAAGATTTTACATAAATTTTGCAATAGGAAAATGAAGAAAGCCCATAAGTGAACCATGTACGACACGATTCGCGCTTTTATATGGAGAGAATGGACACGATTTATACATGGCGGAAATTTATAATGAAAGTGTAAAAATCAGTCAAATTCAGTCAAAATTATATGGAAGGGGGAAACAGGGGGCGAATTTTGGATAGATAGATACCGGAAAAGGGGTGCAGGACGCACCTCTTTTCATTTTTTCGAAATGTCTGCTTACAAAAGGCGGATTATATGGTAAACTGTACTAAAAAGGTAACTATGAGGTGATGGGATGGAAAAGGACAGATTACATTATTTGGAACAATTGGCAGAATTATATCCGACAATCGGCAGAGCTTCGACGGAGATTATCAATTTGCAGTCTATTC
The DNA here is from genome assembly GCA_029227035.1 of Lachnospiraceae bacterium. Taxonomy (GTDB): domain Bacteria; phylum Bacillota; class Clostridia; order Lachnospirales; family Lachnospiraceae; genus Roseburia. The sequence continues at coordinate 15,729 of JAQXZD010000043.1, forward strand.
TGCACCTGCCAAAGGGAACGGAACATTTTCTGTCCGACATTCACGGAGAGTACAGGGCTTTTTCCCATGTGTTGAGGAACGGCTCCGGTGCGGTCAGAAAAAAGATTGATGATGTATTCGGGCACACCTTAAGCACAGCAGATAAGATGTCTTTGGCAACTCTGATTTATTATCCGCAGAAGAAAATTGAACTGGTTAAGCAGCAGGAAGAGGATATGGAGAACTGGTACAAGATTACCATGTACCGGCTGATTGAAGTCTGTAAGACCGTTTCCTCAAAGTATACACGTTCCAAAGTCCGGAAGGCACTTCCGGAGGATTATGCATATGTAATCGAGGAGCTGATTACGGAGAAGCAGGAAGTGTTAAACAAGGAGGCTTATTACGAGGCGATTGTCAATACCATTGTGGAGCTGGGGCAGACCGACCATTTTATTGTTGCCCTTGCGGAACTGATTCAGCGTCTGGTTATTGACCATCTGCATATACTGGGGGATATCTATGACAGGGGACCGTCACCGGATCTGATTATGGACCGTCTGGAAAAGTATCACTCTTTTGACATCCAGTGGGGGAACCATGATATGGTATGGATGGGAGCTGCAGCAGGGCAGATGGCATGCATTGCCGCGGTGATTCGTACCAGTATCCGTTACGGTAATCTGGCACTTCTGGAGGAAGCCTATGGAATTAACATGCTGCCTCTTGCAACTTTTGCAATGGATGCTTATAAAGATGACCCTTGCAGCCGCTTTGTGCTGAAGGATTCTACGGAGGAGGAGCGCAACAAGAAGGAGACCGAGTTGAACCGCAAGATGCACAAGGCGATTGCCATTATCCGGTTCAAGCTGGAGGGGCAGTTGATTCAGAAGTGGCCGGAATTTGGCATGGAGAACCGGTGTCTACTGCATCGCATTGACTATGAGAAGGGAACCGTGGAGATTGATGGTCGGATTTATCCCATGATGGATATGAATTTCCCAACCATTGATCCCCAGAATCCC
>JAQXZD010000044.1 GCA_029227035.1 Lachnospiraceae bacterium
GTAAGCTCGTCCAAAAGAATGACCGGACTTAACTGCTGGGGATCTCCCACCAGCATCAGCTCCTTCCCCCGGATAATGGGTACCAGGGACATGGCAATATTGCACTGGCTGGCCTCATCCATAACGGTCATGTCAAACATCGGTTCCGGTTCTCCCAGCCGGTGAGCAGAAATACAGGTCGTTATCATAATGGGAAAAACCTTCTGCAGCTTTTTTACATTTTCCGTTTTCTTAAGATACTGGGCAAAATTCCTCGCCTGCTTTGCGGAATCGGTGCTCTCCTCCAGAATCTTTCTAAGGTCAGCAAATTTTTCCGTCTCCAGCTTCTTAATATATTTTGCGGAGGTGTAATACAGATACTGAAAAAATTCTTCCTCATTCCGGTCTAAAAGTGCCAGGGCATCCTCCTCTGTAATCTCCCCGATATCTGCAATCTGCTTCTCAATTTTTCCCAGCTGATACCCCTGAAGATCGGCCTGAAACGGAAAAAGGGAAATTGCATTTTTCATTCCTTCCTGATATTCCATGACTCTAAGCAGCGTCTCTTTTCGTTCCTTAAGATCCAGAATTTCCTCGTAATTTTTGAGAAGCGCAGAAAGCTTTTTTGCACGGGAAATCCGGCTGTCCTTCCGCTTGTCCAGCGTCGATTCGTAGATACTGACATTTGCAGCCTGATTCCGCAGTGCCTGAATATAACGGATGGCTTCCTGCATTTTCTCCTGATTTCCCAGTCGCAAAACGGGAAAAGGAATGGTCTGCCCATGGTATTTCATTCCCCGGAGCTTATCAAATACGCCGTCAATGGGAGTATTGTTATAGGAAGAAAAAAGGACGGTTTTGTCATTGAAAAAAGCGGTCACCAGCGTATTGATGATGGTATTGGTTTTCCCGGTACCGGGTGGTCCCTGAATATAGGCAAGGGGATATTTCATGGCATTGTCAATTGCCAGAAGCTGATCCAGATTGATGTTCCGGTTAATCAGCGCAATGGGATAGGTTTTCCGCCGTATGGGCTTCGACACAATATCCCCGAAAAAAGCACGAATGGGATAGGTACCCCGGTCATTCTGGTACATTTCGATAATCGCGCTGTACTCCTCATGAAGGTCTAACACAATATCCATTCCAAGCCCGATTACATAGGGCATATCGTCCACCTGCACCCCTTTATTCCCTGCAATGCAGTCCTTAATCTTCTCCTGATTTGCGGCAAAATCCGATAACAGCTCATACTCCTCCCCATCCAGATATCTGCGAATGCTTTCCTTTTTCCCGTCAATGGTAAACTCCGTACAGACCGTAATATCCTCGTCCGGATGAAAACACCGGTTTTTCACATCCAGATTCAGTTTTCTGTAGGCCAGAACATATAGACCTTTGGGTGTATGCAGGCTTAAAACGTTCATGGCAAGCTGTTTGATATGCAGTTTCCCGCCCGGCTGTTTTTTCTTGTGGTCCATCTGATACTGGAATTTTTGGACTACTTCCTCAAACTGCTGCCGGGACAGGGGATAGGTTTCCCCTTGAAAACTATCCCTGTCCAGAAAATGAATCAGTTCGTAATCGCTGTAGTAAGGGGTTGTATCCAGGCGGTTGCACATCTCCAGATAATTTAATATCTTAAGATTTGCCACATGGTCAAAAATCTTTTGGTACTTCTCGGGATACATCGCAATATCTTCCACCAGCCGTTCGTTGACAGGGCAGTAGGAGCCCTCCACGATGTTGGTGGACAGAATGGAGTCGATAAATATCTTATCAAATTCGCTCACTGTATACCGTCCGATATGCAGTCCATCCACTTTCAAAGTCCGCCGTCCCGGATCCAGATCCCGGATGCCAATCCAGTATCTGGTAGTCTCATTGCTCTGGTTTTTATATTCAATTTTCAGCCATTTTCCCTCATGGATAGCTTTGAAGATATCACGACATATACTGTTCATGGTGTTCCTCCGGAGTCCTTTACACCTTTTTCCTATACAACAAAGACCTTTAAGTACTGCTTACGCAATACCTAAAGGTCTCTTATACACGTACCTGAATACGTAAATTATTCGCAAACGTACGGCATCATTGCAAGATGACGTGCTCTCTTAATAGCAACAGTAAGAGCTCTCTGATGCTTTGCACAGTTTCCTGTGATACGGCGGGGAAGGATCTTTCCTCTCTCAGAGATGTATCTCTTTAACTTGTTGATATCTTTATAATCGATGACATTATCCTTGCCACAGAATACACATACCTTTTTTCTTCTACGCATTGGTCTTCTCTTTGCAGAAGCACCATCACGATCAGCTGTCTTATTGAAAGCCATGGTCTTTACCTCCTTAAATAATCACAACGTTTAGTTAAATGGTAATTCCTCATCAATTCCATCCGGAATATTCATGAAGCCATCACCGGCTGCTCCGCTTGGTGCAGGAGCAGATGGAGCACTGCCATACTCGCTTCCGCCGGAAGCATTTTTGCTCTCAGCGAACTCAACGCTGTCTGCAACAACGTCAGTTGTGTAAACACGCTGTCCATCTTTATTAGTATAACTGCCGGTCTGAATCCGTCCCTCGAGAACAAACTTGGTTCCCTTGCGTCCGAATCTCTCCATAAACTCTGCTGTCTTGTTGAAAGCGACACAGTTAATGAAATCCGCTGTCTGCTCATCCCCGCCTGTTGGATTACTGCGGCGGAAACGACGGTCAACTGCCAGTGTAAATCTTGCAACTGCAGTTGCATTCTCCCCCTGTGAGTAGCGAACCTCTGCGTCCCTTGTTAATCTACCCATAAGAATAACTCTATTCATACGATCTCCTACTTTCTTATACTACTGCTCGTCTTTTCTAACGCATAAGAAACGAAGAACATTATCCATAATGCGGACATCCTGCTCAACCTTAGCCGGAACATCGGATGCTGCATCAAACTGGATGAAGTAGTAGAATGCTTCGTTCATCTTCTGAACTTCGTAAGCTAACTTCTTCTTTCCCCATTCTTCAACTTCTGTAACAGTACCGCCTGCACGAGTGATGTACTCTTTTGCCTTCTCTACGGTTGCTGTTCTCGCATCATCTTCGATCTTTGCACTAACGACGAGTGCCAATTCATACTTGTTCATGCGAATTTTTACCTCCTTTTGGTCTCTGGCTCACAGCTTCTGCTGTGAACAAGGAAAAATAGTTATCACGAGGATATACTATACCATGTTTTCCCTGTAATTTCAAGAGTTTTTTTGATATTGATTCAATTTTTATTGCAATCCCATTTACTCTTTTGTACTATAAGTGTATCAATACAAACTATAAAAGGAGAACAGTATGCGAAGAAAAAATATGGGGCGGTGTTGTATCCTGCTGGCAGGCCTTTTTCTGACGGGAAGTATCTTTACCGGATGCGGGCGCAGCATTGCAGAAAAAAATACAGAAACCCCGACAGAACCGGTTATTTCCACGGAATCTGTATCCGATACAGTTGCAGTTACTCCTATCCTGAATCCTGACGGCAATACGCTGGAAACCCGTTTTTCTACTCCGGAAGGATATCATAGAATTACCTGCGAAAAGGGCTCCTTTGGAACCTTTCTGCGCGAATATCCTCTTTATGAAGATGGCGCACAGGTGCATTTGTATGACGGCAGTCTCAAAGGCAATCAGGAAGACCATGCCGCCGTCTTTCAAATGGAACTGGCTGATGGAGACTTACAGCAATGTGCTGATTCCGTACTGCGGCTGTATGCGGAATATTTCTTTCAGACAAAGCAGTATTCCCGCATGCATTTTCGGTTGACCAACGGATTTGAACTTTCTTTTGACAACTGGCGAAAGGGAATGCGCGTATCCGTAGATGGAAATGAAACAAACTGGGTTTCCTCCGCAGATGCTTCCAATTCCGAAGAAACCTTCAAAAGTTATCTGCAGTTTTTGTTCTGCTATGCCGGTACACTGTCCATGGGGCAGGAATGCAGCCCGGCAGAGCTTTCGGATGTACAGCCCGGAGATATCTTCCTGTATTCCGGCAGTCCGGGGCATGTGGTACTTGTTCTGGATGTCTGTGAAAATGAAAACGGACAACGTGCATTTCTACTGGGACAGGGCTATATGCCGGCGCAACAGTTCCATGTACTGAAAAATCCTGCCGATGAAGATAACCCTTGGTATTATACGGATGAAATTACCTATCCGTTTTCCACCCCGGAATATACCTTTGACGAGGGAAGTTTTATGCGACCAAAGTATTAAACCTTCCCTTTAAAAATTTATACTTTTTTTATATTCTTTATGCTTTATATATATTTACGTTGACACCTTCTCGAATTTTGTCGTATAATGTCAGTGAGTTTAGTTTGCTCAAATACATAATATTTTAGGAGGTTCTAAAATGGGCGTAGCATCTTTAGTATTAGGTATCATCGCTGTAGTAATCGGTCTTTTCTCAGCAGGATCTTTAGGCTGGTTAGGTGCCATTCTGGCAGTCATTGGTATTGTTCTTGGCGCTCTTGGACGTAAGGATGTAGAGAAAAAGGGAATTTCAACTGCAGGATTGGTTCTTTCTATCATTGGACTGGTTCTCTGCCTGATTTTGTACATTGCTTGTGTTGCTTGCATTGGTGGATTAGCCGCTCTGTAAGATTAACCGACAGAAAGCCCCTTATGCGGAATTGCATAAGGGGTCATTTTTTATAAAAAGGAGTTTTTATGCATTTATATTTCAATATATTCGGTTTGATGATACCATCTTACGGTTTGATGATTGCACTGGGTGTTGTTCTTGCAAACGTCATTGCAATCTTTTTTATTCTTAAACATTTCGGATTGGATTTTAATGATTTCATGATTCTGGAAGGATACGCAATCCTGGGCGGTTTCTTAGGAGCCAAAGGTCTTTACTTCATAGTCTCTTACAAAGAAATTGACTGGTCAAGAATGCTGGAAGCAGACTATTTTAACTCCATCATGCAGGGAGGTTTCGTATTCTACGGCGGACTGATAATGGGTATTCTGTTTGTCCTGCTTGCCGGAAAAATACATAAAATTGATTGTATCTCTTACATCCAGCATAATATCTTTTTAATTCCGTTCATTCATTCTTTCGGACGCGTCGGCTGCTTCCTTGCCGGCTGCTGCTACGGGATTCCTTACGATGGAATTCTGTCCGTACAGTTTCCGGAAATGTCTGCTGCACCTTCCGGTATCCGACTGTTTCCGGTACAGTTGGTAGAAGCTGTGTGTCTGATGATCATTGCCATCGCCATGCTCATTCTGGACCGCAAACGACCGGCTTTCCATTCCCTCGCCTTTTATCTGCTGACTTACGGAATCCTGCGGTTTGTTCTGGAATATTTCCGGTTTGACGCTGCGCGCGGACAGTTCCTTTTATTTTCCACCTCACAGTGGATCAGTATTGTTATGATTATCCTTTCCTTCGCCATGTGGAAGGCATAAACAAAATCATCATCGGAAACAGTTCCAATCTTCCAGCCAGCATGTCAAACATCAGGACAAACTTGGAGAACACCGAGAAAATCGAAAAATTACGTGTCGGTCCCACCAGATTCAGTCCCGGTCCGATATTGCTCAACATAGAGACAACCGAGGTAAAGTTTGTTGTAAAGTCAAATTCATCCACACTGATTAACAACGTGGAACAAAGCAGCGTCACAAAATAAATAACCAGAAATACATTTGTGGAGCGTAAGGTTGCATGCTCCACCACACGTCCATCCATCCGAATCTTACGAATCTCACGCGGATGAATAATCAAAGACAACTCCTTACGAATGGTTTTGAAGTAAATAAGCATTCTGGATACTTTGATTCCTCCACCGGTACTTCCGGCGCAGGCGCCCACAAACATCAATACTACCAGTACGGTCTTGGACAGTGACGGCCACAAGTCAAAATCCGTGGTCGCGTACCCGGTGGTTGTAATGATGGAACCTGCCTGAAAGAATGCATGTCTTATGGTCTCTGACAAGGTCGGGTACAGACTCCTTGTGTCATAGATAATGATTCCGGTTGCCGCAAGAATGATCAGAAGATACCAGCGCACTTCCTCCATACGAAATGCCTCTTTCACTCTGCGCGTCAGAAGACAAAAGAAAAATGTATAATTTATTCCGCTTAGAACCAAAAATACCGTAACGATAATCTGCAGGGATGGTGCATATCCTGCAAGGCTGTCGTTTTTGATTCCAAATCCTCCGGTTCCGACTGTTCCGAAACTGGTGGTCAGCGAGTCAAAAAGCGGCATCCCAAAAATACATAACAACAACACCTCACATACGGTAATCAAGATATAGATACCGTATAAAATCATGGCGGTGTCCTTCACATGCGGAACAAACTTGCTGACGGAAGGTCCCGGGCTTTCTGCTTTCATCAGATTCATGGTCGAACCACCCATGAGCGGAAGAATGGATATGATAAACACAAATACGCCCATTCCGCCAATCCAGTGCGTAAAGCTGCGCCAGAACAGGCTGGCATGGGAAAGCGCCTCCACATCATTTAAAATACTTGCTCCTGTTGTCGTAAAACCGGAAATGGTCTCAAACAGAGCGTCCACATAAAAAGGGATATCTCCCGAGAGAACAAAAGGAACTGCTCCGAATATACTCATAACAATCCAGCTTAAAGCAACCGTGACGAAACCTTCTCTGGTATACAGTGTTGAGGAAGCCGGCTTCTTTTTCGTCAGAATATGTCCTAATACCAGACAGATAATCGCCGTCAACACATATGCAATTCCCTGCTTTTCCTGATAAATCAGCCCCACTACGGAAGGCAAAAGCAAAAATGCACTTTCAAATTTTAATATAAAACCCAATATGTATCGTACCATGGAATAATTCATTGCAGACTAATCCTCCAGAATCTCTTTGATATCGGAAATCCGGTATCCGGATATCACAACAAGAACGGAATCTCCGGCAAGCATCATATCCTGTCCTCCCGGCAGAATCACTTTTCCATTCCGGTAAATACAACAAATCAACGTATTCTTGCGGAAATGTAGATTCTGCAGCGGAATACCGGCAACTGCCGAATTCTCCTTGATAAGAAACTCCAATGCCTCTGCTTTTCCATCAGCCAGCTTATACAAGGTCTCCACATTACTGTCCTTCGAGTTATTCATGGAGCGTACATATTTTAAAATGTAGTCTGCCGTAATAACACGCGGATAAATAATGCTTCCCAGATTTAATTCATTGATTACGGAGTTAAAGCTGCTTCTGTTAATCTTCGTTACTGTCTTTGCATTGGACACATCATTGGCATACAAAGACAGAAGAATATTCTCTTCATCCAGCCCGGTTAATGCAGCAAATCCCTGCGTATTCTCCAATCCTTCTTCGCAGAGCAGATCCTGATCCGTTGCATCCCCACAGATGATGGTTGCTTCCGGCAGAAGCTCGCATAAAGTATCGCAGCGCTTTGGATCAATCTCTATAAGCGTCACACGGATTTCGGACTGAATCAGGCTCTTCGCCAGATAAAACGACACCTTTCCGCCTCCCGCGATAATGGCATTTTCAACACGGTTCTTGACATATCCGATTTTATGGAAAAAATCTACAGCTTTACGTCGTTCCGCTGCAATCGCCACAATATCCCCGGCACAAAACTCAAAATCTCCGTTCGGAATAATCACATTATTCTCACGGATAACTGTACATACCAACACATTGGTGCGGAAAGTCTGATGAAGATTGGCAAGTTTCAAATGCAGCAATTTGGAATTCTCGCTGACCTTAAAATGCAGAAGCTCCACATGCCCTTTTGCAAAAGAATCCACCCGGATTGCGGAAGGAAACTGGAAAATCCGCGCAATCTCATTGGCTGCCGTCAGCTCCGGATTGATGATCATCGCAAGACCGAAGCCTTTCTTTAAAAACTCGATTTCCTCATTATAGACAGGATTCCGGACACGCGCAATGGTCTGACAATGCCCCGTCTTTTTTGCAATCACGCAACACAACAGATTCTTCTCATCATCTCCTGTAACCGCAATCAGAAGATCTGCCGTTGTAATGCCTGCCTCTATCAGTGTCTTATGATTGATTCCGTTTCCAACAATGCCCATGGCATCCAGTCTGTCCGTAACGTGCTGTATTTTTTCCGCTTTTTCATCAATAACAACAACATTATGATCCTCATTGCTTAATTGCTCGGCAAGCGTAGAACCAACCTTACCACAACCTACAATAATAATATCCATAATAATCTCCACTTATCATCCCTGTCTGGCATTATTCCCTTATTCCGGATGACGCAACCCCCTTGTATTCTTCTCTACCAGCTTACGCGTCACCATCATCTGATGACCGCAGCCCAAACATTTTAACCGGAAATCCGCACCGACGCGCAGGATTTCCCACTCATGACTGCCGCATGGATGCGGCTTTTTCAGCTTTACAATATCACCTACTTCATATTTGTACTGATTCATTCTTTATACCTCTACTTTTGAGAATACCTCTCCAAGTCCCGCCTGTATAAGCAAATCTGCACGGCTGTCCATCGGAGTCGCACTTTTATTGATGAGCACAAGCTTATTTCCACGATAATAATCAATCAGTCCTGCTGCCGGATATACCGCAAGGGATGTCCCACCCACAATCAGTACATCCGCGTGGCTGATATAATAAACTGCATCCTGAAGCGTCTTCTGATTCAATCCTTCCTCATACAAAACAACATCCGGTTTCACCGGGCCTCCGCAAACCGGACAGACCGGAACACCCTCTGAATGAAGAATATCCTCCGCACTCATAAACTCCATACAACGCTCGCAATAATTACGCAACACACTTCCATGAAGCTCCATCACATTCTTACTTCCGGCTTTCTGATGCAGCCCGTCTATATTCTGTGTCACGATTCCCTTGAGCTTCCCGGCTCTTTCCAGTTCAGCCAGCTTAATATGGGTAATATTCGGCTCCGCATCCAGACAAAGCATTTTATTCCGGTAAAACCGATAAAATTCTTCCGGATTCTGACGGTAAAAACTATGGCTTAGAATCGTCTCCGGAGGATACTTGTACTGCTGGTTATACAGTCCGTCCACACTCCGGAAATCCGGAATCCCGCTCTCCGTAGATACTCCGGCTCCGCCAAAAAATACAATATTATCCGATTCCTTTATCCACTGTAAAAACTGATCAACCGATTCCATGGATATTCGCCTCTCCTTCACTAAATATGTTTAACAAGTGCATTGATCTTTTCTTCGCTGGCAAGCACCATCAGATGCTCTCCCTCCTGAAATACATAATCTGCGGATGGAGAAATATTGGTCTTGTCTCCCTCTCTCACACCAAGAATATCGACACCGTATGTCTGTCTGAAATTTAACTCCATAATAGAATGTCCCACCCAGTCTTTGTTCAAAGCGATTTCGTAAATGGAATATTCATCATCCAGCTCAATGTAATCAAATACATGGTTGATGCTGCACCGTTTTGCCAGCTTAACCGCAATATCCCGATCCGGATAGATTACTTCATCCGCTCCGTTTCGCAAAAGGAACTTCGCATGCACATCACGGTTCGCCTTACTGATGACATATTTCGCTCCCATCTCCTTGACCAGACTTGTCACCTCAAGACTGTTCTGAAAATTAGCACCGATACAGACAAAAACAATATCAAAATTTCCTACTCCCAGACTTTTAACCACCTGCGGATCCGTACAGTCCCCAATCTGCACATTGGTTACCTGATAGATTAAATCCGTAACTTTTTCTTCCGCTTTATCTACAATCATCACATCATTGCCAAGATCTATCAGGTTCTTACACAGATGATGTCCGAATTTTCCCATGCCGATAATTAAAATTGATTTCATTTTTCTCTCCTTACTGGCGCATTATCCTATGGTTATTTTCTCTTCCGGCAAAGTAATCTTTGCCTGCTCCGGCTTATGAATAAGGGATAATGCAAAAGTCATACTTCCTATTCTGCCGGCAAACATAAGCAGAATAATCACAATTCTGCCAATGGTATTCAAATCTCTGGTAATTCCCGTTGTCATTCCAACCGTACTGATTGCCGAAATCACTTCAAACAGGACATCTGACATCCCCAGATTACTGGTTGCCATAATCACCAGCGTACTTGCGATTCCCAGGAAAAGATTCAGGCAGAATACCATGCTGGCTTTTTTAATAATCTCATCGCTGATCCTGCGATGGAACACATTACATCCGTTCTCCCCTCGCAGGTTGGAAATCACATACATAAGCATCACCGCAATGGTGGTTGTCTTGACTCCACCGGCAGTGGAACCCGGACTTCCTCCGATAAACATCAGCACAATCGTAAGCAGCTTACTCTCCGGCTTCATGGCTCCAACGTCAATCGTATTAAATCCGGCTGTACGCGCCGTCGCAGATGCAAATAATGAACTCCAGAACTTCTCTCCGGCAGTCATACCCTGCATCGTATTATCTTTTTCAAACAGGAAAAGCAACAGGGCTCCTCCCACCAAAAGTGCAATGGTTACAAATAAAACAATCTTTGTATGAAGGCTGTACCTCTTCGGAGAAAACCGTTTCGACCACAAATCACTCCAAACCACGAAACCAAGTCCTCCGATAACAATCAGACTGATTAGCGTGAAATTCACAATGGGATCTCCCGCATAGGATACAAAGGAACAATATTCTTCTCTGCTGCCCATCAGATCAAACCCGGCATTGCAAAAAGCAGAGATCGAATGAAAAATCGCATAATAAATTCCTTTTAGCGGTCCAAACTTCGGAATAAAGCGAATGGAAAGTAATACAGCTCCGATGCCTTCAAAAAACGCCGTCCCGATAATAATTCTCCGTACCAGGCGGACAATTCCGCCTATCTCCATAGCGTTGACGCTTTCCATCATCAGATCCCGCTCTCTCAGACCGATTTTCCTGCGGAATGCCATGGCAAAGCTCAGGCCAATGGTAATAAAGCCCAGACCGCCTATCTGAATCATGGTCAGTATAATCAACTGCCCAAAAATACTCCAGTGCCGGAAAGTATCATACACCACAAGTCCCGTCACACAGGTGGCGCTGGTGGCAGTAAAAAGCGTGTCAAACAGATTCGTCCATTCCCCTGTCTTCGATGCGATTGGAAGCGTCAGAAGTCCGGCTCCAATCAATATGATAAAAAAGAACCCTACCGCTATATACTGCACCTGATTAAGCTTTACCAGCTTTCTTTTTTCAAATATTCCGTTCATTTTCTTCTAACCCTCTTAAAAGTATACCTTATATTAAGTCTACCTCCGGAAAATGTCAATCGTTTCATGGAACAAAAAACGGCACCTGATGTGCCGTCTCAAAAAGCAATCCTCGCTACCATCACGCTTGCAATGATTCCCACCAGTGTTGCAAACAATGCTCCCACCAGCGTATACCTTGTCTTTTTTACCTTTACGGACATAAAATAGACAGACATTGTGTAAAATATGGTCTCCGTACTGCTTAGCATAATAGAAGCTGCCTGCCCCACAAAAGAATCCGTCCCGCATTCTTTGTACAAATCCAGCAGCAGACCTGTGGCTGCCGAAGAAGAGAACATCTTTACAATCGCAATCGGAACCAGCTCTGATGGGAACTGTGTGCCTGCCATCAGATTTCCCAGCAATCCGGACACAAAATCCAGAAAACCGGAGGCGCGCAGCACCCCGACTGCCACCATAAGTCCCACCAATGTTGGCATAATCTCCACAACGGTACGAACTCCGCTTTTGGCACCATCCAGAAAATCCTCGTATACCTGCTGCCGACGCAATAGTCCTGCTCCCACAATAACAAACAACAGAACCGGAATAATCGCTTCCGATAAAAATAAAATAAATTGCATTTTCTGCCCCCGCTAATATTTTCTATTTTTTCGCATTACAAGATGCCGAATCTTAATAAAGAGAACTGCTGCTCCTGTGGATATCAGCGTCGCAAGAATTGCAGGACCCACAATTGCTGCCGGACATACCGATCCGTACTGACTTCTGTATGCGATAATGTTGACCGGAATAAGCTGCAGAGACGAAATATTCAGAATAAGAAAATCGCACATTGCATCACTTGCCCGTCCGCTTTGCGCGTCCAGTTTTTTCAATTCTTTCATGGCCAACAAACCCGCCGGCGTTGCTGCCCATCCAAGCCCCAGAACATTCGCCACAAAATTTGTCGCAATATGCGTCCGCGCTGCACTTTTTGTCGGCACGGAAGGAAACAGAAATCCGAGAATTCCACCCATCCTTTGTGCAATTCTCTCCACCATTCCTGCCCGCTCCGCAATCCGCATAATACCTACCCAGAATGCCATTGCTCCGGCCATGGTAATACATAAGCTGATTGCCTCTTTCGCGGATACCAGCGCCTGATTCGTCACTGCACCGAGATTTCCGGTCAATGCCGCATAAATCACACCCACAACAATCATTCCACCCCAGAGATAGTTCATAACTTTCCCCCTACCGGTTTCTATGTAATCATCTTATTCCTGTATTCCCTTAAATATGACAAATCTGTTCTTCTTTTTTATAACTCTCCCTTTTTACAGTTGTGTTCCTAAAAATGAATTTTGCTATTCTAATTGCAGACCGTAAAGCAACGTCGGTACTTAATGAGTATTTTTTACGAATTTAGTACCGCTACGTTGCGATCCGAGCGGAAGCGTGTCTGCAATAGAATATGCAAATTCATTTGGAAACATAATAACAGTCTTATATACATAGACTGTTTCATAATCTTTCATAAATAGGAATACAACCATGAAATCCTTTTTTAAAAAGTATCGAATTCTGTTTGCCGCACTCCTGATTCTCATCTCCTTCTTTGTTATCCGCGGATTCATTTCCTCATCCGGTGGAAAAAGCAGCGGCACCTTTCAGGAATTCTGCGACAATTTTTTCAAAAACGAGGTGACATCCAACACTGTGAATCTACATTTTTCTCTCAAAGATCCCAAAGCAGCCGGAATCTCTTCGTATGATGTAACCTTAGGCTCTTATTCCGGCGAACAACAAAAGCATCTCAAAAAACAGCTCGACGAACTGCAGGACAAAATAAACAAATTTTCCTATCGTTCCTTAGACAGTCAGGAAAAGCTGACCTATCAGGTTCTCTCGGATTTTATTGCCAGACAGAGCGCCCTTGCGGATTATCCTTACTATCATGAGATTCTGACTCCCTCCGGCGGTGCGACCTCCCAGCTTCCGATTCTGCTTGCCGAATATGAATTCCGAAACCGGCAGGATATCGAGGATTACCTGACGCTTCTTGGGCAGATGGACTCCTATTTTTCCGGTATTCTGGAATATGAACAGGAAAAAGCGGATGCCGGCCTGTTTATGTCCGATAAAAGCTGCATGAAAGTTCTTGCCGGCTGTGAGGTCTTTACGGAACATCCGGACGATAACTTTCTCATCGAAACCTTTTGTAACCGTATCAATGCTTTTGAAGGATTAAGTGACTCCGAAAAAAAGGACTACATATCCAAAAATGAAACCGTCATCAAAGAACAGGTCATCCCTGCATACAAAAATATGCTAATCGGACTGACACATCTCCTTGGCTCCGGCAGAAACGAGTGGGGATTATGTTGTTATAAGGACGGTACTGCTTATTATGAAGCGCTTGTATCCGCTTACACGGGCTGTGATGACGGCGTAGAAAGCCTTTTTTCCCAGATTGAAGCCGCACGCAAGGAAGACCTTGCCGTCTGCAAAGAAATTCTGGCAAAAGATCCAAAACTCGCGTCTGTCTCGCCGTCGCTGGATGCCGGACTGACAGATGAAACCCGTATGATAGAAAGCCTGCAATCCTCTATTTCCAAGGATTTTCCAAAACCTCCGGAAAATTCCTGCGAAATATGTCATGTGGATCCGGCTCTCTCCGAGTATCTTGCTCCGGCTTTTTATATTACGGCACCGATTGACGAGTATTCGCATAACAAAATTTATATCAATGATGCTGCAGGTTATGATGAATTGTCTTATTTTACCACACTGGCACATGAAGGGTATCCTGGGCATCTGTACCAGACCATTCAGTCTTACCATTACGGACTGTCTCCGGTTCGCACAGTTCTGGATTATCCGGGTTATACAGAAGGGTGGGCAACCTATACGGAAATGGAGGCTTACTATTATGCCGGCCTGCCGGATGAACTGGCATCACTTTTACAGCATAATCAGGCTGCCACTTTAAGTCTGTATGCCACCTCGGATATTGGAATCCATTATTATGGGTGGAAAAAAGAGGATATGATAAAATTCTGGTCCGGTTATGGAATCTCCGAAGCAGAAACGATTGAGAACATTACCGACCTGATTCTGGAGGAACCCGGAAATTATCTGAAATACTATGTTGGTTATCTGAAATTCCGCCAGCTCAGAAGTGAACAGGAGGAAAAACTTGGGGACCGTTTTGATCCGGTTAAGTTCCACGAAGCCATTCTTCGTATCGGTCCTGCGCCTTTTTCCATCCTGAAAGAAAATTTAAAGGATTAAACTCTGATAGATATCGCGCTTGCTTACTCCACGGTCTTTTGCCACAAGCTTCATGGCCTCCTTATGCGCAATACCCTGCGATTCATAATATTCCATGTGTTCCGGAATACTCATGGACTCCCATGCCTGCTGCTCTTCCTGCCGTATCTTGTCTCTGGATTTTCCGGCAATGATAAGAACATACTCTCCTCTCGGGTCATGAGCTTCATAATACTGCAGACTGTCTGACAGGGTGGTCTGCAGTTTTTCCTCATGCCGTTTTGTCAGCTCTCTGCAGATGGTGATTTTCCGTTCCCCGCCCAAGACGTCGCACAATTCCGCCAAAGTCTTTTTTAAATGATGCGGTGCCTCATAAACGATAATGGTTCTTGTCTCTCCTGCAAGTTCCGCAAGAACTGCCTGATGCTCTTTCTTATCTTTCGGAAGAAAAGCTTCGAAAGCAAAACGTCTCGTTGGAAGTCCGGACATGGTAAGCGCCGTGATGCAGGCTGCTGCTCCCGGAAGTGAAGTTACTTCAATTCCCTCTTCATAACAGATGCGGACAATATCTTCTCCCGGATCTGAGATGCCCGGTGTTCCCGCATCGGTAATCAGCGCAATATTTTTTCCTTCCCGCATCTTTTCCACAAGCTGATACGCTTTCTCAATCTTATTGTATTCATGATAACTGGTCATCGGTGTCCTGATTTCAAAATGATTCAACAGTTTTATGGAATTTCTCGTATCCTCTGCCGCAATTAAATCCACTTCTTTCAAAGTGCGAAGAACCCGAAACGTGATATCCTCAAGATTTCCGATTGGTGTTGCACACAGATATAATTTTCCCTGCTTTTTTTCTTCCATGAAAGACTCCTTTTTTTATCATATAAGAAAAGCATAGGAACAGATTTCTGTCCCTATGCCTTTTATTTACGAATTCAATTCTCGATTGATTACATCTGAGGACCTGCTGAAACCAGTGCCTTTCCAGCCGTATTACCCTCATACTTAGCGAAGTTCTTAATGAATCTTCCAGCTAAATCCTTAGCCTTTGTCTCCCACTCAGAAGCATCTGCATAAGTATCGCGAGGATCCAGAATGTTTGTATCTACACCCGGAAGTTCTGTCGGAACTTCGAAGTTGAAGAATGGAATCTTCTTAGTAGGTGCATTTAAGATATCTCCGTTTAAGATTGCATCGATGATACCACGGGTATCCTTAATGGAGATACGCTTTCCGGTTCCGTTCCATCCGGTATTTACCAGGTATGCCTTAGCTCCGCTCTTCTCCATCTTCTTAACGAGCTCCTCTGCATACTTTGTCGGATGAAGCTCAAGGAATGCCTGTCCGAAACATGCTGAGAAAGTAGGTGTCGGCTCTGTGATACCACGCTCTGTACCTGCAAGCTTAGCTGTAAATCCTGACAGGAAGTAATACTGTGTCTGCTCCGGAGTCAGAATAGATACCGGCGGAAGTACACCGAAAGCATCTGCTGACAGGAAAATTACGTTCTTTGCTGCAGGAGCAGAAGAAACCGGGCGAACAATATTCTGAATATGGTTAATCGGGTAAGATACACGAGTATTCTCGGTTACGCTCTTATCCTTGAAATCAATCTTTCCGTTTGCATCCAGTGTTACGTTCTCAAGAAGAGCGTCACGCTTGATTGCATTGTAGATATCCGGCTCTGAATCCTTATCCAGATCGATAACCTTAGCGTAGCATCCACCCTCGAAGTTGAATACACCGTTGTCATCCCAGCCGTGCTCATCATCACCGATCAGAAGACGCTTTGGATCAGTGGAAAGTGTTGTCTTACCTGTTCCGGAAAGACCAAAGAAGATTGCGGTGTTCTTTCCGTCCATATCGGTATTTGCTGAACAGTGCATAGAAGCAATACCCTTAAGCGGCAGATAGTAGTTCATCATGGAGAACATACCCTTCTTCATCTCTCCGCCGTACCATGTATTTACGATAACCTGCTCACGGCTTGTAATGTTGAACATTACAGCAGTCTCTGAATTTAATCCTAATTCCTTGTAATTCTCTACCTTAGCCTTGGAAGCATTGTATACAACGAAATCCGGCTCAAAGTCCTTAAGCTCTTCCTCTGAAGGCTGGATGAACATATTCTTTACGAAATGAGCCTGCCAAGCTACCTCTACGATAAAACGGATAGCCATACGGGTATCTTTGTTTGCTCCACAAAATGCATCTACTACATAAAGCTTCTTATTAGAAAGCTCCTTGATAGCAATATCCTTAACTGCGTTCCATGCTTCCTGAGTTGCAGGATGGTTATCGTTCTTGTACTCATCGGATGTCCACCATACAGTGTCCTTTGAATTCTCATCCATTACGATAAACTTATCTTTAGGGGAACGTCCTGTATAGATACCGGTCATTACGTTAACGGCACCAAGCTCACTCTCCTGACCTTTCTCATATCCCTCAAGTGAAGAATCTGTCTCTTCCTTAAATAATAAATCATAGGAAGGATTGTACACGATCTCAGTAGTTCCGGTAATACCATACTTGCTTAAATTGATTTCTGCCATCTTAAATTTAACCTCTTTCCTTTATAATAATTGTAATACGAAAAAACCTGCATTTACAAGTTTTACGATATCCTTTTCAGAAGCGGATTATACAAGCCTCTTTCCCTACAATTATACATAATGAGCCGAAAAAATCAATAAAAATCCTGTGATTTTTTATGGATTTTCCATAAAATCCTCATTTACAGGCCTATTTTTCATTTTTTATCTTACTTTTACACTCTCTTTCACCAGTGCCTCAACATCCCTTTTTTGTGCCAGCTCTTCCGAAAAAGCACTTGCACTTCCCGTACACAGTCCATAACGAAATGCTTCCTTATAGTCTTTGTTCTTACTGTATCCATACAAAAATCCTGCCACCATGGAGTCTCCCGCTCCTACGGAATTGATTACCTGACCGGCAGGTGCCTTCGCCTGATACTCTTCACCCGTCTCTGTCACAAGTACAGCTCCTTCTCCTGCCATAGACACCAGCACATTTTTTGCACCCTTTTCCTGCAATATTTTTGCATACTGGACAGCTTCCTGCCTATTCGTAATCTTCTTTCCGAAAATTTCCTCCAGTTCATGATGGTTCGGCTTAATCAGAAACGGATGATAGGACAGTACTTTCATCAACAGTTCTCCCGTTGCATCCACCACAATCTGTAACTGTCTGTCCTTCAGATATTCCATAATATCGCTATATATGCTATCCGGCATGGAACCCGGAATACTTCCGGCCAGCACCAGAATATCTCCGGGATTCAGCTTATTCAGTTTCTTATAAAGCCTGTCTGTATCTTTTTCTGTGATGCATGGTCCTGTGGCATTGATTTCCGTTTCTTTCTCTGCTTTCAACTTGACGTTAATACGGGACATACCCTCTTCCAAAGCGATAAAATCCGTATGAATTTCTTTCTCGTTTAAAAGGCGCACTATTTCCTTACCGGTAAATCCTGCAACATATCCCAGCGCAGTACTTTCACAGCCAAGATTTTTCAAAACCATTGAAACATTGATTCCTTTTCCTCCGGGAAATAATCGTTCATGGCTTGTTCTGTTTACGACTCCCACTGTAAAATCCTTTACTGTGAGAACGTAATCCAGAGATGGATTGAATGTTACCGTATATATCATATCTTCCTCCAAATCCTATGATTTTTATAATACATGTATTTTATATTATAAATATAACGCATACTTAATTACAAGAAAATAGTTCGAGTTTAGTATATTTTCAATTTATCCGTTTTCTCATAATTGTTCTCCATATCATAAGACAGGATTTCATAACCGTTTTCTGTCTGATAAATGATATAAAACTGATTTCCTGCATACAATCCACGGATGTTGGTATCCAGATTCAGATAATTATTCTCCAGATTTTCCACAAGCAGCCTGTCAAAATGATCTTTTTTCCACTGATACAGATAATACTTCATGGATTCTTTTTCCTGACTATAATCGCTGACTACAAAACCAATTATATTCCTGCCCGCATCAACTAATGCACATTTATAATCATCGGCTGCATTACAACGATCTCCTTTCATTTTCACACTGTCCATAATCTTAAGCTCGGTTGGATTAGAGATATCAAACATGGTTATCTTAACTCCCTCTGTCATACTTGTATCAGGATCTGTCTCGTATCCGATTCCAAGAAGCAGATTCTCCCCATATGGATGCAGATAATCCGAAAAACCTGTCATTTCTACCTGTCCGAGCATCTTTGGCTTCTCCGGATCTGAAATATCAACCGCAAAAAGCGGATCCGTATTGTGATAAGTGATAAAATATGCAATATCGCCAATATACCTTGCTGCATAAATTTCTTCACCGGTTGCAATATTCTCCAACTTTCCTAAAGTTTTCAAATTTTCGTCCATCAGATACAAGCGGTTCTCTGACTCAGATCTGGTCCAGTCGGTTGTCAATACGCGAAGCACACCGTCTGATTCCGAAATAGCAAATCGATCTCCAATGGTTCCCTGAACAGAAGTCGCATTTACTGCATTCATTTTTCCGTCTCTATAACTGAATTTTGCAATATCCGTATAACTCTTTTCACTATTCCAGTCATAATTACCCGCATATAAATAGATGGATTCCGTTCCCATATAAAGCTGCATATCTGCATTGAGCAGAACCATCTGATCCACGGTTTCACTCGGATTATTTACATTAACAGATGCCACGATATATTCATTTGTCGCATTTTCCTGAATGTAAACATCTCTACATGCTATTTTCTCATTATTAATTTCCGGAACTGCCTCCTGCTTATTTTTCTCCGTACTATCGTAAAAATATTTCTCGGTAAAAAGATAAATATATTCTCCTACTTTTCGTGAAGTCTGGTACTGACCGTCCATCCTGACGGTTCCAAGTAATTTTCCTCCGGCTCTTCCTGTAATATCATAAGTCTGCAAAATCACATTTGAAGACGCATCAATATATTGTATATCTTCTGAAATATCATCATCCCTTATCTGTACATCTCTTTCCTGAATCACCAGATACAGGCGGTTTTTATCCATATAAATATCCAGTATTTCACTGTCTGAAGCAAGATTTGGTTTGACGGTTGCGACCGTCTTCATGCTCTTGCTCTGAATATCAATTATGGATACTTTTTCATCGGTCTGCACAAACAGATATTTTCCATCACATTTTACAAAATCGCTCTCATCTACTCCTTCCACCTGCAAATTCGTTGTTGAATACTCTTTCTGATTTGATGTTGCAGTATCTTCCACGGTTTCGGCTACAAATTCTTTTTCTCCGGGTTCATTTATATATTCTGATTTTGCAATAGAATCATAGATTTCATCATAACTTTTTGCCAGATGATACGCACCTACTGTTTCTTTTTTTCCATTCGCTACTTCCACAACCTGCGTATCCTGTCCGGCCGTCAGTGCCTTTTGCTCTGTCACTTTGTTTGCAGATTTTACATATATACCCGTCCCACCGGCAATGATAACAAGGGCAATTGCTGCTGCAATCTCCACGATATGTCTCTTGAAGGTTTGTTTTTTCTTCTTATTTTCCATTAATTTTTTTTTGATATTCTCCGGACTTAATGATTCCGGCACTTCCACATTTTCCATAGACTCTTCAATCTGCTTATATACTTCATGCATAATATTCACCTCATTTCTATTTTTCTTTTTTCATCTTCTGTATCGCACGACTTTCCTTTGAGCGCACGGTATTTTCATTCATCTTGAGTATTGCTGCAATCTCCTTTGTCTTATATCCGAAAAATATATGCATACCGATAATCATCCTGTCTTCTTTGGGAAGACTTAAAAACGTCTGACGGACTTCCATGTATTCCTCACGGGTATCACCCCATACACAGGAATCTTGTCCTCCATTTTCCTCGGTTAATTCTTCCTTTTGAATATAATATTCCCGCATTTTACGGTTACATTTATTTACTACAATCCGATATATCCATGCAGAAAAAGCCTCATCTTTTTGCAACTTTCCAATTGTCTCAAAAGCATCTGTTACAGCTTCACTCACGGCATCTTCCGCATCCTGGGGATTTCTCAAGGTACATAATGCATACTGATACAATTTTTTATATACCTTTCCATATAATTCAGCAAATGCGTCCAAATCCCCATGTTTTGCCCTTTTTACCAATAAACGTTCTTCCATTCATTCACCCCTTTTCTCTGCCTTTCTTTTATCTTTGTGTCCTTTTCTTTCCGTTTTGTTGCATTTTTTCCAAAATAATGTAAAAAAGTCAGTGATTTTCATCACTGGCTTTTCTCCAAATTTCTTTATTCCATCAGAACACCAAGTCCTTTTCTCTCTGCAAGATCTTGTATTCCTTCTTTAATCTCTTCCCGGGAGTAATTATTTTTCTCCAGGAACTCATCTGAAAGTGTATTGAGATGTTCATAAAATTCCAAAGCTGTCTGTAAAATTTCATCCTCATCTTTCTCAAGTTCATCCGAGAGTATATTTTCTGCTTTGTTGATATTTCCATCGTCTGCCATATGAATCAATCGGTTAAGCAGACTATCTGTCGTTATCTCTTTCTCTTCTTCATATTCATATGTCTCTGACTTTTTTCCAAACAATACTGATGCAAGCATGCGTGCCATATCACGAATTTGTCGCATTAATAAATCATTTTCATATTCCATCTTTTTCCTTTCCAAAAAAAGACCGATGAGATTTCCTCATCGATCT
Source organism: Lachnospiraceae bacterium (assembly GCA_029227035.1). Classification (GTDB taxonomy): domain Bacteria; phylum Bacillota; class Clostridia; order Lachnospirales; family Lachnospiraceae; genus Roseburia. The sequence continues at coordinate 21,224 of JAQXZD010000044.1, forward strand.
TTTATCTCTTCTACTTATCTCAAGTAATAGTAAGGTGACTGCCGGATTTGAACCGGCGCTCAGGGAGTTGCAGTCCCATGCCTTACCACTTGGCTAAGTCACCAAAACTCCCCGAGTAGGGCTCGAACCTACAACAACTCGGTTAACAGCCGAGTGCTCTACCATTGAGCTATCGAGGATTATTTAAGGTTTGTACCTTCAAAACTTCATACAATGTCATCAATCTCTGATTGATGACGCAGCG
>JAQXZD010000045.1 GCA_029227035.1 Lachnospiraceae bacterium
ATCCTGCAAAATATATCTATGTCTGCTAAACTCATCCGCCAGATTGCTTTTCAGTGCTCTCATGCAATCTTCAAAATTAGCCTGTTTGCCTGATTTCAATGTAAGGGAGATTACAGGGTACTGCCCCATGTGCCGTTTATATTTTTCCCCTGCACCGGCGATTGCTTTATCCGCAAAAAGGTAGCTGTAATCTTTTTTATTGCCCCTTTTATCATAGGCATCCTCAAAATAATATTGGAGCATGCTTAATGTCAGAGTTTTCCCGAAACGGCGCGGGCGGGTAAATAAGTTCACTGATGCCTTTCTGTCCAGTATATCTTTTACCATCATGGTCTTGTCTACATAATAGTATTCCTCTCCACACAACATTTCAAAATTCTCCACCCCAATCGGTAATGGCTGATACATGGCACATTCCTCCCGTCTAATAAAATTAGTTACATTAGTCATAGTATATGGGATTCAGGTTAAAAAATCAACGGATTCGCAAAGACAATGAACACTCCTCATGCAATAAAAATATTCCTTTTACCTAAAAATTGCCCTCGGAGAATTTCCCGAGGGCAAAATTTTTGCTCAATTATTTCACTTTTACCTTCATCTTAATGGTTTTGGTCATGCCATTCTTTAAGGTTACTTTCGCTTTTATGATGGCAGTTCCTTTCTTCTTGGCGTATACCTTGCCCTTCTTGCTTACGGTGGCAACGGACTTCTTGGAAGTCATGTAGGTGATGGACCTGATATTGTCAGGGTTCGCCTTACCGCTTAAAGTAAAGGTCACTCTCTTGCCCGGCTTTACCGTTACCGTTGCTTTCTTCGGCTTGGTGGTGCTTAAAATCTTTTTGTTAATCTCTGCCGCTTCTTCTGCATCCAGCAGATAATAAGTTGCCTTGACCTTCTGGGAAACGGAGACGTTTCCGGCCTTGCTGACGGTGTATGTTTTCCCGTCCATCATGATATACTCTTTGGTCTTGGTATCGTACTTATAAATATAAAGCTTGTTACCGGACTCGAAATCTTTGGCATCCGCCTCAACGCTGTACTTCGTCTTGCCGTCCGCATCTTTGACCGTCATGGTAACGGTAACGTCAGAGGTTCCGGCAGCCTCGATAATCTGCGCGAGAATAAAGGACTGAATGGTTGCCTTGCTTCCGGTTGTTACCGTCTTCGTAATGGCTGCTTTGGCAGAAGCAACCTCGCCCTTGCCATCCTTCCTGACGGTTACCGTGGTGCTTGTGGAGGCAGAAGACTCCGGAATGACGGTCTTTTCCGTGACGGAAATCACGTTGCCGTCTGCATCCGTCTTCGTGGTAGTCGTGGTAACAGCTTCCTTTCCCTTACTGTTTGTGTCTGTTTCCGTCTTGGTGATGGTCTCCGCTTTGCCGGTATCCGGTTTTGTATCAGGCTTCGTATCCGGAAGTGCGGTTCCACCGCCACCGCCGCTGTATCCGCCGCCGGAAGATGTACCCGGATCAGACACCTGTTTTTGTGCAACCGTCAACCTGCCGTTTACATAAATAATCTCATAGTTTCCGCTGTCCTGCTCTGCTCCGGAAATCGTAATGACATATTCCGCCTCCACATTCATATCCGGTGTGCAGGTCAGCATCGGAGCCTTGGTCAGCACATCCGTTCCCACAAGACCGGTCACCTTGTAATGGGTTCCGAGTACCGGTGCGGACAGATCCGGCGCTGTACCTCCCAGAATTGCCTTCTGATCCAGTGCCGTAACGGTCAGCAGTGCTTTGTTTACCGTCAAGGTATAGCTGGCAGACGCTTCCGCATAAGTGTCCGTTTCTGCGGCATGCGCTGTAATTGTAACCCCTGTATCACTTGCTTTCAGAATCGTCACTTTTCCGGTCGCGCTGTCCACCTGTGCAATGGCCGGATTGCTGCTGGTATAGGTCACCTGTCCGTCTCCCGCCGTATGGATAAGCTCATTTGCAAAAATTTCATCCCCATACGTTTTTGTCACGGAATAGTCTGCAAAGGTCAGTGACTGCGCCTCCTTGCTCAATACTGTTACTGTCACAGCAATATTGTATGGCCTGTAGTTGGTGCTGCTGGTAACCGGTATCGTAATCACCGCAGTGGAACCAACCTTCGCTGTATCATCCACAAAGGTAAAGGACAGTTTTTTGCCTTTCACGGAAGGTGTCCCAGCAAGGACACTGTCTGTATCCGTTGTTGTAATCGTGCCCAGTTCATAACCATCTGCGAGCAGACGGGAGAGGTCAACGGTTCCGGTTCTGCCGAATTTGGCGCCGCCGTTTGCAGTCGGGTTCCCATAATCTGCCTTGCTGATATTTACCGTAACGCTCGCAGCCGCCACATCCTTATAATTACGATTACCCACAATCCTGTAATAGACGGTGTAGGTATCAGCCGCGGTGCCGGTAGGAATGTTCGTACTCCAGTTCTCGTTATCCGGACTATACAGCATCGTGCCGCCGATTGCGGAGCCAGCGGTAATCAGAGTCTGCGCACTGCCTGTATAGGTCAGACCGACAATCGCTGTGGGAGCTGTTACGTCTGGCGTTGCCTTATCAATCGTTACATCAACACTCTGAACGTCCACATCTGTATAATTATGATTGCCCACTACCTTGTAGTAGACCGTGTAAGATCCTGCGTCGGTGCCGGTAGGGATACTCCCGCTCCAGTTTTCATTATCCAGACTGTACTGCAGCGTACCGCCGGTCGTGTTTCCTTCGGCAATGAGGTTTTGTGCATTTCCGTTATAGACCGGACTTGCCGGAGACACCGTGGGAACGGGAGTTGCTCGTTCAATGGTGAAGCTGCCCACCTCGATATCCGTGCCGGAGGCATAATCAGTTCCCTCTGCCACATCTATTTTTACCGTATAGTCGCCTGCCTCAGTAGGCGCAGAAGCCAGCAGGCTTCCTGCCTGATCATAATATCTGACCGTGATCACACCCATGCCGGAGTCGTTGGCGGTAACTGTGGCACTCTTGGCTGTACCATCATAGGTCAGGTTCTCGGGCGGTGTAAAGGTAAAGTCCTCCTTCGCAGGCTTTTTCTTGATCGCCCAGTCTGCCGTGGCAGTGCCGGAATAATCACCGATACCGGTGATGGTCAGGGTGTAGGAATCCGGCTCTTTAGCGGTGCTGCCGGCAGTAACCGTATAGTCCGTGCCCTCTGTGAGCGTTTTATTTCCAAAAGTCACACCTGTAATCTTTGGTCCCTGTTCTTCTCCGCTATAAACAAGGGTGGTCTGATCCAGCCCGATGACAGCCTTTTCCATGTTGTATCGCAGCTCTACCTTCGAAGCTTCCTTCCCTCTGGTATCCTTAATTATCCAAGCCTTGTATCCTTGAAGGTTTGTAATGAATTCCGCTGTTCCACCCTCCGGAGATGCAATTTTCAGATCTTCGGACAGCGACAGTCCTTTTACCCCTACATAAAGAGCCCGGCAGCTACCCTGACAGGTCAATGGACTCTGTATAGAGAAGCTGCCACCGGAATGGATTCCAATGGAACTATCCGGGCTTCCTTTAGCAGTAATCGCTCCCACCACAGCTTCCTCCTGCAGTTCAAAATTTCCATAAGTGTGAATCGCTTTGGCAGTGGCTGTGTCCTTTGCGGCAGCAGTAATATTGCCAACCCTTGCACCACTTTGGATGGTGACAACATAACACTCGGTACCTGTGGTGCGGATGCCATAGGCTTCCCCATCCACCGTACTGGTACCCTTGATGCTGCCTATGTTGCCGGCAATCGTGACACCTCCTACCTCAGCAAAGATGCCTTCGGCTGTTCCCTGAGTGCTGGAGCTTTCAATTGTGTCAATATCGCCGGTGAGTGTCAGATTTCCTTGCACATAGATTCCACAGTCATCACCGTCTGCCTGTCCTTTGCTTATATCCGTCTCCAAAGCTCTATCCGCCGTAACGGAGGTGGAAATGATATTGGTGGTACCCTCATCGCCATGGATGACCAGACCCTGACCATAGCTGCTGATGGCATCATCCATGTATCTGATCGTGGCATTGTGAAGCGTCAGCTTGAGAGCGCCGCCTGCTTCCTTCTCCCATTTTACATAGTGATCCTCAGGAATCGTGTCATCCGTCACTTTGGTAACATTCCCCTCACTATCCGTAGTGGCATATTCCGCTGATCGACTGTCGGCAGTATACAGTTTCACCCCACCAACGACAACAGTACGCAATACTTCAAACGCATTGACTGTCAGCACCGATAAGTCCATGCTGTTCCCAATCAGGGCTACCGCAAGTAATAGTGTTGCGAATTGTTTTCCTCTTTCTTTCCATTTTTTCATAATAGGTCACTCCTTCCATCTTAATGCACGCAAAAAGCCACTCGAAGCGGCATGTAAGGATTTCTCTTCCTCCATGCCGCCCGAGTGGCTTCTGCTGTTACAATATGAAAAATAAACAGACCTACAATGTCTGCTGTCTGCTGTCTGCTGTCTGACAAATTATGCGAAATTTTCTTCCATCTGTCAACATATTTTACCTCATGGTCTTTCTTTTTTCACATACGTCGGTTCCATAAAATCTGCAGTGATTATATCATTTTTACCGCCGCTTTTCAACCTCCTGTTGTACTGTTGCATTGTCCAACAGTTTTCAAATTTTACCGTTCATCCCTACTCCGTGACGAATTTTTAAAAATATGTCCAAAAATTGTACGTTGGTCACTGTTTGCCCAAAATAACAAAAAAATTTTTCCGAAAAGAGTATCCAAAAGATTATAAAAATACCCTCAAGGAATTTCTCCCTGAGGGCAACATTTTTACTGACTATATCATCTGATAAAGTATTGGTTTCAATTCATCCTCTGACTCAAAAAAGAAGTATATGGTCATACTATACCGCAATAATGATTCCACCGTCATTTGCATACATACTGGATACCCCCGCGGTGTCCACCACAAGAATCTGTTTGAAGTTTGCCGCTTTTTCAATCAACTCCTTGACAAATTGCGCGCGCTCCGGACAGTTGCAATGCGAAATTCCAAGGACCTTCTGTTCGCAATTCTTTGTAGCAGCCACCATGGTTTCCACCAGCTTGGAAAGCGCTTTCTTCATTCCCCGCGCCTGCCCGAGCTGCTGTATGGTTCCCTCCGGTGTGGACCCCATCACCGGCTTAATATTCAGTGTACTTGCAACAACTGCCTTAAAATTGTTCAGCCGTCCTGCCTTTCTGAGACTTTCCAAAGTTTCCAGAACAAAGAACGTATTCTCGGATGCAATATACTCTTCCACACCTGCCACCACTTCTTCAAAGCTCTTATTCTGTGCCTCAAGCTCCTGAATCTTTATGCCGATAAGTGTCTCCCCAACAGAAGCCGATTTGGAATTAAAAACATGAATCTGCTTCGGCTGTTCATGCTCCTCTTCATACAACTGGGATGCCAGAACTGCACTTCCGTAAGAACCGCTGAGCTGTCCCGACAGTGTCACCACGTATACTCTCTCAGCTTCTCCCTCATAAGCTTTCATATAACAATCCGGTGACGGACAGGAAGATTTCGGACTGTGTGAGCTCTTTTTTACCCGTTCCAAAAAATCCTTCTGGTCAAATGTCTCGTCATCCAAAATCCGGTAGCCGTCTATATCCAGCTCCAACGGCACACTGCAATAATGACCATCCTTCTTCATATCCTCTGTCAGCTCTCCACAACTGTCCATCACGATTTTGTACATATCTGGTCCTCTCTCTCCACCGAATTCCGGTTTAAAAGTTCTAATTACTTTAAGAAAAGTTAATTTTCTCCATTACAAGTAGTTTTCAATACTACGTTGCTATATTATCACCAATTTCCCAATTTGAAAAGGGGTATTTATACGATTTCATATTTTTTTTATATTGTGTCTGTTGAATTTCGGAAAAATGTAGTACCATATAAGAAAAAGAGTAATTCAGGAGGGCTTCTATGCTGGCGCTTTCACTTATTGACGTCAAAGATTTTATGAATAAATTTCTTCGAAGCGAAATCTTCGACCACTTTCTGCTTCAGGAAGGAGTCATTCAGACCGCTGCTTCCTATGTGATTGACGGAAAGATAAACGATACCTTTTATACCTCTGAGGAGAAAATCAGTCTGGGACTGGAAGATGACCTCTTTCTTCCCTATTCTATGCTGCGCCAGAACTTTTTTGACCTTATCAAAGGAAAAAAAGCTCCTTCCTCTTTTAAGGTTATTCTGTCCCTTTCGAATAAAAATCTTGCACGAACCCTTGCAGGCATGAAAAGCAATTTCACTGCTGAGGATATTACCGCCCTTTTTCTGAATATCCACTACCAGGAACAAAAGCTTACCCTGACAACCGGTGTCTCCTACCGTATTTTCTCAACCGACAAAACGGTGGAACACGAATGGGACCGGCTGGTTCTGCTTTTCCTTAAACAAAACGAAATTCCCTTCGAAGAACTCTGATTTTGCTTTACTTTTTTAATTCGGTATGCTATTCTAAGCATAGTTGCAAGGCAACATAATTTTTTTGGAGGTACTTTCGATGAACAAAGGTACAGTAAAATGGTTTAATAACCAGAAGGGTTACGGATTCATTACCGCTGAAGACGGACATGATGTATTCGTACATTACTCAGGACTCAACATGGAGGGATTTAAGTCTCTCGAGGAAGGCGCATCCGTAGAGTTTGATATCACTGACGGTGCAAAAGGTCCTCAGGCAATCAACGTTGTTGTTGTAAAATAATTGCCGTATAATCTAGTTTCTATGTACCTTTTTCTTTTGTTTCAAAATAGAATAAGATATTGGATTCAATGATTAAAAAAGACAACCGGATTTTTCCGGTTGTCTTTTTTTGCAGGTATCTATTCGAACACCTGCTTAATGCTGTCATAATGCAGAAATATTCCCTGCTTTGCGAACTCTGCAATCTCCTCTGCCGTCGCAAACATATATCCTGCCGTCTCTTCTTCCTGCAGATGAACGTCTTCCTCTTTGATATCCATCTCATAGCAATAAATATCCACAAAATAATTATCGCCCTCTCCCGGATTATCCCTGCGATAGGAAAACGCATAACCGCCCTCTGCAGTACTGACATCAATTCCGGTCTCTTCTAAGATTTCCCGCTTAACGGCATCCTCAGATTCTTCTCCTGCCTGAACACCGCCGCCGGATACTTCCCACCAGCCCGGTGCCCATTTCTTTGTCATCACACGCTTTGTAATAAGAAAACGTCCGTCCGGCCGCTTCAACACGCCCAAAACGGTCAGATGATATTCGTCATCTGCCAGATTAAAGTGATTCCGCTCCATTGTCCGGCCTGTCCGAACCTTATTCTTATCATAGATATCCCATAATTCCATTGTCTGCTCTCCTGCTTCTGTAATACTCCAAATGGTCTCTGTGTCCCATTCTACCATAAGAAATCCGATTTTCCAAGGCTATTTCAGTTCCGGCATATACTTGCGGTACCACTTCGGCATCATATTATTCTGACAACGCTCATTGTGTCTCGGCTTTATCTCCATAGAACGGAAATACTGCTTCCAAAGCTCCTCAAAGATATCACTTCCACTCTCCGGCTGTACAATCTCCTCACTGGCAACCAGTACGCAGGTCTGATATGCCCGGTGCACTGCCGCCAGCTTTCGTTTTTCATCATAAATAATGAAGTTTTCATTGGGATAGCGGCTTTCGAAATGCTCCATCATAATCGGAACAAGGTTACACTTTGGCTCAATCTGCGCAAAAAGTACCTCTCTCTCCTGCGGTTCTCCATCCATACGGATTAAGGCGTTTTCCCCCTGAATCACACGAAAACGCAAAAAGCCATAGAACCGCTGCCTTTCATTCTCCACCTTTCGGGACAGCTCCAAAACTCCCATCACATAAGGATCTGCCATGTGCTCGGAAATTCTGCTTCCCTTTGCAAAAGCGCGAACCAGATATCCCAGAACCGTACTTGCCCTCTCCTCGTCATAATGGCACAGCGCATGAAGCACAGTATCATATACCGAATATCCCAGTCTGGTCTGAATGGCATGAATGGTCTTATTTACTTTGTCCATGTCCGTCTGAACCGCTATCTCCTCCGTAAACAGCGTCATGCAGCCCTCCCCGGCTGCAATGGTGATACTGTCCTCATAGGGTTTATCCATCTTATTCTTATAAACAAATGCATCATAGATTGCCGTGAACATTCCCTCCAAGGAATCCTCACACCGCAAAGTCAACCTGCTCTCCATCCTGCCCCTCATTATATTATATCATGTGCTTCGCACATGATGCCTTCGGCTGATATTGATGCGCATTCGCGCGTGATATAATTCGCTTTGCTCATTATATCATATCCATAAACGAAAGCTGCTCATAGGTCTGGCCGGTGCCATCCGAAAGCAGCATCTGCTGCGGTTTCTCGTTGTAAATCAAGTGTCTTGTGATATACTCCTCCTCCAGCTTCGTATCATACATCATCCGCCCCTTGCAGGTGATAAAGTATACGGCGCGCTTCAATACCACGCCCATCTTCCTGATGTCCTGGAAATCCAGTTTTGCATGTTTTCTTGCAGCCAGAATCCTGTGTGCACTTTTCGTGCCAATGCCCGGCACCCGCAAAAGTGTATAATAATCCGCTTTGTTAATCTCCACCGGAAAAAGCTCCAGATGATGCACTGCCCAGTCGCACTTCGGATCAATCTTCTCATTAAAATTCGGATGTTCCTCGGATAACAATTCATCCGCACGAAATCCGTAAAACCGAAGCAGGAAATCCGCCTGATAAAGACGATGCTCCCGCAAGAGAGGCGGTTGTTGCAAAACCGGCAGACTCGCATCCTGATTTACATTTACGAAGGCGGAATAAAACACCCTCTTCATATCAAACTTCTGATACAATGCCTCCGTGACCGACACAATCTCATAATCGCTTTCCTGCGTGGCTCCGATAATCATCTGCGTACTCTGCCCTGCCGGGACAAAGTAACGCTCCGGATGGGAAAGTTCTCTCGCAATCTGCCGTCTGCCGGTTCCCGCGGTCTGGCGAATTCCCCAGTTCTTCTCTGCGGTCTCCTCCGCCCTGTTCTGCCGAATTGCCTGCACGCCCTGCTGGTAATCCTGCAGCCTCGCGTAACTGTCTCTTGTCTGTGCCAACTGGTCGTAATAAGTCTTTTCGTCAATGCACATCCGGGCCTTCATGCTGGATACGCCATGATTCTGACGGCTTTGCCGGATTCCGTTCTGTATCTGGCGCATGGGTGAAAGGATATTCTTCCGTACCTTATTGGGTGCAATCTGCTTCAACCCTTCAGACGTCGGAAGTTCCAGATTCACACTCATACGATCCGCAAGATATCCCACAAGCTCCACCACATCCGCAGAAGCCCCCGGAATCCCCTTGATATGGATATATCCGTTAAAATGATACTTATTCCGGAGCAAAAACAAGGTCTCGTACAAAAGTCCCATGGTATAATCCGGAGACTTAATAATTCCTGAACTCAAAAATAATCCTTCTATATAATTTCTCCGGTAAAACTCCATCGTAAGCTGACAGACTTCATCCGGCGTAAAGGTAGCGCGGCGCACATCATTCGACGCGCGATTGATGCAATACTTACAGTCATAAATGCATTCATTGGTAAACAAAATCTTGAGCAGGGAGATACATCTTCCGTCTCCCGCGAAGGTATGACAGATTCCGCACCCATGCGCACTGCCCATATTCTTCCCGTCCCCTTCCCTCTGCACTCCGCTGGAAGTACATGCCACATCATACTTTGCGGCATCCGATAAGATTGTCAGCTTATCCATCATATCGTTCATCTGAATCCGGTCTGTCATAGATTTCGCCTCCGTTGCAAACAAATGTTCTGTCTGCATTATAGCACTGGAACATATGTTTGTAAAGAGTATTTTTTATCCTACCAGCCCATTTTGGAAAGCCACTCGTTCACAAGCACTTCCCTCTCTTTTTCCTCTCCGTCCTTCTGCTTACCAAGCTGCAGTTCGCCCCGGATTTCTCCGTCAAGCAGATATAGAATACGGTCACAGCGGCTTGCCACCCTGCTGTCATGCGTTACCATAAGGACGGTTGTTCCCTCACGGTTCAGCTTTAAAAACGCTTCCATAACCGAACCTGCCGCGCTCTGATTCAGTGCTCCCGTAGGCTCATCTGCCAGAAGCAGTTTCGGATGGTTGATCATGCTCCTGCAAATGCAGGCTCTCTGGAGCTGTCCTCCAGACACCTCCGTGATGCGTCTCTCCTCCAGTCCCGCGATGTCGAACTTCCGCATAAGCTCCGTCGCTTCCTGTTTCATTGCCGATTTTGTTCTTCTAAGTTCTCCTTTTCCCACATGCTTCTGCGCCTGATATGCCGGAAGCAGAATATTGTCCAGAAGATTCAGATTCGATACCATATTCATCTGCTGAAACACAAATCCCATCTCATGCAGCCGAAGCCGTGCTTTCTCGTCCTCAGACATGTGCACCAGTTCCTTCTCTCCCAACCAGACTTCTCCTTCCGTTGCCTGATCCATCCCGGATATCTGATAAAGAAGTGTGGATTTTCCTGAGCCGGAAGGTCCCATAATAGCTGTCATCTCGCCCTGTTCCACCGCAAAATGAATACCGTTCAATATCGTATCTTTGCATAAATGATCTATTCTTAATAACTCTTTCATCTCTCCAGTTCTCCTTTCCTATTACACACATTCCTTCGCCTGAATCTTTCGAATCTCCATAATGCCAAGCCGCACTGCCGCAAGTGTCAGAATCAGTACACATGTCGGAAGTACAAGATATACCATTACGTTATCCGTATGGAATTGGAAGCCTGCCGCTCCCAGAGATTTGAGTGCCGCACCCGCAATCTTCTCTCCCAGCAGGTTTCCTCCCAAAATTCCAATCAGAATACCGGCTACGGTACAGACAATCCCTCTTTTAAAATAATCGCCCCGAAGCTCCGCTGATGTAAATCCAAGAGCCTTTTTTAAAGCACTTTCCGCTCTTCCTCTCTCTACCAGAAGCCGCATGAACAGGATTGTCACCACAAAGATTACCGCAAGCGCTGCAACCGCCGTTACCACCGAAGCCTGCCTGAGCTGAGATATGGTCGGTCCGTAGATTGCCGTCACACAATCCCTGATATCCGCCACCTCCATATCGGAAATTCCCTGATAATCTTTCATAAAGGCTTCCCTGCTTACTCCCTCTTTCAGCGAGACATAAAAGATACTCCACATCACCTCATCCGCTTCCGCTTTCTGCAAAGTTTCCTCCGTTTCATAGCTTTTTGCCGTTTTTCCGCCATTGGTAATGTCGGAATAGATGCCGCAGACACGATATCTGCATTTTGCCTCATGCTCCACCAGTGTCAGTTCGTCTCCCAGCTTTAATTCCAAAGCCTCCGCGTTCAATACCGATAAGGCAATTTCGCCGGACTTCTGCGGCTCCCGTCCCTGCAGGTAGCTCACCGGAAAAATGCTCTGATTTCCCTTTTCCACCATCAGGTGTGTGGTGCTTCCGTCCGAAAGCTCCGCAAGAACACTGCCGGTCTGCAATGCCGTATATGCTTCCACTCTCTCATCCTGTTCCAACAGTCCGGATATTTCCCCGGTTTTCTCCACAATGTCCTTTGTCTGCCTTACATCCATCCGAATCTCAGCATCCCCAATTCCCATGTATGTCACAAATTTTTCCGACGCAATTGTGCTGCTTATGTTCTGCGGAATCAGCATCAGAAACATTCCCGCCGCCACCACAAGAATAATCAAAAAGTACTGTCTTGCATGACCTTTTCCGGTAAAACCTTCCTTTCCGTACAAAGCCTGCACCGCTGTCACCTTTTCCATCTTCTTTAGCGTATGCCGCACGGACAATAGCAAGAGCAGTTCCACAAGTGCCACGCCAAGTACCGTGATGGCCGCCGTTATTCCGATATTTGCCGAGGCTCCGTACAATCTCTGCAATTTTTCCGTCAACGGATTGGCAAGAAGTACCGCAAGAAGAAGTCCCAGTGCCGCTCCCACTGCGGAAAGCGCTGCGAATTTGGAAAAGTAAAGCTTTCGGATATCCTGTCTTGCAATTCCGATTGCCTTGAGCATTCCAATCTCTTTCTTCTCCTTTTCCAGACTTGTCAGCAGAATAAAGCGGATACACAGCATGGAAATAAGAAGAACCACCACGCCTGCCAGCAAAATGACAAATATCATCAGTCCGTCGGAAAGTGCATTAAGCATTCGTATCAAAGGCTTCGTTATGGTCGGCCCGTTTGCAGGAAGACCCGCATCCATGTACGCATCTGAAAAAGCGGTAATGTCACTGCCCTCCAAAAGTGTATACTCAATCAGATACTCCTCTACTCCGACGGCCCGCATTTTCTCATAATCTGCTTCACTGACCAGAAAACGCTTCGAAGATGCCATCATGGAGTTCATCTGGGAATCACGGATAAAGCCTCCGATGACAAAGCTTTCCTTTCCGATTGTCATCGCATCGCCCTCGGCAACATCGTATTCCTTCATGTAGCAAGCCGGAACATAGATTTCGCCCTCCCGGACCTGAGGAAGTTCATTGTCTAGATCCACCAGATAATCAAAACCCTTTCCCTGAATGCAGAGTCCGTTATCCTGAGTGCTGTCGGAAAGGGAATGTCCTCCCAGCATAATCGACGCGCTGTCCAGATTCAGGAAACGGCAAACCTGCCACTGATCGATTTCTTCCCTTTCGTCCGCAAATACTTCCAACGCTTTCTCCTCAACCGCTCCGGCATGCATCTGCAAAAAATCCGGTGTCTTTGCCCGCTCCATAAGCGAATCGATAGAGCCCAGCAGCCCCGTAAACAAAAGTACACTCAGCCCGATCAGCATTGCGGATATTCCCATAAAGGAGGTCACCGATGCCGACAGTAATTTGTTTTGCCTGATATCATTTATAATTAATTTTTTAATCATCCCTTTTTCTCCAATCCTCTCACTGATTTTATCCGATATACCACCAGTGCCGTAAGTGCCAGAAGTCCTCCCGACACCATAATGACTGCCGCGGCACCTCTGCCGACTCCGATACCCGCCGTTTTTGCAATGCCGTCTGCCAGCACGCCTGCCAGTCCGTATGCAATCACATATCCAATCTGGGACAGAAAACCGATAATCCCCCAGGCTCTGCCCTGAACCTCATCCGGAATATTGGTCCGCACCAGATAATCCAGGCAATTGTTTGCAAAAGGCAAGGCTCCGAAAAAGCAAAAACCTGCTGCACAAATCAGATAAATATTCTCCCTGAGTCCGAATACCACCATTGCCGCACCTGCCAAAAACAACGCTATGCTCAATGTCCTGACAAAATTTTTCTTGATTCCCTTTGCGCCAAGATACAGACTGGTCACAAGCATTCCGCAGGCACAAACCGTCTCGCCGATTCCCAGCGTCGTGCTGTCCGCAAAATTCAGTATCAAAGGCTCCGAGAGAATCTGTATGACTCCCATAAAACAGGTCATGACGGAAGCGGCAAGAATCAGCACAAAGATTCCCTTTTTCTCTCTGACTGCCCGAAATCCTTCCGAAAAACTTTCCAGAAAGCCCGCGCTTTCCCCGCTCTGTTTTGCCGTCAGTCCCTTGCGAACCACACCGGTTGAGATAACCGTTAACACAAAGGTTGCAATATCAATAATCAAAAGCAGCTTAATGTCTCCGAATGCCAGAAGCGCTCCTGCCAGAACCGGAGAAATCAGATATCTGGCACTTCCCGCGATACTGACCATTCCGCTTGCCCTTGAATACTCTTCCTTTGTCAGAAGGTCCGTCACCGTGGCACGGTAAGACGGCTCCAGAAGCGAAGAAAATACGGAACTGACACAGACTCCGATGCAAATCTGATAGAGTCCGGCTCTCCCGTTTATCATGCAAATCAGAATATAGAGGATGCCAAGTGCCGAACATCCGTCTCCCAACATCATCAGAAGTCTTCGGTCATAACGGTCTGCCAGTACTCCCGCCGGTGCACTGAGAAGAAGTGTCGGCAAAAATGCCAGGAGTGTCACAAGTGCCATACTTGCCGCACTTTTCGTCTGTTGAAAGACATACACCCCCAGCCCGAAGCTGGTCAGTCCTCCTCCGATTGCCGATACCAGTTCTCCTGCCCAAAGCAACAGAAATTTGTTGAAATTAGAACCTTTTTTCATGTGTTCTCTCCTTTCTTACCGACCGTCTGACTGTCGGTTTTGTGATAAAAAAAGATGGTTACTCTTCTGCAAACATTCCCATAATGTCATCTCTCAATGCCCCCTGCTCCACTCCGAACAGCCGCTCTATATTGTAGATAAATGCTTCCATTCTGCGCATTTCCTCTTCCGGCGTCTGCTCCGTCAGGTCATCAAAGATTGTTCCTGCATAGACAAACAGCATCTCCACGGTCTCTTTGGGATAATCCGTCTGAAACATCCCCGCTTTAATTCCATCCTCCACCAGCTCTGCAATAAGCGGAACTATTCCGTTTATCATCTGCTGCTGCATCTTCTGATGCATCAAAGCATTCTGCGGTTTATGCATCTGCTGCAGCATTTCTTCTCCCAGACGATCTTCCATATTCAATGCCCGGATAATCTGCGGCAGTCTTTCCGGAATCGATTTACTTTTGTCGGACGCAGCTTTACGCGCTCTTGCCATACATTGATCCATCATTCGCTGAATCATTGCATCCAGTATCTCTTCCTTTGATTTAAAATGATAATACAAGGTTCCCCTTGCAATACCGACTTTCTCTAAGATGTCATTCGTACTGGTCTGGTCAAACCCCTTGCTGACAAAAAGTTCCTCCGCAGCATCCAGTATTTCGTTTTTTCTCTCTTCTGCTTCCTTTACGATACGCATTTTCTACCCCTTTTGTTATGTACCGACTGCCTGTCGGTTATAATATAACGAAAATATTCCTCTTTGTCAAGAGAAATTATTTGCATTTAATACAATACCGGAAGCTTATCCCTTGTCACCGCATAAGGATGATGATACAGCTCATACAGCTTATCATAACCGTTAAACTCCTCCGTCAGGGCAAAATCGTTACTCCATGTCATATACCAAAGCCACGGAGTGGCTGACTTCACCAGCGCATCAACATCCGGAATCACTCCTGTTTCCGCAAGGGCAGCTCCCTTATCCGCTTCCGTAATCTCCATCAGCTCCTCATAAGCCTGCCGAAAATCTCCGTGACGGTGTGCCGGAGGATAAATATCCCGGCTGATGATATCACAGACATCGTCCCCCACATACCCCTCCGGAACCGGAGAATTCCAGATCCAGATGAGATTGTTCAGATGATACTTCCCGGTATAATACCGATACATAAAGCGGTACAGCTCCCGCGCTGTCTGCACTCCTCTGGCGCCCCACCAGAACCAGTCTCCTTCCGCCTCATGAAAAGGTCTCCACAAAATCGGTATGTTTTTCCTGCAAAACGGCAGCAACAATTCTGCAATGGCATCCAGATCCCCGCAGAATGCCGCATGCTCATCCGTGCCTTCCACAAGCGCTTTTCTTGCATCAAAATCCGTATTTTCCGTATAAAAGGATTTACTGCGCCCGCCCAAAGGCGAAAACCAGTGCCATGTAAAAGTAAGAAGGCCTCCTCTGTCAGCCCATTCCCATGCTTTTTCAAGGGTTCCGGCCGCTTCGTCCACCTCTTTGAGACACTCTGCATCTGCTGTATCCCTCCGGATATTCGGAGAATATGCCAACAGCTCAAATCCACATATAGCAGGCAGCTTCCCTGTAATTTCTTCAATTCTTGCAAGCTCCGGCTGTGCCAGTGTCTGCGTATGCTGCCCCGTCAGAATTCCCTTCCCTTCGAGTTCCCCCAGATATTCCAGTACCTTTCTTACCTGCGGACTCGCATCCGGATTACATGGCGTAGTAATCATTCCGTCTCACTCCTTCGTCTTCCTGTTTCCATCATGAAGAAACTTTTTATTGTCAAAATAGGTACCGTGTACCCTGCACGCCTCACTCTTCTGCTTTGCTGCAAGATATCGTCCCAGATTTGTCTCCGACTGTACAATCCGGCAACCGTAAGCTGTTCGCTTGTCATCCAGCTTCTCCTTACGCACCGGATCCGCATATACCTGAATCGGGATGTCAAATTCCTGATCCTGAAACTCCAGATTAATGACACCCATATCCTTCAGTTCATGCTCCTCTTCCATGATAATGCCAACACCCATGACACTGATGTCACGCACCTTGACCTCCAGCTCCCTGCGGTTCTTTCCAAGCTGCATCACTCCATCATAATACAAAAACTGCCGGTAATTATTTCTGCGGTTAATCGCTTTTCCTTCCTCCGCGGCATACATCACGGTATACAGCGCCTGCTGATAGGTAACGTTCTTGACTGCACAGCCTGCCCACTCGGTTACGGTTCCCTCGTCCGATGCATAAGTCACGGACACCTGAACCTCTTTTCTCGAAAAATCCAGTACGGAGTCCCCTTTCCGTACCGGCTGCACAAACAACAGCTCATTGACGCTAAAAGCCGTCTCCGTCTTAAAGCTTAAAGATGCTCCCTTTTCATTTTTTGCGGTAATGGTAATGATCTTTTCCTTCTCGATTTCATACAATTTCATAGCTTTATACCTCCCCTCTTTTTGCCTATGCAAGCAATTTTCTTACCATATCCGCATCAAACGTCACAGAAGAAACATGGTCTGCTTCTATCTGATACAGTGCATTCGCTGCTATATGCTCTGCTGCCTGCTCCAGATCCCGGATTCCGGTGGTGTCTGAGTAAATTTCCACAACCGCAGACAACGCTTCTTTCGTGAGCATACATTCTTCTTCTTTCAGGCTCATACGCTTTAACACCTTCGGCAGTGCAAATTTGGAAAAGATTATCTCTTTTTCCTCCGGTGTATAATCCGGCAGCTCTATAACCGCAAAACGCGACATCAGAGGCGCGCTGATTTTACTCTTGTCGTTGGCCGTTGCAATCGGATAGACTCCGACGGTCGGAACCATACATTCCATGTAATTATCCGTAAAACCAAGGTTATCCAGAAGTGTCAAAAGCACATCCGCCGGATTGCCGTTGCCTTTTCCTGCCGCTGCTTTGTCCAGCTCATTGATAATAAAGACCAGATTGGACTCGCCCGCCATGGCAAAGGCGTCCATGACAATTCCCGGCTTTGCATTGGCATATACTCTTGAGCTTCCGGTCAACTGCTCCGGATCATTGATGGAACTCATATCCAGTGTTGTCCACGGAAGTTTCAGAATCCGCGCAACCGCATATGCAATCTGTGATTTTCCGGTTCCCGCCGGTCCCACCAGAAGAAGTCCGTATGCCGGAAGTGTATGCGTCCGGTTAATCTGAATAATCGTCTCTATGATTCTCTGCTTTACCTGCTCCATTCCATACAATTCTTCATCCAGAATCCTTCTTGCCTCCTGCGGATCAATAGACTCAAAATAATTGCTCTTCCACTGAATATTCATCATAATGGACAAGGCTCTCTGCGCATGGCGTCTCTCCTCCGGTGAGACTTCATTGGAGCGTGCGACTGCAAGGTTTCTGCGCGCCCACAGCCGGATATTGTCCGGCAGCGTCCTTCCCGCGCAGGTCATAAAATCCGTGATGCTCTGGATACTGGTCAGCTTCATGCTGTCGCCTTCTTCCTCTTCATCCTCGTCCTCGATTTCCTCCTCCGGTGCACTGCTTGCAAAAAGCCTGTCTATCATAAACTGCAGGAATCCATCCTCAGCCGACAGCTTTTTCCCGCCGCCGAAAGCAATCTCCCGGATTTTACAGACGGCGTAGCCCTCCTTCGTGTTCTCTCCGGACAGGCGCACATTGATGTGATTCTCGCCAAGCCAGCGGAGAAGACTGGTAAAACGCGCATCTACCTTAAGAATGTCTGCGGAAATCACCCCGTCCTCTTCTTTGAATTCGAACGCTGTTCGTTTTATCTGGTTTGTGAAAATACCGCAGGAATGATGCTTCCATTCACGCTCATGATTATCCAATACCAGAATCGGCTTCTCTGCCGTAGCTGTCTTGGCATTCGACCGAAATGTCGTATAAGTACATTCTGCTTCTTTCTTCTTATCTGTTGCTCCGCTAAAATCAAATACCGGCATATGATTCTCCTCACTTTTCGTTAAACTATATTTAAATGATTGTGAAATTCCATACAAACAATTGCCCTATCAACTTTTACGCTATTATCTTTAAACAATGAACTCTGGCCCTATCGACTCTTGGCTTTCACAAAACACGATACATTCCTGTAAAACATCCACAATAGTATGAGACAATTATTTCCATGAAATTTTACAATCATTTTATTCGTAATATGTCTTAGCTGCCTTGACCATATAATATGCATCCTTCACGCCCGCTGTCTCGTAGGGTGAGTGCATGGCAAGCTGGGCAAGCCCGATATCCGCAGCCCTTACCGTTACCTTTGTGGTGGCGATATTTCCCAGTGTGGAACCGCCCTGCATGTCCGAACGGTTTGTAAAAGTCTGGTACGGCACCTCCGCTTTCCTGCATAAATCTTTCAGAAACGCGGCTGACATGGCATCCGTACAGTATTTCTGGTTTGCGCTGTATTTTATGACAATTCCGCCATTCATCTGAGGACGATTGACCGGATCTGCCTTATCCGCAGCATTCGGATGTACGGCATGTGCATTGTCCGCAGAAATCAGAAAACTTTTGGACAGACTCCGCACATAATCTTCATAACTTCCACCCAGACTCTCATTCACTCTCATCCAGGTATCATACAAAAATGCAGAAGCGGCTCCCTGTCTGGTTTCACTGCCCACCTCTTCATTGTCCAGCACGCAGTATACCGCTGCATATTTTTCCTTCGAGCCCTGCAAAAAGCCCTGCAACGTGGAAAAGGCACACTGCAGATCATCCAGTCTTGCGGAGGAAACAAACGCATTGTCCGCTCCCCAGATGCATCCCCTGACACGGTTATACAGATACAGATCGTGTGCCAGAATATCCTCTTTTCCGACTCCTGCCGTATCTGCAATCAGCGTCATGAAAGTATCCTTTGCGGAAAAATCCCCATACAGCGGAAGCAGATCCTTTTGTACATTGTACTGCTGCCCGTTGTTTGCTTCGCGATTCATATGAATGGCAAGACTCGGTATCACAAAAAGATCCCTGTCCACATTGACCGGCTTTGCTGTCAGCCGTCCGTCTTCCTTCACCACCACACGTCCTGCCACTGAAAGCGGCCTGTCAAACCACGGCGCACAGAGCATCCCTCCGTACTTTTCCACGTTCAGCTTCACATAACAGTTTTCCACTGCAATCTCAGGATTCTCCTTAATCTTAAAACACGGCGAATCACTGTGGCTGGCAATAATCCTGCAGCCGTTTCCGCCATCCGCCGGAATGTTAAAGGCAATCAGAGACGAGCCGTTCCTTGTGGTAAAATACTTTCCGCCTTTTCGGATGTCCCACCTGTCCTCCTCCGAAAGCCGGATAAAGCCCGCTGCTTCCAGCATGTCCGCCACGTTTTTTACCACATGAAAACAGCTTGGACTTTTTTCAATAAAATCAAGCATCTGTCTTGTTGTCTGTTCAAACATCTTATGCCTCCCATCCTGATAATAAAATATTAAGCCATCCCGGATTAAAGGTCAATATTGATTGATAAAAAGAAAAAAATATAATAAAATATTAAAAAAGGGGGAAATGTCATGATTTTTGGGAATTTTACAGACTGGAATATAAAAAATATCCTGATTCGCATTATCGTATCGGCAATTCTCGGTTTTACCATCGGCTCTGACCGTGAGATGAAGCACCGCGCCGCCGGAGCCAAAACCATTACGGTGGTATGTCTGGGCGCCACTCTGGTCATGCTGACCGAACAGTATATCCAGATTTATTTTCCAGGGATTGCCAACATGACGCGAATGGCCGCACAGGTCATCAGTGGTGTGGGTTTCCTTGGTGTCGGAACAATTATTATCTCCAACCATAAGGTACGCGGTCTCACAACCGCCGCTACTCTCTGGACCAGCGCCTGCGTCGGACTTGCCGTGGGAATCGGTTTTGTGGACGGCGGCGTACTGATTTCACTCGTTCTGTTAGTCGTGCTTCATGTATCCCCTTATGTGGAAAAACGCTTAACCAAGAACTCCCGCTACTTTAGTCTGATTGTGGATATTGACCGCCCGCATTCCCTGCACACAGTCATTCAGAATATCAAAGCCTGCGGCATTACCATTGAATCCTTTGAAGTGATGAAGCCCCGGTACAAGGGCGATCCGGTGTCTGTCTATATGACTCTGCACTCTGCTCAGCCCATGGAACATTCCGCGCTGTATGACCTGATTACCCAGTCGGACAATGTACTTTCCGTGGATTTCATTTAAAAAGGAATGCCGCACCTGCGGCATTCCCTTTAAGACAACAAAGCCTTATCATTTGCAAATTCTTCTCCGCTCACCTTTTCAAACTGGTGAAGCAGATCTTCAACGGTAAGCTTTTTCTTTTCTTCTCCTGCAATATTCAGAATCACTTTTCCTTCATGCATCATAATCAACCGGTTTCCATGGGCAATGGCATCCCTCATGTTGTGGGTTACCATCATTGCCGTCAGATGGTTCTCTGAAATAATCTTATCCGATATCTCAAGCACCTTTGCCGCCGTCTTAGGATCCAGCGCTGCTGTATGCTCATCCAGAAGCAAAAGCTTCGGTTTCTGAATGGATGCCATCAGAAGCGTAATTGCCTGCCGCTGTCCGCCGGAGAGAAGTCCGACTTTGCTGGTAAGCCGGTCCTCAAGACCAAGGTTTAAGGTGGCAAGCATACCACGGTATTTCTCCCGCTCTGCCTTTGTAATGCCCCAGCTCAATCCTCTCTTCCTTCCGCGCCTTGCGGCAATTGCCATATTCTCTTCGATAGACATTGTAGTTGCCGTTCCCGTCATAGGATCCTGAAATACTCTGCCCAGATACTGTGCACGCTTATGCTCGGAAAATTTTGTCACATCCACACCACCGATGGAAATTCTGCCGGAATCCACCGGCCATGTTCCTGCCACAGCATTTAAGGTTGTGGACTTACCTGCACCGTTTCCTCCGATAATGGTTACAAACTCTCCCTCTTCCAGGGTAAGATTCACTCCGTTTAACGCAACCTTCTCATTGATGGTTCCCGGATTAAATACTTTTCTGACTTCTTCTATCTTTAACATCTCTGCCATGGCTAATTCCCCCTTGCCGCTTTCTTTTTATTCTTCAGATACGGAATCGCAAGGAATACCGCAACCACGATTGCTGAGAAAAGCTTCAGATCGTCTGAAGGGAATTTCAGCCACAGAATCACACTCAGAACCAGATAGTAAATGATGGAGCCCGCAATAACGGAAAGCAGGGTATAAGCAAATGAGAATTTCTTTCCCTCACACAGCTTTCCAAACAGAACGCCTCCGATAATTACAGATGCCAGTCCGATTACAATTGCACCACGTCCCATATTGACGTCTGCCGCACCCTGATACTGTGCATACAAACCGCCTGCAAGTCCTACCAGACCGTTTGAAATCATCAGTGCAAGAACCTTGCAGAAATCGGTATTGATACCCTGTGCACGCGCCATCTGATCATTACAGCCGGTCGCACGGATTGCATGTCCCTGTTCGGTTCCGAAGTACCAGTAAAGAATAGCAACGATTGCAACACAGAACAGAACGCAGGTGGTAAACACCTTAATCTTATCTGCGGTGGCACCGGTCACATAACGAAGGGACACGGTCAGGTTATACTTATCTACACTGACTGCCTGATTGGAGCAGCCCATAATATTGAGGTTGATGGAATACAGTGCTATCTGAGTCAGTATTCCTGCTAAAATTGGTGGAATTCCAAGCTTCGTGTGAAGCAGTCCCGTCACCAGTCCGGCAAGCATACCTGCTCCAAACGCCACCAGAAGTGAAATCCACGGATTCACATTTGCGCGGATTAACATAACCGCAACCGCTCCACCTGTGGCAAACGAACCGTCCACCGACAAATCCGCAAAATCCAGAAGCTTATATGTAATATAGACACCCAATGCAAGGAGTCCCCAGATTAATCCCTGTGCAATGGAGCCCGGAACCGCCCGTCCCAGCGCTCCCAGACTCAGGGATGAAAAATAAGCCGATATTAACACTGTACTCGTCCTCCCTTATGCCTATTCCTCTTCAATCGCCTCGTAACCATCCGGAATGGTGATTCCGAGAGTCTCGCAGACGCTCTTATTGTACTTCTTTGTAACGTTTGGAGCATATTCAACTTTCATGGTAGAAACATCCGCTCCGTTAACCAGAATATCATATGCCATCTCGCCGGCCTTATATCCGATATCGTAATAGCTGATAGAAAGAGTTGCCACTCCGCAGCCCTTACAGATTCCTTCTTCTACCGCAATAACCGGAATTCCTGCCGGAAGGGTAATGTTGTTGACTGCTTCTGTATTTCCTGCCATGGTGTTGTCGGTAGGAATATAAATGACATCTACCTGCTCCACAGCACTCTGTACTACGGAACCGATATCGTTGGAATCTGATGCTGTGAATTCCTTATAGCTGATTCCGTCTGCCTCCAGCTCCTGCTCAAATACAGTTGCCTGATACTTGGAATTCGGCTCTGCGGAACAATACAGAATTCCGACTGTCTTTACATCCGGGAAAAGTTCCACCAGCATGTTCTCCTGCTCGTCCAAAGGTGCCAGATCAGAAGTACCGGAAATGTTTCTTCCTGTGGTTCCGCTCCAGTCATCAATCTCTAACGCAGTTGCATAATCCGTAACCGATGTACCGAGAATCGGAATTTCGGAGGTTGCTGCTGCCGCACACTGAAGTGCTGTTGTCGCATTGGCAAGAATCAAATCAACATTGTTTGCAACGAAATTATTTGCAATGGTTGCCGCATTTGCCTGCTCATTCTGTGCATTCTGCACATCAAAGGTTACATTATCGCCAAGCTTGTCCTTCAACGCTGCCTGAAAGCCCTCTGTGGCTGCATCCAGTGCCGGATGCTCCAACTGCTGACAGATACCGATATTGTATACTTTATCGCTTGTCGCGCTCGCTCCCGATGCCTGTGTTGTATTACTTTCTGCCTCACTTCCGCACGCTGCAAGTCCTGCGACCATAGCCGCCGTCATTACAACGGACATTATTTTTTTCATCTTTCTCATATTTCTGCCTCCTCATAAATATAATCAAAAACAATTCACTGAACATTATATAAATCCCGCCTGCAAATGTCAATGAACCGCCGTAACATCCTCATCATTTGATTCCGAAATAATATAATGCGGTCTCTTTTTCGTCTCCAGATAGGTCTTGGAAATGTACTGTCCCATGATGCCGATACAGAACAACTGCACTCCGCCCAAAAACGTGATGATACACACAAGCGATGCCCAGCCTGCCACCGGATCTCCAAAAATCAATTTCCTTATGACAACAAAAAGAATGGCGATAAAGGATACAAAGGTAAGAAAAACGCCACAGTATGATGCGATAGTCAGCGGAACCTGGGAAAAATTAACAATCCCATCCATTGCATACTTAAACAGTTTCCAAAAGCTCCAATTTGTCTCCCCTGCCACACGTTTTGTATTCTCATAAGGGAGCCAGCAGGTTTTAAACCCAACCCAGCCGAAGATTCCCTTGGAAAAACGGTTGTATTCCTGAAGCTGCACCACCGCATCCACCATACTGCGCTTCATAAGCCGGTAATCCCTTGCGCCGTCCACGATATCCACATCTGAAATCTTGTTGATAAGCTTATAGAACTGTCTTGCAAAAAAAGAGCGGATAGGCGGCTCTCCCGCTCTGCTTACCCTCCGGGTTGCCACGCTGTCATAATCCTCCTCTTCAAGGATACGCACCATCTCCGGAAGCAGAGAAGGCGGATCCTGCAGATCCGCATCCATAACCGCCACATAATCTCCCGCAGCATTGCAGAAGCCCGCATACATTGCAGCTTCCTTTCCAAAATTTCTGGAAAAAGAATAGTAATGTATGCGGACATCCTTTGCCGCCAGCTCGCGGAGTATCTCGATGGTTCCGTCCGTGGAACCATCATTGACAAAGAGAAACTCCATCTCGTATTTGCTTAATTCTTTTGAAACCTTATCCAGTTCTTCATACAGAAAAGGAATCGCCTTTTCCTCATTGTGACATGGAATAATCAAAGAAATTTTCATCACAGCAGCCTTCCGTATTCTATAAGAAAATGTATTTGCACACAAACAGAACCGCAAGTACATACATCAGCGGTGTAATCTTTTTACGCTTTCCGCAGATCAGGTTAATTACAACATAAGAGATTACTCCGATTGCAATTCCCTCTGCAATGCTGTACATAAGCGGCATTGCAATCAGGCACAGATATGCCGGAACCGCTTCCGTAAGATTATTGAAGTCAATCTTAACAATTGCAGATACCATCAGAAAGCCGACAAAAATCAATGCCGGAGCTGTCGCGAAGCCCGGAATTGCCGTAAAAATCGGCGCAAACAGGATGGCAAGCAAAAACAGAAATCCGGTTACCACAGAAGCCAGTCCGGTTTTGGCACCGGCTCCGACACCCGCTGAGCTCTCCACAAACGTTGTTGTGGTAGATGTTCCAAATACCGCACCTGCTGTTGTGGCAATGGAATCTGCCAGAAGAGCCTGCTTTACACGCGGCAGTCTTCCGTTCTCATCCAGCATTCCTGCCTTGTCGGATACTCCGATTAAGGTTCCGATCGTATCAAACATGTCCACAAACAGGAAGGACAGAAGCACTACGATAAAATTAAATACGCCCACGCCGTGGAAATCTGCCGTGAAGCACTGTCCGAAGGTCTTTCCGATTGCGGAAAAATCAGTCATCTGAAGAGTCGGATACAGAGAATAGAAACCGTTCTCTACATCCACCACATACCAGCCTGCCGCCTGACAGATCATTCCCATCACCCATGTTGCCAGAATTCCGATTAAGATGGAACCTTTTACATTTTTAATATACAGGATAATGGTCAGCATCAGTCCAAGCAGTGCAAGAAGCGCACAGATTCCCTCTGTGTGCCAGTTCTCCGTAAATCTGACATAGCTTAACAGTGTAGAATCATTGTTGACAACAATATGAGCGCCCTGCAGTCCGATAAATGCAATAAACAGACCTATTCCGGCACTGACACCCTTTTTCAGCGTAGTAGGAATTGCATTAAAGATAGCCTCACGCACATTGGTCAGTGACAGGATAATGAAGATGATTCCCTCGATAAGAACCGCCATCAGGGCAACCTGCCACGAATATCCCATATTTCCGCACACGGTATATGCAAAATATGCATTCAGTCCCATACCCGGTGCAAGCGCAAACGGATAGTTGGCAAGAAGCGCCATTGCAAGCGTTCCCACAAAAGAAGCAAGACAGGTTGCAATAAGCACCGCTGTCGGATCCATTCCTGCTGCCGCAAGCATTGTCGGGTTAACAGCCAGAATGTATGCCATCGTCATAAAGGTGGTGATACCGGCGATGACTTCTGTTCTGACTGTGGTGTGATTTTCTTTGAGTTTAAATAATTTCTCTAACATAGTTTCCTCCATTGTTCTTTTTTTACATCACCTGCCCTCTATTCTACCACAAATACCGTCTGATTGATACTTATTCTTTTTCCGCTTTTTTCTCCGTTTCCTCTGTTGTACATTCCGCAAAACTGAGAATCGCCTTGAACAGATCCCCGTCTATCTGAATGGCGAAATTGGCGCCCATCAGATCCGAAAGACTCTTGGCAATGGAAAGTCCCAGTCCGTTTCCTTCCGTATTTCTGGAACTGTCTCCCCGCACAAAACGTTCCATCAGTTCCTCGCTCGTAATGTTCAGACGTTCCTTAGACACATTCTTAAAGGTCATAATGACCATCCCGTTAAAACGCTCCAGTTCAATATAAACCCTTGTTCCCGGCTGCGCATACTTACAGATGTTGCTCATCAGATTGTCAATCACTCTCCACAGATGCCTGCCGTCTGCCATAATATGAACCGGCGGATTCGGACTCTCCACAACAATATCCAGATTGCGCTCTTGGGAACGCTCCTGAAATTCTCCCACCGCCTGTGTCAGCATCACGGTAGCATCATATTTTTCCAGATGTACCGGAAGATTCCCGGTGGATGCTTTGGAAGCTTCCATCAGATCTTCAATCAGCTTTTTCAGCCGCGCCGACTGTCGGTCCAGTATCCCGATATATTCCTGCACAGTCGGATTGCCAATTTCTTCCTTCTTCATCAGATCCACATAATTGATGATGGATGTCAGCGGTGTCTTAATATCATGTGAGACATTCGTAATCAGCTCTGTCTTGAAACGCTCACTCTTCATTCTCTCTTCCACCGCACGGGAAATTCCGTCACCGACATTGTTGATATTCTCAGCATGCTCCTTAAAGCCCCAAAACATACGCTTTGTGTCAATCGGATTGGAGTAATCTCCGTTTGCCACCCGTCTGCCGCCTTCCTGAATCTGATTCATCTGATTCAACACATAGATAAAAAGCGGAATCTCAATCAGCTTAAAAATGATAAAAAAGCCGACCAGCACCCCCGTATCATATCCCGCAATACAGATTACAAACAACTCCAGTAAAGTCACAACCGCCATAACAACACCGGAAATGACAAAGAAGGAGACATTGCTTCTAATCATCCTGTCAAAACTCTTAATCGGTTTTACCAGATAATGCAACAGCGTGTAACGCATAAAATTTTTCGTTTTTAACCGCACCGCAATGCTCATGCAGTAAAACAGTGCAAAGAATATCGCAATCCCCGCATAGAGAACCGCTCCGATAACCAGTAAGCTTTCCTGAAACATTGTATTGCTGAAAATTCCGGCAACGCTCAGCACGCTCAGGCAACCGGACGCTCCCACCAAAACTGCAGCCAGCAAAGTCAGTACTGCAAACGGAATTTTGTCCGTCCAGCGCAGCCGGATTTCCTCTTCTCCGGCTCTCCTGCCTGCCGTCATCATCAGCACTGCAAAAGCCACCGCAAAAACAGCCAGTGAGGGAAGGAACCATAAGACACTGCCCTTCATCAGGGAATACAAAAAATGAGCCAGTTCTTCTGTCTGCTGAAAGTAATCCGTCATGCCATTTTTCAAGACAGTCTGCCCTTCCCGCTCCGGATTGACCGTCATGAAGACCAGATATTCCTCCGTCTCTTCCATCCTTGTATAGGAAATAACCGCGGATTCCGATTCTCCTCTTATCTCCGAATTCATATTAAAATTTTCACGTCCCTGAGGTTCCTCCACGGTATCTTCAATGTCTATCCGGTACTGGTAGCTTCCCATGCTCTCAAACCCTGCCGCACAGCAACTGTCAAAAAACAAGGTCCGGTTCGCCTCTATCCATGATTCGATGGTCTTTTTGTCCAGCGCACTGCCTTCCGTTCCATCCTCTTTTACCTCATAGTAATAAGGATCCGCTGCGGTATTGTTCAGATGGTAGATAATGTCTCCCCACTCCGGATCAATAGAATCAAAGTCTGTCATCAGAAATAAATTACCACTATCCGTTCTGGCATAAAATTTACCGCTGTCCTTTGCATAGACAAACCCCTTGACATCCTCACAGACAGAAGGCGTGGAATATTCTGCTCCTGTTTTGATAATGTCAAAAATCCCGGCTTCCGTTCCGCCGCTTCCCATCACCTCTGTTCCGCCTGTAATGGCTGTCTGTGCAAGACAGTTATCCTCTGTCACGTCCGGATTATTGGTATAAATGGTCTCCTTGGTTCCCTTGTTCGCATTGCATTTTTCAACGGTGTAAGAAATATTTCCTCCATCAAGACCGTCTAAATCCTTCGTAAAACCATCACTGTCCTCATACAGCCGCAGTGCATATCCATGCAAAAGCTCCTTATCCGCCGCTTTTTGAAAAGCTTCCTCATCCATCGTTATGTCGTTTTCAAAACAGACAAACATCATCGCCGCGCTGAAGACCACGCAAAATGCACTGACTATCGCCAGGATAAAAGCTGCAATTTTCAGCCAGAGCCTGTTCTTTATACTCGTTTTTTTCTCATTCATTTCTCGTCTTCCTCCACTTTGTATCCGCGTCCCCACACGACCTTAAGGTAACGTGGCTCCGCCGGATCATACTCCAGTTTTTCGCGGAGGTGCCGGATATGTACCGCAACCGTATTCTCAATTCCGTAAGGACTGTCATTCCATACGGCTTTGTATATTTCGTCCGGTGAGAATACCTCTCCCGGATGCTCCAGAAGAAGTTTCAGGATATCGTATTCAATTCTGGTCAGTCGAACCGGCTCTCCGTCCAGAGTCACTTCTTTGGCTTTATCGTCGAGCTCAATCCCTCCTGCATGAAGCTTCTCTTTGGTCTGTTGCCCGCTTCCAAGCTGCATATAACGCCGAAGCTGTGACTTTACACGAGCCTGAAGTTCCACCGGATTAAAAGGCTTGGTGATATAATCGTCCGCCCCCACCGTCAGGCCAAGTACCTTATCGGTATCCTCACTCTTGGCTGTCAAAAGGATTACCGGGACATTCGACTTCTCACGGATTTTCACCATCGCCTCTATTCCATCCATCCGGGGCATCATGATATCCATCAGTACCAGATGGATCTCCTCCCGGTCGATTATTTCCACTGCTTCCTTTCCGTCATAAGCCTCAAAAACCTGATAACCGTCACTTCGCAGATAAATGCCAAGTGCTGAAACAATATCTTTTTCATCATCGCAAACTAAAATATTATACATAAAAAACCGCCACCTCGTATTATGATTAATCATAGTTACATTGTAGCGGTTTTTTTATGAATTTCCAATTGGTAAAAACATTAAGACTTTTTTAACTTTTTCGTTCTGCGTGATAACGTTTCTTTTCCTTATACATTTCCTCATCTGCTTTGTGAAGATAAGCGTCCATATCTTCCGGGGCATCCCACGGTGCCGTAACCACACCGATACTGATTTCCACCGGCTCCGGAATCGGTGCCTCCTTGCAGACCTCCCTCAGTTCTTCACGGATAATCTTCTCGTCCACACCGGATCCTTGCGTGGTAATCAGGATAAATTCGTCCCCTCCATAACGGAACGGAATGCTGTCCTGCGTTTCCAGCTTTGCAAGTGCCTTACCGGTTGACTTAATCACCCAGTCTCCTGCCTCATGTCCGTATGTATCGTTAATATACTTTAACCGGTTCACATCGCAGAAAATGAAGACCGTATTGACATGATTTATGCAGTTCCTGTGATAGAGCTTCTGCCCCAGATCCTCCATTCCAAAACGGTTGTAAATCTCCGTAAGCTGATCCACACGATACAGTCTCTGCAACTGATCATTCACATCATGATACTGTCTGCGCTGGATATAATTCTCAATCGCATAGGAGATTGCCCGGAAAAATGCTTCGAGAATTCCCGTCTGAAACATCATTCCCGCTCCGGAAACCCTGCAGTATCCCATCCGGTGCTCCATGTAGTGAAGCGGCATAAAGACATACACTCCGCCTTCTCCCTGCTTAAGCTTATCCGAATGCCAGTCCAGTACCTGTCTGCGGCACTCTCTGTAACTGCGCTGTTCGCTGGAAGTCAGATGCTCCGTCAGATAAATTGCTCCGCTTTTTGCATTGATTCCATCCAGAAAATCTGCAATCGCCTGCATCATTTCTTCCAAAGCATTTTCATTCGTCATCCGCTCCTGCATGGAATCCAGCTTTGACTTTGCACTTGCATCGCGATAGACCATCTGAAACATTTCATTTCGGAACTTGATATTATCAAACGGAGTCTCCCTCTTGCATCCGCAGGTATCTCCCACGAAGAACCGATACGTCAGTTCTCGCTTGACCGGTTCTGCCTGTCCGGTCTCAACCAGTTCATGTAGAAGCCTGATTCCTTCATAGGCTACCTCCTCGCAAGGGCGCGCAATCGTTGTGATACTCGGGTAATAAATTCTTCCCTCAAAATACTGGTCAAACCCGGTAATTGCTATCTTTCCGTACAGCGGAGTCCCTTTTAACATATCAATAATTCCGGCAGCCATAAGATCGTTCGCGCTTACAACTGCTTCCGGAAGTTTTCTTCCCTCTTGGGCGGCTTCCACCAGAAGCTTTCCATATGCCATTCCGTCTTCGTAGGTATAATTCCCTTCTCCGATCCACTCCGGCTCCATCCGAAGTCCAAGCTCTTCCACCCGGGACAGCACGGCTTTTTTACGCATTCTTGCCTCAAAAATATCCGCTCCGCTTCCCAGATATCCAAAAGATTTGATTCCGTGCTTCTGCGCCAGATGATCCACCAGTTCACGCATGGCATCCCACTGATTGATTTCAATCGAGGAAAAGCCCGGAATTCTCTCTTCCAATGTCACACACGGCTTTCCGCTCTCCTGAATCCAGTCAATCACCTTCTGCTTGACATCTCCTTCTTTGATCGTTGTACTGGGCAAAATCACCCCGTCGTACTCCGAGAGATCCGCAAGCTTATAAAAATCAAACTCCGCTTTATTCGTGCTGTTACCCGATCCGAGCTTTGCATAACAGGTGTATACATGAATTGTATCCTGAAACTCCTTCAGCGAAGCTTCCATTCCTTTATACATATCGTCCAGATATTTGCTGTTCCAGCCTGTCACAAAAACTGCTATCTTCATCTGCATCCCCTACTTATCCGTGTACATATTCCGCAAAATAAATCCTCATGTTGTAACTGTTTTACTTTTATTAAATTATAACACTTTCGACAAAATCCGTCATCAGTTTCGTAGGATTTTAGAAGAAAATCGGGTAGGAGGTAGATAATTATTTTATCTACCGACCTCCCACACCACCGTACGTACCGTTCGGTATACGGCGGTTCCTTAGTTTTCACATACTTTCAGATAAAACTCTGTGAATGTAGGATAACCTAATTCACGGAGT
>JAQXZD010000046.1 GCA_029227035.1 Lachnospiraceae bacterium
TGCACGAAACTCCTTGCCGATACACCGTCCCAGGCTTTCCTTGTCCCCGTAAATATAGCATGGCACATGGTAAAACGCAGTCATATTCTCAAATTTTTTTCTGGTATTGACGGATGCCTCACTTGAGACAATCACCAAAAATGCCTGCCCTGCTTTTACCGCTTTCTCCGTGGAAAATTCGCCGCTTGCTATATTTCCGGACTTTGCTGCTATTCCAAGCATGGATAATACCGGATCACGATTCAAATGCACTCATCTCCTTCTTAAGGCTGTCATACACCTCTTCGGGAATTGCTGTCTTTAATGACCTTTCCAGCCCCTTGTTTTTCCTTGCCTTTTCCAGGCATTGCGGGCTGGCACAGATGTAGGCGCCTCTGCCGTTCTTCTTGCCCGTCACATCCAGAACAATTTCTTCTTCCGATGTCTTAATCACGCGTAACATCTGCTTCTTTTCTTTCATCTCGGCACATCCTACACATTTCCGCAGCGGGATTTTTTTATTTGCCATAATTATTCCTCTGCTTCATATCCTTCTTCATCTGTGTATTCGCCGTCGTAATCCTCATACATTTCATCATCCTCATAGTCGTTCTCATAATCGAGGAAATCTCCGGCTTCTCTTGCCTGTGTCTCACTCTTGATGTCAATCTTAAATCCGGTCAGTCTTGCCGCAAGTCTTGCGTTCTGTCCCTCCTTACCGATGGCGAGGGATAACTGATAATCCGGCACTACAACCTTTGCTGCTTTTTCATCCGCATCTGCAATAACGGAGATAACCTTTGCCGGGCTTAACGCATTCTGAATCAGAATGGCAGGATTCTCATCCCAGGTAATAATATCAATCTTCTCTCCGTGGAGCTCGTTCACGATGGCGTTGACTCTGGCACCGTTCATTCCGACACATGCTCCAACCGGATCCACATCCGGATCATTGGACCATACCGCCATCTTGGTACGGCTTCCAGCTTCTCTTGAAATTGCTTTAATCTCAACAATTCCTTCACGCACCTCTGTAACCTCGGACTCAAACAATCTCTTAACCAGTTCCGGATGAGTTCTGGATACCAGAATCTTTGGTCCCTTGGAAGTTGCCTTAACCTCCAGAATGTAAACCTTAATACGCTCAGTCGGCTGGAAATTTTCTCCCTTAATCTGCTCGCTCTCTGTCAGAAGTGCATCTGCCTTGCCGAGATTGATGCTGATGTTGCGGCCAACATATCTTTGTACCACACCGGTCACAACTTCCTTTTCCTTATTGTTGTACTCATCGTAAATAACTTTGCGCTCTTCCTCACGGATTTTCTGCAGAATCACATTCTTTGCATTCTGGGTTGCGATACGTCCGAACTCTTTGGACTTCACCTCTACCTGTACCACATCTCCAAGCTCATACTTGGTATCAATCTTCTGTGCCTGCGGCAGGGAAATCTGTTCAATCGGATCCTCCACCTCTTCCACAACAGTTTTCTCCTGATAGCAATGATATTCACAGGTATCCGGATCAATCACGACTTTTACGTTATCTGCTTTTCCAAAATGGTTTTTACATGCTGTAAGAAGAGAATTCTCAATTGCCTCCAGCAGCGTCTCTTTACTGATATTCTTCTCCTGCTCCAGTATATTTAACGCTTCTAATAACTCATTGTTCATAATTCTTTTATCCTCCTATTGATTGTGTTATCTTACGCTAAACTTTATTTGTAGCTATATCAAAAATCGATTGCCTGACGAATCAATGCAATATCTTTCTTTGAAAAGGTGGTGTCTGTTCCATCCTCGTCCGTGATGGTGACACTGTCTTTATCATAAGCCTTGAGAATTCCGTAGAATTCTTTGCAACGGTCAATCGCCCGGTAGGTTCTTATCTCCACCTGTTTTCCCATATTGCGAACATAATCCTTTTCCTTCTTGAGCGGTCTTCCCAGTCCCGGGGAGCTCACTTCAAAGGTATATGAATCCGGGATAAAATCTTCCGCATCCAAAAGCTCATTCATCTGTCTTGCAACAGTTTCACAATCATTGATTGTGATTCCGCCCTCTTTGTCAATGTATGCGCGAAGATACCATACACTTCCTTCTTTCACATACTCCACATCCACCAGCTCAAAATTCAGCTTCTCCAAGATCGGAAGAATGAGTTCCTCTGTCTTTGCCTCATAAATGCCGGCCTTTGACATAACACTTCCACCTCTTTTCTGTTTCCATACTGCTTTATAACGCGAATTGAGAGAGGACGAATGTCCTCTCTCAGCCTTAGTTACCATGTTACTTTTTCTATCATAACACTCTTATTTCTTATTTTCAAGGGTTTTTCAAAATTCTGTCACTTATAGCTCAAGAACATGACGGATTTCTCCATCCTCAAATACATATTTGCAGTCCGGCACCGGCTCATTCTCCGGTGAAATCGCCGTTCTGATATACACAGCGTCCATTCCCACGCTCCGGGCTCCTGCAATGTCCGTGCTTCCGTCATTTCCGATCATCACACATTCGCTGACTTTGAGTCCATGCTTCTGCAGCAGTTTTTCAAAAAACGCCTTGTCCGGCTTCTTGCAGCCCGCATCCGACGAAATAAAAATATCATCAAAATCATGCAGGATACCGGTAATCTCCAATTCCCGCCTGGTAAATACCCGCTGTGCATTGGACAGAAGATACACGTTTTTGCCGGATTTTTTCAATTCCGTGAGAACCTTTTGGGAATCCGGATACAGTTTCACAAATTCCGTAGACAGGATCCGAAACTGCTCCCCCACCTTCCAAATCTGCTCATCCGTAATATCCGCTTTCCGGTTGCGGCATATCTTTGCAAACACCGGAAGAATATCGATCTCCGGGCAATCGTATTCCGAGGGCTGCTCCACCAGTTTCTTTACCTCGGCTTCATAAAGCTTCCTGACCTCCTGCATGGAATAAGACATTCCCTGCTCCGTAAGCCAGCATGCAAACCTGTTCCAGAACGTATCGCTCCACTCGTCCGTGCGGATATCAATCAATGTCCCGTAGAGGTCAAAAATGTAATTTTTATACATGATTTATCTCCTTATTTGTAACCGGTCTTAAACTCTTTTATTATAACAGTTACTGTATGGAATTTCCAACAATTCATCAACATTTTTCTTCCGCAAAACGATTGAAAATCGGCGCATCTTATACTATCATCATAGTATCGGATTATATATTTTTCAGGAGGAAAACAGATGATTAAAAAATTCACATTCGGAACACCCTTTCCTACGGAATCCGTCGTCATGCAGCTACCGGAAGCTTCTGCTTTTCCGGAGTATCTTACCTTAAGTAAGGATCAGACAACCCTCTCTGCTGCACTGGATTCGGACGCCATCGTATACGGACTTGGCGAAAATGTCCGCGGCATCAACAAACGCGGATGGAAATATATCAGCAACTGTTCAGACGATCCATCTCATTCCGAGAACAAGAACTCCCTCTACGGAGCGCACAATTTTCTCATGGTAGATGGTGATATCTCTTATGGACTTTTTATCGACTTTCCCGCAAAAGTCACCTATGACATCGGCTTTACGGACCTGGACAAGATGACCATTTCCGTTGAGGAAGCCAACTATGCGCTCTATATCATAGAAGCGGATACACTCCCTTCTATTATACGGGAATTCCGTTCCCTGATCGGACAAAGCTATATCGCTCCAAAATGGGCTTTCGGCTATCAGCAGTCCCGCTGGGGATACAACTGCGAGGAGGATATCCGAAAAGTCGTAAAAGGCCACCGGGATAACCGGCTCCCTCTCGATGCCGTATATCTGGATATCGACTATATGGAACGCTTCAAAGATTTTACGGTGGACGAAGAAAAGTTCCCGGATTTCCCGGATTTCGTTTCAGACATGAAAAAAGAAAATATCCATCTGGTTCCGATTATCGATGCCGGTGTCAAAATTGAAGACGGCTATGACGTATATGAAGAAGGACGGGATCACGATTATTTCTGTAAGGATGAAAACGACGAAGATTTCGTTGTCGGCGTATGGCCTGGACGTGTACACCTTCCTGATTTTCTCAACGACGAAGCAAGACAATGGTTCGGAGACAAGTACAAATTCCTGATTGATCAGGGAATCGACGGATTCTGGAATGACATGAACGAACCTGCACTCTTCTACTCCGAAAAGCATCTGCAGGAAGTGTTTGACAAACTGAAAGAATTTCAGGATGTCAATCTGGATCTGTATCAGTTCTTTGCCTTCAAGGATGTGGTGACCGGAATTGATAACAACCCTGTGGATTACGAGTCCTTTTACCACAATGTAAACGGAAAGAAGATCCGCCATGACAAGGTACATAATCTCTATGGCTATTACATGACACGCTCTGCGGCGGAGGCTTTTAAACGCATTGCACCGGATAAAAATATCCTGATGTTCTCCCGCTCCTCCTGCATCGGCATGCACCGGTATTCCGGAATATGGACCGGAGACAACTCGTCCTGGTGGAGTCATATTGAACTGATTATGAAAATGCTTCCTTCCCTGAATATGTGCGGATTCATCTATACCGGAGCAGATACCGGCGGATTCGGAGATCAGACAACGGAAGACCTCATGATGCGGTTTATCCAGATATCCATGTTCACGCCTCTGATGCGTAACCACTCCGCTCTTGGCACAAGGGAACAGGAACTGTATCAGTTCAAGGATATTGACAGTTTCCGCAACATGCTTGGTCTTCGCTATGCGCTGATTCCTTATCTGTACAGCGAATACATAAAGGCCGTCAGGGAAAATACGCTCATGTTTACCCCGATGGGCATTGCTTATCCGGAGGATCCTGCCGCAAGGCATATCGAGGATCAGCTTGTTGTCGGAGAAAGTATTATGATTGCCCCTGTGTATAAACAGAATGCCGTGGGAAGATATGTATATCTGCCTGAGGATATGACGCTGCTGCGATTCAGAAGTGCAGATGATGTGGATGTCATCCCTGTGGAGCAGGGACACCAGTATGTGAATGTTGCACTCAATGAGGTACTGGTATTTGTCAGAAAGGATCATATTCTTCCTCTCGGTCCTGTGGTACAGTCAACCGCAGATTTGGATTACAGTCATTTTACCATCTACGGTCAAAGTACTTCTCCTTATACCATGTATACCAACGAAACCAATACCATATCCGTTACGCCGGCATAAATAAAAGTCCCCGTAAATCAAAACAGATTTACGGGGACTTTGCTTAACGGACAACTCTCTTGGCATAATTGCGACAAAACATATCCAGCATATTCTCATCCGGTTCAAAGCTGACTGCTTTCAGTCCGTCTTCTTTCTTATAAATCACTTCATACGGATGTGCATCCACATTTCCCGAAGTACAATTTTTCACTTTAAACTGTGCGTTACTGTGATACTGACGCAGCTCCTGTGCATCCGACGGCGCTATGATTACCACTTCCTCCATCTCAATGCGCGCAATCGTCTTTCTCTTTCTCTTTGCCTTAATCCGCGCAATCGTCAGCCTGCCTTCGATATAGCAGTACTCCCACTCTGTCTGCGCTTCCGTTCTCAAAAGATACCATATTACCGCAAACAGAATTGCCGGAACCAGAAAAAGTCCGGGAATTGCCACAATGGATACCAGCACGCAGAGAACCGCCAATGCAATACAGGCATACCTTGCAATGATATTTCCTACGGATACTTTTCTGTCCACCAATACGGTGTTCTCAAAAATGTTCATTCTTACAACCTCTCGTTTCTCATAATCCTGTATAAAACCAATAACAAGTATATCTCTTTTTGAGGTATTATTCCAGCAAAATATATTTATTTAACAATAAATTCACATAAAAAAGCGGTAGCTTTTTTCGCTTTTTTTCGTTACAATAGACACATACAAATACAAACAAAAGGAGACGCTTATGAAAGCCTATCATTTAGACAGAAGTGCCTTTACGCCAATGGAAACCGGCGTACAAAAAGAATGGGTACTCACCAACGGAATCGGCGGTTACGCAGGCAGTTCCGTAACCTCTGCACATTCCAGAAAACATCACGGCTACCTGATTGCAAGCCTTCATCCGCCGGTAGAACGCTATGTCATACTTTCCAAAACCGAAGAAAGTCTGCAACGCACAGACCGCCGTTATGACTTTGCAACAGAACAGTATGCCGACGCAGATGGAAATACCGCTTACACAGACGGTCTTCAATACCTGAAGGAATTTATATATGACGGACTGGTTCATTTCCGGTACGAAGCTCCGGATTTTTCCATGACAAAGACTCTCGCCTTCGAGCACGGAAAAAACACAATCGCCATATCCTATGACATCAAAAACCTTGGGGAAGCTGCCACTTTGCAGTTAACACCGCTTTTTAATTACCGGGTGCATCACGATGCCTCTGCTCCGGAACATTTGAATTTTTCCTGTTCCCGTACCGGAGACGAAATCCGGTTGCAGCCACAGCAGAATCCGCTTCTTACCATCCGTCTGTACACAGACGGTGGCACCGTTTCGGATTGCAGGCAGCCTTATCACACAAATACGCAGTTACAAAAGGAGCTGGATGTGGAGTCCGACGCTTTGAATTCTGACTTTGCCCCATACACGATTGCCTTTTCGCTCCCGGCTCATTGTGACAAAAAGATATCCATTGTCTGCACCATTGAAGAACATTATTGTAAAGATGCTTTTGCCACAGCGGAGGCTGAGAGAAAACGTTTTGCCGCACTGGAAAAAACCGCCGGTTATCAGGATGAACTAGCATCAGCTCTCACCATTGCCGCTGACCATTTTCTCACCTACCGCCAGTCCACCGGTCTGATGACGATTCTCGCCGGTCTTCCATGGTTTACCGACTGGGGACGGGATACGATGATTTCCCTTACGGGACTGACTCTTGCCACCGGACGTTTTCAGGATGCGCGGGAAATTCTTACCACCTTTGCCCAATATGTCCATCACGGCATGGTTCCCAACATGTTTCCGGATGAGGGAACTTCTCCTTTGTATAACACGGCAGATGCCTCTCTGTGGTACTTCTATGCGGTTGGAAAATATCTGGATTATACCGGCAGGCCGCAGGACTATGCCTTCGTCAGAGATACCATCTATCCGAAGCTGAAAGAGATCATCTCCGCCTATGAACACGGCACTGATTTTTCCATCTATATGGAAGAAGACGGACTGATTCATGCAGGAAGCGGACTGGATCAGGTGACCTGGATGGATGTGCGCGTGGGTGACTGGGTTGCCACACCAAGACACGGCAAACCGGTGGAAATCAATGCACTCTGGTATCACGCACTCTGCCTGATGGATGAACTGTCCCGTCACTTTGGGGAAGACGGTTCCCACTATGCTGCACTGGCAAGCCACGCAAAGGATTCTTTTGTCAAAGAGTTCTGGAATGAAAAAGATGAATGCCTGTATGATGTGGTTGACGGCCAGACCGGAGATCCAACTCTCCGTCCAAACCAGATTTATGCTGTCTCCCTGCCTCACCGCATGCTGGATCCGGAAAAAGAAAAGAAAATCGTAGATAAAGTGTATGAAAAGTTATATGCCCAAACCGGACTGCGTTCCTTAAGCCCCGATGATCCGGAATACCATCCGGTCTATGAAGGAAATCTTGACAAACGCGACCATGCTTACCATCAGGGAACTTCCTGGGGATTTCTTCTCGGCGGTTTTCTCACCGCATACATTCACGTGTACGGAACCTCTCCGGAAGTCATTGCCCGCGCAGACAAAATGCTGGATCCTACCAGAGAGCAGCTCTGTCACGGCTGTATCGGCTCCGTTGCTGAGATTTTTGACGGCAATGCCCCGCATACCTCCCGCGGCTGCTATGCACAGGCATGGAGCGTTGGGGAGATTCTGCGGGCATATACCGAAGACATCCTGCCTTATAAGAAAAAATAGTCTATTCTTCCGTGAAAAGCACCATGGAATATGCCGGAAGGGTTACCGTACCGTCTTCGAGAACCGCGGCCTCCTCTCCCGTCAGAAGCATTCCGCCTATGGAAGCATCAGACATTACGCCGGAAAGATTCACTTTCTGCTCCTCCTGTGAGATATTAAAGAGCAGAAGTGAGGTTTTTCCCTCGTAGGTCTTGGTGATGGCTGCAATATTCTCGTCTGACAGCTTCTCTTCGTTTGCGGCAACTCCTCTGGCAATCTGCGGATAACGGTTTCGCAAGCGGATTGCCTGCTTGAAGAAATTGTATACGGAAAGTGGATCATTCTGTTGCTGTTCAAGACTTCCGTATTTCATCTTAATGGCTTCCATGCCATCCGGTCCCTTACACATTCCATCGGCAGATGCATCATCCGACCACAACATCGGTGCACGCTTATTCTCATCCTTGCCGGAACCCTTCATGCCAAGTTCTTCCCCATAATACAGGAAGCAGTTTCCGCTCATCATCAGGTTCATGGCTCCTGCAATCTTCGTCTGGTTCTCACTGTAATCTCCGCTGTAATATCCTGCCCCTCTCGCCATGTCATGATTGGTATAAAACGGTGCATCAATGTAATTTTCATTGTACTGACGGAAAGTCTCATCCACTTGTCCGACTGCCGCCGCATACCCCTCTGCACCCGAAGTGGTTGCCTGCTTCACCGTGTTTGCAATAATTCCGGTAGCATCCCCAAAGTCAAAATCAAAGACGCTGTCGATTCCACTGGCAAGATATTTGGCATAGGTACTTCTGTCGGTCCAGACCTCCGCAACAATATAGGCATCCGGATTTTCTTTTACCACCATATCATGAAACCAGGTAAGAACCTCCACATTGGCCTCGGTCTGATCGGAATAGTATTCCTTCGCAGCATCCAGCCTGAAACCATCCGTTCCCATTTCCAGCCAAAAAGAAACAATATCCTGAAACTCCTCACGAACCGCCTCATTTTCAAGATTCAGATCCGGCATCTCACTCCAGAACTTTCCCTCATAATACCAGTTGCTGTTTCCCGCCTGATAATATACCTCACTCTTTTTGTCCTTTGTAAAATTATAATAATCCACATACGGACAAACTTTTGCATCCGGTTCTTCCCCTTCCCCAAGGCTTTCCAGATACTCGGTTGCCTGCGTAAACCATGGATGTTTTGAGGAAGTATGATTAATCGGAAAATCAATAATAACGCGAATGCCTCTTTCATGACATTCCCGAATCAATTCTTTATAATCCTCCAGTGTCCCGTACTCGGAGTCAATCGCCTTGTAATCCGTCACATCATATTTGTGATAGGTGGTGGACGGCATGACAGGCATCAGCCATATTCCATTGCACCCCAGATCCGTATCTGTGGTATCATCCCCATCGTTAATATAATCCAGTTTCTGAATCAACCCGCGGATATCCCCGATTCCGTCTCCGTCACTATCGTAAAAGCTGTACAAAAACACCTCATAATAAGTACGGTAT
The DNA here is from genome assembly GCA_029227035.1 of Lachnospiraceae bacterium. Lineage (GTDB taxonomy): Bacteria > Bacillota > Clostridia > Lachnospirales > Lachnospiraceae > Roseburia. Next base: position 9,412 of record JAQXZD010000046.1, read on the forward strand.
TTATCATCAATAACATTCAACTCTCCGGCATTTGCCTGTACCATGGCAAAATCTGCAAGCGTCGGCTCTGCCTGCGCCGTCTGCTCCGTATCTGCCACCTTTTTCTGTCCACTGCAGCCGCCGCATAATGTTCCCACAACAAGACAGCCTGCCAGCAATAATGCCTGTAACCTTTTTTTCATATACTTCTCCTTTACTGATAAAATAGCAAAGAGAGGCAGAAACTGCCTCTCTGATCAATACTTTTTTGTGCAGTATTTTTAACCCTTGACTGCTCCGCTCATTCCCTCTACATAGAACTTCTGTGTTACCATGAAAAGAATTGCAATCGGGATGGAAATTACTACCGCACCTGCCGCAAAACAGGTATACCAGCTATCAATGTATTCCTTCTCCAACATTCTCCACAGACCGATGGAAACAGTATACTGACTTGCATTTGCACCACAGATAACCTTTGCAAATACGAAATCAATCCACGGAGACATAAAGGATGTCAGGATGGTATAAACAATAATCGGCTTACTGAGCGGAACGGTAATCTTGGTAAATACCTGCCATCTGCTGGCTCCGTCAATAATTGCTGCCTCATCCAGCGACTTTGGAATCGTATCAAAGAATCCCTTCGCCACATAGAAGCCGACACCCGAACCTGCCGAGAATACAATGATCAAAGCCACACGAATCATGGAGCCCTCTGCCATTCCCAATGCCTTCAAGATAAAGTACACGGCAATCATGGACATGAAAGACGGGAACAATCCGAGAATCATTGCAACATTCATAAACGGCTTTCTCATCTTAAACCGCATTCTTGACATACAGTAAGCTACGGAAAGTACAAATACTGTTGAAATAATACAGGTAAAGATTGCGATAATCAATGTATTCATAAACATCTTTGGGAAGTTCAGAATACTTGTATCCGTAAATAACTTAATATAATTGTCAAACGTATATGTCTTCGGGAAGAATGTGGTCACATAGGAACCCTTTTCTCCACGAAAGCTTGTCAGCACCACCCAGAATACCGGAAGTACCCAGATAAAGGACAGGACAGCCAAAAATACATGTACCAGGACATTGACCATGTTCTTGCGAACCCGTGCCGCTGTAAGCGGTTTTTTATTCTGCTTGCTCATTACATGAATCCCTCCTCGTCCTTATAAGATGTTGTATTGCGGTAAGTAACCAGTGCAACAATCGCCAATACGACGAATGTCATAATACCGATAACGGCACCCAGGTTATAGTATTTCTTATCAACCGTCAGTTTGTACAGCCAGGTAACCAGCAAATCGGTCTTTCCTGCGGTCGCATCCACCGGTGTCGGATTTCCTCCCGACAACAGGAAAATAACGTTAAAGTTATTGATGTTACCGGTAAACTGTGTAATCAGATACGGTGTCATAACAAACAGCATATATGGCAGTGTAATCTTAAAGAAAGTCTGTACGGAATTGGCTCCGTCAATCTTTGCTGCCTCATACAGCTCTGCCGGAATATTCTGTAAGATACCGGTCACCTGAAGAATGGTATACGGAATACCTACCCACAGGTTAATTACGATAACCGTTACCCTTGCCCACATTGCCTTGGTAAAGAACGGCAATGCAGTGGAAATAATTCCATGTTTGATAAGAAGTGTATTAACAATACCTGTCGGCTGTAACATACTTCTCATAATCAAAAGCGAAACGAACTGTGGAATCGCAATGGAAAGTACAAAACAGAATCTCCAGAATGCCTTGCACTTTGTCTCCTTTCTGTTGATAAGGATTGCAAGAATCATACCACAGATATAGTTCAAAACTGTCGCAAAGACAGCCCAGATCAGTGTCCATCCCAAAACGGAATAAAACTGTTTACCGATACTGTCGTTAAAGTTCAGGATCTTCTTGAAGTTATCCAGACCTACCCAATCGAAAAGTATCAGGTGTTCTCCGGATATACTATAGTTGGTAAACGCCATACTGATATTATACAGAAGCGGCAATACCGTAAAAATCAGAATTCCCATAAGTGGCAGTGCCAACAAAAATTTATGTAAATTTTGATCAAACAAACTCTTGAAGTCTTCTTTAAATGTGTTTAAGTGCTTTCCTTCCTTAGCCAGCACTTCTGCCTTGTAGGAGCTCTTGACCGACTCTCTCCATGCCACAATAAACATGAAGGTCAGAAACAATGTTGCCACTCCATAGAGCAGGATTAACTGGGAGATATCTCCCGCTGTGTATTCATATACACTCTTCTGTTCGTTCCATACTTTTTCCTGTTCTCTCCATCCCAATGACGGAAGCATGGATATCGCATAAAAACCATAAGATATCATATACCACAGATACGCAACTTCAACTGCAAGAAACATGATACCTTTCCCAATTTGTTTGTGTGCCAGATTTCCCAAGCCCATGATCAACATGGATAATTTGGTAATTGCATTTCCTTTTACAAGTGCATTTGTCACCGTATACGGTGTACGAAACTCTTTTTCTCTTTTCTTTTTTTGTGCAGCCTTCTTCACGTTGTGAGCCTCCTATACCTGCTATTATACTCAAGATATCCGGAATGCCTGTAACGGCATCCCGGATTTCTTTTTGCTGAACAAACTGCTTTACTGAGCAATGTCCGTATTCATAGTGGTGTTCATTTCCTCTGTCTTCTCAGCAGCGTTATCCTTTGTTACTTCTCCTGAGTAAATATTCTTACCCATGTTCTCTGCCGGGCTCCAGTAGTTACCCATAGACTTTACTAACGGCTGCATGATGGAAGTATCTGTCATAACCTGTCCGACTGCAACTGCGATTGGATCATCGGATAAAGTAACATTGATGTTAGACGGAAGAATGTTTCTTGCCTCATAGTGAGCTGTCTGTGCTTCCTCGCTTGCCAGATATGCTGCAAGAGCCATAGCTACCTGCTGGTTCTCTGCGTTCGGGTTAACACCGATAGCCTTTGAACCCATAAAGGACTTCATCTGTCCTTCGTTTCCGCCAATGTTAACTTTCGGAAGTGCTGCAACACCCATGTTGTCTCCAAGTGCTTCCTTTACACCCTGAGCATCCCATGTTCCGGTGAAGATTGCTGCCACATTGCCATCACGAAGTCCGCTTAATCCGGCTCCGTCTGCATCATTTACAAAGTTCTTGTTTGCTGCAAGATCTACTAAGTACTCGGTAACGGCTGCTGCCTTGTCTCCGCCGAAGTCAATGCCTGCGTTCTCGTCAGTTCCATCTCCGAACAGTGAGCATCCGTTTGCTGCATAAAATGCTTCAATATACCAGGAGTTGGTTAATGGGAAGGAAACCTTCTTACCTGCTTCTCCTGCCTTCTCTAACATAGTGTCAAAGCTCTTAACATCATCCTCTGAGAATACGCTCTTATCATAATACATAAACCATGTATTAGATGTGAACGGGAATGCAACAACTGCATCGTTGTAAGTAACAGAAGCTGCAATGCTATCAGCATTTGTAGATTTTACATAATCAAGATAGCTTCCGCCAAGCTCTGCCAGAGCATTTGCTGCTACCAGATCCGGGATATTATCGTTTGCAAGCATATATACATCTGCCGCTGCTTCCGGATCCTTTGCTACATTATCCTTTGCTTCACCTTCTGGACATACACCGTAAGAGAACTCGATTGTCCAGTTTGGATGCTCCTTTGCAAATGCTTCACACTGATCCTGAAGCCAGTTGGTATCCTGATCCTCCTGCGGGCTCCATACAGTCAGTGTTCCTGACCACGGCTCATCTTCCTGAGTTGTAGCCTCTGTACTTGGAGTAGCAGCCTGTGTATCGTTCTTTGCTGCATCCTCGCCCTTGCTTCCACATCCAATCATGGATAAAGCCATTGCACCTACAAGAAATAATGATAATGCTTTCTTCTTCATTTTTTTCCTCCTTAAAAACATGATTTAATAAGCATTTATATAAAACGGAACTCCGTTCTATATCGTTGGTCATTCTTTTTCGCTTTTTTCGTATTTTGTTTATTTATTGTAAGTCCAATCGCCAGTTTTGTCAATAAAATTGACCGTTCTAATTATTTTTTTGACATTATTGACGGAAGTTTCACTTGTTTTTTAGTAATATTGCTGTATGGTAACGTTTCCTATCTAGAAAATTGTGACAATTCTAGCGAAAATTTCCTGTAAAAATCACGGCTGAATGTTTTGACAGCGTTACATCAATCTTTCCGTCCTTAATGGCACAGGTTACCGGTGCAACGGAATAGCCGTCCTCTTCTGTCCGAAGCAGCTGTTCAAGCTCCCCGTTTTCCGGCAGTCCCACCGGCCAGACAGGAAGATTCACGCGACGTTCGGTTTCGGCATTGTTCACCAGTATCACAAGCTGCTGTTCCCGGTTAAATCTGCCATAACACAACAGATTCTCCTCGCCCTTTAAGAATTTCACGCTTCCGGTTCTGAGCGCAGAGTTTTCCTTATGAATTCTGATAATATCCCTGTGGAAATGAATCAAATCCTTATCCTCGTTCCCCCACGGATAGGTTCTGCGGTTATCCGGGTCCGTAAAGCCGCACACTCCGGCTTCATCCCCGTAATAAACGGTCGGTGCCCCAGGCCAGGTCATCTGAATGACAACCGCTTCCCTGAGAACCGCTTTACTGATTCCTTCCTCTGCCGCTGCCGTACCCAGTTTTTCCGCCTTCCCTGCCTTGTGGTTTGTTCTGGTCAGGAATCTGGAATGATCATGGTTGGACAGTTCATTCATGGCACACTGCAGTGACGGAGTGAGAAAACTTGCCATATAATGCTTCATGGATTCCTCAAAATCCTCTATATTCCCCAGCTTCTTTTCATCAAACTCCTCACTGTGCTTTTCCATTCCGGTAAGGAACCAGGTTACCGGCTCCATAAAGGCATCATAATTCATCACCGTATCCCACTGGTCTCCTCCCAGCCATTCGCGCGGATCGCCGTAATGCTCTGCCAGAATGACCGCCTCCGGATTTGCCTTCTTAACCGTCTCCCTGAACTCCTGCCAGAATTGATGGTTGTATTCCGGTGTCTGTCCAAGATCCGCTGCCACATCAAGTCTCCAGCCGTCAGCGAAGTAAGGTGCCGATACCCACTTTGCCGCAATCCGTAAGATATCATCATGCAGTTCCTCGGACTCTTCGTAATTCAATTTTGGCAGAGTCTCATAGTCCCACCAGCCTTCATAACTGCTGTTATCCGGCCATGCCTCTGAATCCTTGAAGTTGAAGAAATTATTATACGGACTTTCCTTGCTGCTGTACGCCCCCGGCTCATATCCGTCTCCCTTTTGATAAATCTTCTCACGATCCATCCACTTATTAAAAGAACCACAGTGATTGAATACTCCGTCCAGAATAACCCTTATTCCTCTGGCATGCGCTTCCCTCACAAACTCTGCAAAAAATTCATTACTGGCTTCCAGATTCCTTTTATCTGTCACTCGGCTGATATAACGGCCGGCATTCTGATTATTACAGTCTCCCTCCTTTAACAGCTCTCCTTCGTCCACTACGATTTTTCCATAATGCGGATCGATATAATCATAATCCTGTGTATCGTACTTATGGTTAGACGGTGATACAAACAACGGATTAAAATAGATTACTTCGATACCAAGCTCCGACAGATAATCCAGTTTCTGCCGAACTCCTTCCAGATCTCCTCCATAGAATTCCGCCACCGAAAAGTTCTCCGGACATTTATTCCAGTCCTCCACTTTTTGACTCATGGTACCCAGATAAGAGTATTCATTATCCAGCACATCATTGGAAGTATCCCCGTTATAAAACCGGTCGGTCAGAATCTGATACATAACCGCGCCCTTGGACCATTCCGGTGTGGAAAATCCCGGCACAATCCGAAAATAATACTGTTCTCTCGGCTCCTGCTCCACTCCATAACGGTCATAACAGATACTCTTTGTGCCATCCTTCACCTCAAAATAATATGAAAAAGCACTTTCGTTCATCTGAACCTGTATGGAATAATAATCAAACATGCCCTCCGACTCTGTCTTTTTCATCGGTAACTTTTCCTTCTCTGTGCAAAGATATACCGCATCCGCATCATCCCTTGCGGTACGAAACCGAAGCGTAACCATATCCCCCGCTTTCGGCTCCGCCGGATTACAATAATCTGCTGTTCCATCAGCAAACAACGCCTGTTCTTTCAACATAACGGATCATCCTCCTAAAATTTACGAAATTTTTTCCAGGTAAAAAAAAGGCTTCACATACGAAATTTCCATCAGACTTTCTCCTGAAATCCCATCTGTAAAGCAAAAGAGCTTACATCCTTCCTGATGCAAGCTCTAGCAGTTCGTACGGGAATCGAACCCGTGTTTCCGCCGTGAGAGGGCGGCGTCTTAACCGCTTGACCAACGAACCGTCTATTATACTATCATGGGCAAGTTCATTCGTCAAGCACTTTTTTCACTTT